>NZ_JAMYVA010000008.1:0-209448 GCF_040323505.1 Mesorhizobium sp. M0040
GCCAGCGGGTCAGCGACTGCATTGCCGCCTCGACGTCTTCGGCGCGCCGCAGCAGTTCCTCGCCGACCGGGGTCAGCCGGTAGCCGGTCTGCTGGCGCACGAACAGAGGTTCGCCGATCTGCTTTTCGAGCGCGGTGACGCGTCGTCCAAGGGTGGCTGCGCTGCGGCGCGTGGTTCCCGTCGCTGCGCTCAAGCCACCCAGCCGCGCAACGTCGAGAAACAACCTCAGATCGTCCCAGCCGATATCCATTTTTGCAGAAATGAAAAACTCCTTGCGACCGTGGCTGTAGCGCAAAGCGGGCATCGTGCGCAAGTATGCAGGCATTGGAGGCGTTGGACAATCCTGCCTGGCGGGACAGGGACAAGCGCCTCGGCTGGCCAAGAAGCGAGCGCAGCCCTTTCGATCGCGCATGCGATTCGCGCAGAGGCTTTGCGCTTTCGACCAACCCGGGCGGGCATTCTGCGTGCCAAAGGAGACGATCATGTTGGATGAACTTCGATACCGTTTCGCCCGCTGGATTGCCTATCGCCAGACGCTTGCGAGCTTGAGGCAGGCCCGGGACAGCACACTGGCGGATGCCGGCATTTCTCGCGAAGAGATCCGCGAGCGTGCCCGCCACGCCAGCTTGCGTCGTTGAGGAGCCGGGCATGCAGATGATGATGCTTTGGGGTGGCCGCTCGGTACCGCGCATCGGCATCGGCACCTGGGCGGCGGGTGGCCCCGCGCGTTGGCGTGACACGGCGACAATCTATGGCGAGGTCGACGATATCAGGTCGCAAGCCGCGCTGGCGATGGCTTATGAGATCGGCGCGCGGGTGTTCGACACGGCTGCCGCCTACGGCGCCGGCAATGCCGAACTGATCCTCGGGCGGGCGTTGAGGGGTAAGGACGAAGCCGTCATCGTCACCAAGGTCGGCTATTTCGGCGATCCCGAAACGCGTAAGATCGCACCCGAGGATGCCTCTGCCGCGGCAATCCGGACATCGATCGACAATTCGCGGCAGCGCCTGCAGCGGGATTGTATCGACGTCGTGCTGCTACATATCAACGAGTATCCGATCGAGCGCGCCGGCGAGGTGTTCGATACGCTCGGCCTGTTGCGCCAGGAGGGCAAGATCGGCGGCTTCGGCTGGAGCACCGATCACCGCGAACGGCTTGCCGCCTACGCGCCGCGCGAAGGGTTCGTCGCCGTAGAGAACGACTTCAATGTGTTTACCCCGGCGAACGAGCTGATGGCCGTTGCGGCGCGCGAGAACCTCGTCTCGTTCAGCCGGCTGCCGCTGGCAATGGGGCTGCTCACCGGCAAATACACGCCGGCCATGCGGCTGCCCACCAACGATGTGCGCGGCGGGAATGCCGAATGGATGGTGTTTTTCAGGGATGGCGCCGCCAACCCGCACTATCTGTCAAGGCTCTCGGCAAGCCGCGACCTGCTCACCTCGGGCGGACGCACGCTTGCGCAAGGCGCGCTCGGCTGGATACTCGCCAAGTCGGCAATCGCCTTGCCGGTTCCCGGCTTCACGCGGCCCGAGCAGGTCGAGGACAATCTCGGTGCGCTGGAGAAAGGGCCGCTGCCGGCAACGGTGATGGCCGAGATCGACGCAGTGCTGAAAATTGCCGAGACTGCGTAGGGTGTGGTGAATCCGGAATTCGCATTGGCGATAATGCGACCAACTTCGATCTCTCTGATGTCTGCCGATATCGCATTTTTCTTAGTCAAGCTTCCGTGGCGCAATTGAACACGGACGGAGCGGCGGACACGCTCGAGTTGAAGGTCCGCCGCTCCGGTTTTCAGATCAAAGAGTGATGCTGCAACGGGAGATGGGTAGCGAGCTGCGCTTGAGCTGCGCCGCCGACCGCGTCGCTGTCGAGAGAGAGCGACCCGGTTGAGCTGTCAAAGATGATGTGGTGGGAACCATCATCCGTGGCCGTACCAGCAGGGGAAGCATGCAATGAAAGCCCGCCCGACTTAAGCTCGGTAAGAGCGGCTTGATCGAGGTGGAGCTTGTCCTGAAGCTTGCTGAAGTCGAAGGCATCGTTGCCTCCGTGGCCAGACATGATCTCGGCGGCGGCGCCGTTTTTTGCCTGGGCGCCGACACTTTCATCGGGCTGGACGGTTTGCGCGAACCCGTGGCGGATCAGGCTGGTTGCCGTCTTGTCGGATGGATCGTTGGTCGGGAGAAGTTCCGAGCCGGCCGAAAGAGAATGGCTCAACGAGGCCAATATGCGGTCAACGCTGCTGCCCTCGCTTACCTTGCCGCCGGCATTATCGTGGGTGGTGTCAGTCGAACTGCCATCGCTGGCGAGGAGGTGAGAAAGCGCGGTCTTGTCATGACTGCCATCGCTGGTGGTGGCACCGGAGGCGGCGGTAGCAGTCGAACTGCCGTCGCTAGCGAGGAGGTGAGAAAGCGCGGTCTTGCTATGGCTGCCATCGCTGGTGATAGCGCCGGAGGCGGCGGTATCAGTCGAACTGCCGTCGCTGGCGAGGAGGGGCGACAGCGCGGTCTTGCCATGACTGCCATCGCTGGTGGTAGCGCCGGAGGCGGCGGTAGTAGTCGAACTGCCGTCGCTGGCGAGGAGGTGCGATAGCGCGATCTTGCCATGACTGCCATCGCTGGCGGTAGCGCCGGAGGCGGCGGTAGTAGTCGAACCGCCGTTGCCGGCGAGGAGATGCGAAAGCGTGGTCTTGCCATGATTGCTATCGCCGGTGGTGGCTTCGGAAGGGGCGGTGGCGGTCGAGGTGCCGCCGCTGGAGGTGGCTTCGGCCGGGGCGGTGGCGGTCGAGGTGCTGCCGCTGGAGGTGGCTTCGGAAGGGGCGGTGGCGGTCGAGGTGCCGCCGCTGGAGGTGGCTTCGGAAGGGGCGGTGACAGTCGAGGTGCTATCGCCGGTGGTGGCCTCGGAAGGGACCGTCGCCGTAGAAATGGGATCGGTGGCCGCAGCTTCGGAAGGAGCAGTCCCGGCGGTGCTGAGATTGTGTTGCCGGAAAACGGCCTGCAGTTCCGGGGAGCTCTCAAGCGCGGTGTCGCCTCGCTGTGAACCCCAGGCGTACGCGTACTCGAAGGCGGGTGACGGAACCAGCTTGGCCCAGTGGTCCATCATGGTTTCCATCTGGGCGGCGGTGGGCACGACATATTTGCCACCCATGTCGGTGTTATAGTCGCCACCGCCAAACGTCTGGTAGCCTGGAATGATCTTGCTCGTCGGGATGCCCGATGCCTGAGCGGCAGCGACGAATTTGTCGATCATGTTATAGTCGACCGCGCCATCCGTGCGGACAGGATAGACATCCACGCCGTAGTAATCGATACCGGTATTGGCGGGATTGTACGTGTTCGAAAAATCCGGATTCGCGGACGTCCCCAAGCTCATCATCGTGATGTAGGTCTTGGCGTCCGGCACATTGGCGTGAATCCAGTCGGATTCCGCCTTCAGATTCGCGGCGGAGGCGTAGGTGCCCCATTGCCCGGTGGGATCCGGCTCGTCGACCAGGAAGAATCCGAACAGCTTCGGATTGCCGATGAAAGGCGTGATCTTGTCGATAAAGGACGACGTCGCTCCGTCGGTTTCGTTGAGGTAGACCAAGCCCTTCATACCGTCCGGCAGCGCATTGAGTTGGTCAACAGATGAAACGTCGGCCAGATTGAATCCGGCTTGCGCAATTTCCGTGCCCGATCCACCTGACGTGTAATGCAGAGTTGTCATCCAATATTCCTTTTTCTGTTTCGACCGCGCCTACTTACAGACGACGTATATTAGCGCCAAATCACATACCGACACCCTTTGACAGAAAGATTGAGGGTTTGAAGTAGGATTGAGCCTTGGAGGAGCGCTCCCTTCGAACTCGTTTCCGCAACGGTATCGACGACCAGGCAAGGATCGTTCTATTCGGGATAAGACTCGGCTGACTTGATCCGACCGTGTGGAGCTTGGCTCGAATGTCGCGACCGAGAAGCCGTCCGACGCGGGATGGCCGGGAAATCTGAAAACCAGACCAAAAACAAAACCCGCCTAGCGGCGGGCCGTCAGTGCGAATCTGCACCATAGCCAAATTACTAGCATAGCTGCCGGCACAAAGCAAGAACAAAATGTGACGCAATCGACGAAGCTGCCGATCTAGACGGCGCTTCTCCGAAATGCGAATGCGCCGCGCAGCCGGCATTGCCGCAACAGCGGTGCCGTGCAACATCGGCGGCTTGGAAGGAACCCCGGTGCTGTCTCGCCTGATCGCCGGCCTGCTGCTCGCCTGCGGATTGACCCACAAATCATGTATTCGCTTGCGCAGGCGTCGTGGGCTACCCAGTTGCCTTTTCCGCGAGGCGACGGTTGGACTCAAACATCTTCTGCGGCATCCGCCGAAAGCTCCTGATCATGATGTTCGCGCGGAAGAGGTTGGCCGGATTGGCCGCGAGGCTGGTGCAAGGCGATATATCCCAGACACCAGGGCGCGGACGAGCGGCTTGCGTACCGGCGTCTCGATGAAGCGCCAGACGATAAAAGAGGCAAGGAGGACCCCGGCCAACACGACGAAGAATGCGGCGTTCTTGCCGACATGAGGCGCCAGCGCGTTAAGCGAAATGTAGCCGATATACTGGTGCAAAAGATACAGCGGATAAGTCAACCCTCCGAGCATCATGATAGCCTTGGATGGAGCAATCACGGAGCGGAGCAATATCGCGCCAGCGAAGACTCCGTAGACCACCATGTTGGCGGTGAAGAGAGCAGGATACGAAATGGCTGCGCCAAAGTGCTCCTGCATCCAGTTATGAGAGAACATTGCGGTCTGGCAAGACACCAGGAACGCGACGGCAAGAAACAGGAACGCAGCCGGTGAACGGCCCCTTGCAACGATGTCTTCCGCGAGGATGCCGGCGGCAAACAAAGGCGCATAGTTTGTAATGAAGAGAATGCGTATCACCGGGTTCCCAAAGAAGAACTCGTTGGTTGCCGAAATTGCGAGCCAGATGGCCGCGATGGGTATTTTCCAGCGCTGAAAGGCGCCGGCAAAGATCAGCACTGCAACCCAGCCGTAGAACAGGATCTCGAGCATGATCGACCAGTAGACGCCATCCATGGACGGCCTGCCGAAGAGGCGGGCGAACATGGAAAGATTGGCTACATAGGTTGGAACATCGGTTGGAAAACGCTGATCTTTGGCGACGACGAGAACAACAAACGTCGCGGTCATGCAGACGAGGAATCCGGGATAAAGCCGGGCGAAGCGGGCGACCGCGAATTCCTGCCAGGTTCGACCTTCGGCCGACCACGCGATGACGAAACCGCTGATCAGGAAAAACAGATTGACGCCGAGATAGCCGTAGATGGCGTAAGGTGCTGCGGCAGGATATTCCACGTCGAGATTGCCCGCGATCGCGCCGCCAAAAAGATAGTGAAAGAGCACGACCGCGAGGGCTGCAGCCAGGCGCAGCAGGTCGAGTGATGCCATGCGCGCCGGAATGGCCTTGCCTGCCGGTTCCACAGCTACCTCCCGCAGCCGTTTCAGCTCTTGACAACCATCAGCGGCCTGATCCGCAATACCAGTGCTAACGCGAAGACTGCAAACCGGCGGCAGGTCAAGCCTTTACCTTCTCAAGTACGAACAGCTGCTCGCAGGACAGGAACCGCAGGACGCTAAAAGAGCGTACCAGCTTGAGCCCCGCCGCCGCGAAATCCTGTCGTGCAACGGTGAGATTGACGGGATGAGGCGCCGACATCCTTCCGGTGATCATCTTCCGCAGCCTTAGCCGTATTCTCTGGAGGCGGGTGCCAAGGCCGTAGGATACGATCAGGCGACGGCTGGCAACGCGCGCGAGCTCAATGATAATGTCGCGCCTGAGATGTGGCGGGATAAGGTGAATGAGGCGAAGGCAGACCACCGTATCAAAGCTTTCGTCGGCGAACGGCAGCTGCGTCACGTCACATCGGATGAATCCCCGAAATCCGGATTGACCTTCATATGCTGATCTAGCCAAGGCCATCATTTCCATTGAAATGTCTGCAGCCAGCACCCGACAATTATGCTGGCCCAGCACGCCGGCCAGCTTCCCGGTTCCGCATGGGATATCGAGCACCTGAGATGGAGGCGGGCTGCACCTCTCCAGCGCCTTGGCGATGCAGCGTTGCTCCCGTCGCGCAATGACGTATGACGCAACGGTGGACAGCTTCAACCGGCCTGCATAGCCGTTCAGGTACCAGCTCGCAAAACTCGGATCTTGATATCTCTGTTTTGTCGGGAGCTCATAGGCCGCGACTGCCGCGACCTTGGCGTTGTAATTGGCAGGTATAGCCGTATTTGCCGCTGCCGTCTGATGTGGCTCGAGGTTCTCGCTCATATGCCTGCTTTCATACGATTTCTCCTGCAGATGAGATCGAAGATTTTTGTCCGACACGTTCATTGGATAGCCGACCAAGCTGCCCTATTGGCGATAGAGGGGATAAACGGCCAGTTGGCTGCGTCCATCACAGAGAAGGTTTCCAGAAGGCTGGGTGTCTCGCATCCCTCGAACGGATGAGACATGCCGAACTCATGACTGCCGCGCCCGCGCGGAAGTGTGCTGGGGAATAGGGCTACTGCACACCCCTTTCGGAGACGGAACGGTAAACGGACGGTAGGCAATCCGGAAGGATAGTCACCGAAACGCACTCCTTCCGTTCACGATTTTGGCGTCCGTCGATATCCTAACGTGACCACACCGTCATTCATACGGATGGCGCGGATTCCTGGCTCGTCGGCTAGACATCCCAGGAAGAGATGGGCGTTCGCTTCAGCAAATGGACATGACGTCACTGCCAGTAGGCTTCCCTCAGTCTGGATTGAAAGATGATCTTGGAGCTATTTGGGCCGTCCGGTGCTGGTAAGACGACGTTAGCGTCCGAGCTGGTGCACGTTTTGCGAGCTCAGGGCTACTGTGTTGTTTTGCAGACCGGTGACCGCCGACATCCGGTTAGAAGGGCCGCCTTCAAACTGGTCTCCGGCTTGCATTCAAAGTGGATCGGACAGCGTTCTCTCGGTGCAGAAGTGCTTAAGATTCTTCCACCCAAGAATGAGCTGTGGGCGGCTCGCCTGAACTGGCATCTTGAAGCTCTTCTTCAAGCTTGGCGCGCGGCAATAGCGTCCAATGACACGATCTCAATTTTTGACCAGGGTATGGTGCAATTCGTATGTTCACTGGTTTTGTTCAGCGGCATAACGGATCGTGAAAGGGTGTCGCGCGCGCTCGAGCTTCTACCCAAACCGGATCTGCTTGTCCGATTGCAGGCGCCAAGGGAAATTCTAGAGGTCCGTCTGAAGGAACGCCGGCGTAACCTCGGTATCATTCAGAAGTTCCTCGAAGTCGATCTGCAGAGCAGTCTTGATCATATTGACCACGTTAATCTCATTGGGGAACAACTTGGATCGTTTCCCGTGCCAACAACTTGCGTCGAAAGTTTAGATTCGAACGGGCTCACAGCCGCCACAGAAATGATAGCGCGTGGAGTAATCGACAAGTTCGGCGCGGCGCGGGCGAAATTTAAAAGAGTTGAAGCTTAGAGAGATGCGGTTTTGAAGCGTCGACAAGAAGATATCCAATAATATGGAAAATCGAATTATTGAAAAGGAACCGCGCGAGTTGACATGACATGCGCTTTTCTCGCTACCAGACTGCCTTGGCGTTGACGTTAGCTGCTGTCAGCGCGATATCCATAGTTATCCACGGAGCGGTGAGTGGAGAGGACGTCGCATCGACAAAGTTCGTCGCGCCGGTAGCCATGGACCTGCCGGATTACCTGCACACCGCGAAGGATGCGGCATTTGGCACACCTTTCACCCGAATAACCAAACCCGGAATCCTCGGCGCCGGCATCGCATGCGGGAGCAAATATTGCAGCCACCGCTATTCGAGCGCCCAGGCCTGGAATTCGGATCAGAGCCTTCTTGTCATCAGCAACGGCTGCGGCGGCTTATGCTTCCTGGATGGGCGCACCTACGCCCCGCTTTTTCGCCGTGATCGATCGACCGAATGCGAATGGCATCCTCACGATCCCGACCTGATGATCTGCGTCGGTGGTCGGAAAATCTCGACCTGGGCGCCACGCACCAATCATGAGGAGGTCCTGTTTGTTTCGGCTGACAGTAGCAATCTCCAGTTCGGGCCATACAAAGGTAATCCAAGCCGTGATGGCAGCCGTATTGCCGTACGCGCGGTTCGCCGGGACGGCAAAGCGGTCGTCTTTGCCTACGATCTCAGACAGCGGCGGAAATTTCCGGAAATCGATCTCGCAGAGCTTGTCGGAGCCAACGGCGCCTGCTCAATCTCGCCGCTGGGCGTCAACATCTTATGCATTCAGAACCTGAAAGACGACACTGAACAGACGTTCATCTTTTCTGTTGACGGCGTTCTGCGCCAGAAATGGACTGAGCATCATCGGCCTGGCCATGGCGACATGACCGTCGATGCCGACGGCAGCGAAATCTATGTGGGGATCAGTAAGTCCGATCCAGACATATACCAGGTGATCAAGCGAAGGCTGTCAGATGGGAAAGTCACCTCGCTCATGAGATATGGTGAAGCACAGCATGCATCGCTCAGGTCGCTGGACAGGCCCGGTTGGGTGTTCCTTACCTATTCGGGCAATCCGGACGAAGTATCGAAATATCCGGCTTGGGCGCCGTATGCGCGGGAAGTCATCGCGTTGCGCATCGACGGCAGCGGAGAGGTCCGGCGCATTGTGCAGACGAAGAACGTTCCATTCGACTACTGGAGTGAGACCCACGCCTCGCCGTCCCCGGACGGTTCACAGGTGATCTGGTCAAGCAATTGGGGAGTACCCGGCGGGCCGGTTTACGATTTCGTCGCCCGTATTGACTGGCCGGAAGGATCAGACACCGGCTCGAGAGCATTAGCCGCGAGCGGTCTTCAATAACGAAACCTTCCGGTCGCCTATGGCGATATCGCCGATCGTGCTTGCTCCATTCACGCTTTTAACGCCTCACGTTCAACTTCGCCGCCATACGGCTCCGTTCGATGTCGATTCATTCAAACGGACGACGACAGTGGCCAAGCCTGCACCTAGCGTGATTGTGCAGTTTGCAAGGCTTATGAGCCTTGCCGGAATCCTACGAATTACAGCGATGACGTCGGGTGACGGCTTGTATCGCCAAGGGCGCTCGCGCCGGAGCTCACTGTTGATGTCACGGCCGAGAAAGGAATAGCAGATGGATACGGATAAGCGAGCCGAAGAGAATGCCTCTTTCAACCCTGAGTTGTTAGAATGGTTGGTATGCCCAATGACCAAGGGCTCACTTGCCTGGGATTCGGATCGCGATGAACTCGTTTCGAAGAGCGCAGGACTTGCCTATCCGGTTCGCGACGGCATTCCAATCCTGCTAGCCTCGGAGGCACGGACGATCACCTCCCGCGTGGTCAAACTTCGCGCATCCAGACGATGATGGGAACCGCGCTAAAGCAGGCGGCTTTCCGACGATAGCCAGCAATGACAGGAAAGTGTGCCGCGGAGCGCGAGCCGTTTGTCTGCGGACCACTCTGCGCTCGGCACCCGGGCAGTGCCGACCTCTTTGATGCAACGCGCGGCGACCTGAACCGGCTGGGTACGGCGGCCCGCTGCCGGGACAGGGTTTGCGTCATTTAAACAGACGAGGACAGTGGCAAGACCTGCCCCTACCGTGACCTTGGGCGAGATGGGTAGCGAAACCAACACCATGAAAGCAAATTCAAGGGCCGGCCACTTCGCGCGATCGGGCTACAGCGAACGGTCAGGAGACGCAGGATGAATCCGCATCTGGTGTGTGTCGGAGGCGAGGATCATGCCCTGCGAATTCCGTTCTTGATGTCGCTGCGAGAGAAGGGATTCCGTGTTACTGCGGTGTCGAGCGGCGGTGAAGCCGCATTCCTGCGGCATGGCATTCCGCATCGCAGCTACGGTTTCGACCGATTTTCCAGCAGCAGCGGAGAATGGGCCGCCATCAGAACCATTCGAAAGCTGATGGCGGAACTCCGGCCGGACATTATCCAAAGCTTCGACACCAAGCCCAACCTGGTGACGCCACTTGCGGTGCGCGGAAGCGTTCCAGTCGTGCGCACTATTAACGGTCTGGGCTGGACGTTCTCGTCCCTGGAACCGCGCGCCCTTGCCCTGCGCCCAATCTTTTGCGGACTGCAATGGCTTTCGTCGTTATGGACGGCGGCTACGGTGTTCCAGAATCGGGACGATCAGGCATTCTTTGAACGCTACCGACTGATCGGACGCGGCAGCGAACGAGTGATCCGCAGTTCTGGAATCGACGTCGATGCGTTCGCCATGGCAAGGCATCTTGCCCCGTCGGCGATGAAAATGCGCGAAGAGCTTGGGCTCCAATCCGCCGAGATCGTAATTTTTGTCGGCCGGCTAACACGCCAGAAAGGCATCCCGACACTCCTCAAGGCAGTCCCTCGCATCCTGTCGGAAAGGCCCAATGCCCGTTTCGTGCTTGTCGGCCCATTGGAATCCGAGGGCCCATTTGCAGTGGACAAGGCTGAGATCGATCGACATGTGCCGCATGTCATCGCCTTGGGTCCACGACGCGACGTTCCTGCCCTTCTTGGCATGGCCGATCTGTTCGCCTTTCCAACACAATACCGAGAAGGGATTCCGCGCGTCTTGCTGGAGGCAGGGCTCGCGGGATTGCCTATCGTCGCCTCGATGATGCCTGGTTGCAATGAGGTGGTCGAGGACGGATGGAACGGCCATCTCGTCCCCCCGCACGATGCGAACGGCCTTGCCTCTCGAATTATAGAGGTCCTGTCCGACCGCCGGAAAGGACGGACCATGGGCGCTCGCTCTGTCGAGCTCGTCCGGACGCAGTTCTCGCTGCCCTGGGTGGTCGAGCAATATTGCGATCTCTACGACAATGTCCTTAGTGCCAAATCCCAGGGCGGCTTCGCTCGACCGGCATCGCCGGTGTTGCTTGAAGAGCCTGCTGCAAACCGCGGATCGGGTGGAGCGCGCCGATGATCCGGGACGCGATCCTGGCCTGCGGCGTGGCCATGTCGTATGCGGCGCAGCTCTCAGTTCCGGGCTTGCCCTACGGCTATGGCGAATTGTTTCTCGCGCTTTGGATCATGCTGTCGATCGGGCGGGTGCTCGCCGGCGGTCACTTGGTAGTCAGGCCCGCCCTGATCCGTGTTGCGGGCTTCTGGCTGATCATCACGCTCGCTCTGGGTATTGGCACCATCGTTGGCTACCTGACCACGGTACTGTATCTGTCGGTGGTGATGCACGATATGGTAGCCTACCTGCTGCTGATCTGCGTCACCTGCCTGGCCGCCGCAGAGCCCGACGCGGATCGCCGTCTGCGCAGTGCTGCCTGGTGGGTGGTCGCTATTGCGAATGCATGCTTTATTGTTCAGCTGGCACTTGGATGGGGTTGGATCCACCAATCCGGCGTCGATCCCTGGTACTGGGATCGCTTCCGAGGCTGGTCCGAGAACCCCAACCAGCTCGCGCTCTATTGCGCACTCCTTGGTCCGCTCGCCTTGCATCTTGCGACGACTACAAGCAAGCCGTGGGCGAGGTTGGCCGGGCTCAGCAGCCTTATCCTGACCATCTATGTCGGAAGGCTGACGAAGAGTGATACCTATCTTTACACGACGGTCCTGGTCGGCCTGATATTTCTTGGGCTGCGGGTTCGGACATGGCTCGCAGCCGGTGACGGCAAGGTCAGCCTGTCCCGGCAAGTTACCCTCCTGCTGATGATTGGCTTCCTTCCGTTGGCCATGTCGATGACGCCTTACATCGTCACGGAGGTGGGCAGCGTCGAACAGTTCGCCTTGAGTCTTACCAAGGACAAGGGCGGCGAAGCGACCGCCGAAACCGCTGCACTTCGAATCCATCTCTGGGGAGATGCATTGGGCAAGGGCCTAACGTCAGGATCCCTGGGCCTTGGTCCTGGCCCGCATCTGGAGCGCCCGCCCATTTCCTACAGCCAATTTCTGCCCCGGCCTTTCGAGGCTCACAACACGATTCTCGATCTGTACACTCAAGGTGGTTTGGTTGCGGTCCTGGCCCTGGCCTGGATTGTCGGCGCGGCGGCTTTATGCGCATGGCGTGCGAAGCTCGATGCCCTGTTCGTGCTGGTGGTGTCGATCGTCATCTTCGGAATGCCACATCTGATCATCCGCCACCCAATCGTGTGGTTTGCGCTTACCATTTGCCTTGTTGCCGGAACGCCGCGAACGATTTCGGCAACCTCTAGCGACCTGAGGTGATGGCATGTGTGGGATTACCGGAATTCTCCTTGCACCCGATGCCGCCAACATCAAGCCGCTCAGGGCAATCGGCCAGATGACGACGGCCCTTCGTCATCGTGGGCCTGATGGCGAAGGCTTCTGGATCAATCGCGAAGCCGGCATTGCCTTCGGCCACAGGCGTTTGGCTATAGTCGACCTATCGGAAGCAGGACGCCAGCCGATGCATTCGGCAAGTGGCCGATATGCCATTACCTTCAACGGCGAGATCTACAATTTCCGCGATCTGCGCCGCGAGCTTGAAGACGCTGGCCATCGGTTCCGTGGCGCCAGCGATACGGAAGTGATGCTGTGCGCAATCGAGAGCTGGGGTCTCGACACCGCACTCACGCGCCTCGCTGGCATGTTCGCATTTGGCTTGTGGGATCTAAAGACCAGGACCCTCCATCTCGCCCGCGACCGAATGGGCAAGAAGCCGCTCTATGTTGCTGCAACGCGCGATGCGCTCGTTTTTGCCTCCGAGTTGAAGGCAATCCATCGTTTTCCAGGTTTCTGTCAGGAGCTCGATCTCGACGCGGCCGCGACAATGCTTTCGAAGGGATGGGTACCGGGTAACTGTTGCATCTGGCGAGGCGTGTTCAAGCTACCTCCGGGCTCGGTCCTGTCTGTGACGGCGGCGGATTTTGCCGAGGCGCGCAGCGCCGCATCCCTTTCGCAACGCGCCCGACACTGGTGGTCGCTGCCTGAAGTCGCCGCGAACGGTCGACAGAATCCAATCGCCGGTACCGACGAAGAACTGACCGATGGACTCGACGACCTGCTTCGACTTGCCGTCCGGGAACGCATGATAGCCGATGTGCCGCTGGGTGCCTTTCTGTCTGGTGGCCTCGACAGCTCCACGGTTGTGGCGCTGATGCAGGCCCAATCGCCAAAACCGGTGCGCACATTCACGATCGCTTTCGGAGAAGGCGGGTTTGATGAGGCTCCCCACGCGGCGGAGGTCGCGCGGCACCTGGGCACCGATCATACTGAACTCCACCTTTCAGCAGCCGCTGCGCGTGAAGTCATTCCGGAACTGCCGCGGATCTGGGATGAGCCGTTCGCCGATGAATCGCAGATACCGACTTTGCTCGTGGCGCGGCTCGCTCGCCAGCACGTTACGGTGGCCCTATCAGGCGACGGTGGCGATGAATGCTTCGCCGGTTACGCCCGTCATTTCATGGCTGCGCGGTTGAAACGACAGCATGCGCTGCCGTCGCCGCTGCGTCACGCGCTTGCTGCAGGGGTCGGATTGCTGGCCCGTGCAGCGCGTCACGATTTCGTCGGCAAGCTGCCGCTTTCGGCGAGTGGACGGCACGCGCTGCGGAGCGACCGGCTGCATCGCCTCGCTCGGCTGCTCGCTGCGCCAGATGAGGACGAATTGCATCGACGGCTGACCGGAGCATCGACCGGGAGCCTCGCACTCCACACGCCGCCCACATCAATTCAAGGGTCCCCCCGGCTTGATGGCCTGCTGTCCCGTCTCTTGTACGACGACATGGCCGGTTACCTGCCCGACGATATATTGGTGAAGTTGGACCGCGCCAGCATGGCCAATAGCCTCGAAGGCCGGTGCCCGCTTCTCGACCATCGGGTTGTCGAATTCGCCTGGCGGCTGCCGGCACATGCGAAGGTCCGTAATGGCAAAGGCAAGTGGCTTCTTCGTCAGCTGCTTAGCCGCTATGTTCCGCAACGGCTGATCGACCGGCCGAAGCAGGGTTTCGATGTTCCCATAGCAGTCTGGCTGAGCGGCCCGTTGCGCATCTGGGCCAGCGATCTAGTCGCCGATATACGCCTCTCCGGAGATGGGATCTTCGACTTTGCGAAGGTCGAAACCTGCTGGCGCGACCATCTTGACGGAAGACAGGATCATTCTCGCGATTTGTGGCCCGCGTTGATGTTCCAGGCCTGGCGCAACGAGGCCGGGCGGTCCGCCGGGCCGGCAACGGGCATGTCCACAGCGCTCGAACCGACAGGAGTATGAGATGGAAGGTTCCATAGTCAGCCGAATTCACCTTCCGCGCGCCACTGAAATGCACGTGCCGACGCGCGAGATCAATCCGCGCATGAGGCCATTCCTGCGCGAACAGGTCGACGCGCAGACCCCCTTCCATCAACTCCTCATTACCATCGCGAGGAGAAAATGGTTCCTGCTTGCAATGGTGATTTTGGGCGGAGTGTTGGCTGGGCTTGCGGGTTTTGTGCGTCCTGTCCTGTTCGAGGCGACCGCACAGGTGATTGTCGATGCTCCTGGCAGGAACGCGGCTCCCGGAGGTGCGGATTCTGCTCAGGAGATGCTGGATGCGAGCATTGATGACCACTTAACCATGCTCTCTTCGCAGGGGCATCTGCGTCGCCTGGTGGCAGCCCTACGCGAGACAAAGATCGGCAACATTGCTGAGCAAGGTGATGTCGGAAATTCCCGCGCCGCCCCGGTAGGCGGCAACCTGCAGAACATACGCACCTTCGCAGCTGGTCTGCTGGAAAGGATTTGGCCGCAGGGCGGGCCGGAGGCGGCCGATGCAGCCGAACTCAAGGCATTGCGCAAGGGCATGAGGGTTGGACAGGAACTGAGATCAAGGGTGATCACCGTCGGCTTCACAGACGACGATCCGGCGCGAGCCGCCCTGGTGGCCAATACGTTCGTCCAAGTATACATCGACGATCTCGCACAGAAGCGCAGGGCGTCAGACCGGCTGGAACTCGCCTCGATCGTCGCCAGCCTGCCGGTCGTACAAAGCGACCTGGCGAAAGCGACCGACCGCCTGGAAAAGTATCGACTGAGCCATGGCGCGGTCGATCAGGGTGCGGCGGATAACGCTGCCAAGGAGACAGCCGAACTTAGTCAGCAGATATCCTTGTCGAAAGCGGATCTCTCAGCGACGGAATCTCGCCTTCAGCACATCGAGGCTTTGCGAGAGGAAGGAGCATCGGTGGCGGCGCTCGCCGAAGCGATCGGGTCTCCGGTATTGGCCGACATGGCGGCCCGCCAAGCCAACGACAATGCGGATGTGGGCCTTAGCACTGCGATCAACGGCGAGATCGAACAAGGCACTGCTCGCATTGCGGCGGAGGGGAACATCTACCGTGCCCAGATCGCTGCTCTGGAGGGCCGTAAGAATGTGCTCGATGCGGTGGTGGCCGACACAGCCGGCCGGCTTTCCGGCTTGCGTGCGCTCGAGCCGCAGGTCAGCATCCTGACGCAGCGATACAACCAGCTTCTCACCCAACAACAGGATCTGGTGCAGCGCATCGCAACTCCCTTGCCCGGGGTCTCGATCCTTTCAGCGGCATGGCCGCCAACGAATCCAAAAACCCTGCCGCCCATCTTTCTTATTCCGCCCGGCATGATCGTGTTTGGCCTCATTGGCGGGGTCTTCGTCTTGGTCCGCAGCCGTCTCAATCAGACCTTGCGCGGCGGGGCCGAAGCTGAAGCCGCGCTCAGGGTTCCGTGCCTGGGGCTGATACCGGAAGCGCCCACAATACACGCGAAACGACTACAGCAGCTGGTTCTCGGCCAGCAAAACTGCAGCTACAGCCGAGCCGTCACTTCTCTCCTTGTCACCGTGGCTCTCAACAAAGCGAGAGGCCGTGCGTCGCACGTCATCCTCGTCACGTCCAGCGTCCGGCATGATGGCAAGACCGAGCTCGCATGGAGCCTCGCCTTGGCAGCTACCCGACTTGGGGGACGAGTGCTTTTTCTCGATCTTGATGGCACGGGCGCCCGCCTCACGAACGAGTTTCTGAACGAATTCGGTGCGTTCAAGCCGCATAAATCCTTTGGAGACTATATGAGCGACCGTTGTCCGCTGCACGACGCGGTCACGGGAATGCCTGAAATTGGAATCGACTTCATGGCACTCGCACCATCAGAGGATCTGCTGCCGCAACTGTCCATGATCGACGGGTCCCTGGTCACAGATGAGCTGCGCTCGATGTACAGCATCGTCATCATAAATGGACCGCTGGGACTTGGAGGACCTGAGGCCAGGCTACTGACGGGCTGGGCTGACGCAGTTCTTTTTGCTGTTCGCTGGGCCAGGACGCGTCGCAGCATCGCGCGTGGTGTTCTGCAGTTGCTGACGGAGGACGAGACGGCTCAGGTCCCCGTAGGCAGCGTTCTCACGCAGGTCAATCTTAGGAAACACGCCGGCTACCGGTTTGGGGACAGCGCGGATCTCTTGCTCGAGAGAACATCATGAATGTCACATGCGGGATTCCGCGTAACGACCGCCACGGCATTCGACCTGTCGAGCGGAAGATAATATCGACGATCTCGCAGTCCGGAGCAGGGTCCGCGGCCAAAGGCGATCAAGGCGATGAAATGCGCGACGCCGGCGCAAAAGACATCGACGATTTCAGCGATCCGAAGCTCGCCCGCTTCCCTGCGGCCTCCGTTGCTCCAACGAATATGGTTTTGCCGCACAAGGAGGACACGGGCCGGGGTCTCGGCTATGCCAGCATCTTCGCTCTTTTGGTCTATATCGGGGGTGCGGGCTTGACCAGCTTGGCGCAGTTATTGATTGCGCGCATCGTTGGCTCCACCAGCTATGGCATCTACTCCTATGTTCTGGCCTGGACCTCGGTGCTTGCCTATCTTGCAACGCTTGGTTTCCACGTATCCTTGTTGCGTTTCGTCTCCGCCTACAGTGCCAAAGGGCGGCTTGACCTGGTACACGGCGTAATCAGGTTTGCTCTGCAGAGGTCGCTGGCGGCGGCGACACTATTCGGCATCGTTGGCGCCGCCTTGATCTTTTTCTTTTCAGATCCTTCTCACAAGGAGCTTCAAATCAGCCAGCTGCTAGGCATGGCAGCAGTGCCTTTGGTCACGGCCTACGCTTTGGGCGCAACACTTGTTCGTGCTTTCGGCGGCGGTGTCTCGGCCCTCCTGCCGGAACGCATAGTGCGCGACGGCCTCTTGTTGACGTTGCTGGGAATGGCGGGCTTATCCGGATCATGGACCCCCAACGCACCCTTGGTGATGCAGGCGGTGCTGGCAAGTTCAGCCATCACGGTCGGCCTGGTGTTCGTCATGGCGACAAAATTTCAGCCGCCTGGCTTGCGGCAGGTTCAGCCAGGCGACGAGTCGCGGGAATGGTGGTCCGCGGTTCCGCCAATGATGCTCATGGCTGGGCTCGATGTTTTCATCAGCCGGGCCGGAGTCATGGTGCTGGGCTGGACGCATCACATTCGCGAAGCAGGCATTTTCGCATTGGGATTGAACGTCGCCTTGCTTGTGAGCCTTTCCTTGGTTGCCGTCTCTACGATGTTTGCGCCGACAGCGGCCGCCCTTCATGCCCGAGGCGATCGGCTGGCTCTGCAGCAGCTGTTTTCACGGGCCGCCCTACTTTCCTCTGGTGGGGCTTTAACGATGGCCATCCCGATGCTTGCGATTATTGAACCTCTGTTGAGCTGGTTCGGCGGGGATTTCAGTACCGCGGCACCCGTCGCGCGGATACTCATTCTCGGATATGTCTTTGTCGCGCTGTGCGGACCCCAGATGCTCCTCTTGATGATGACCGGAAACGAATGGGCGGCAGCCGCAACCATGATCGTCGGCGCTGCGGCCAGTATCATAGGCTGTGCCACAGGAATTGCGCTCTACGGCGCGCCGGGCGCCGCAGTGGGCCTCGCGCTTGCGTTGGCGATTTGGAATGTGGCGATGTCGATCTACATCAGCAAACGGCTGAAAATTATCCCTGGGCTGATCTTTGCGCTAACATCGTTCAGAACGCACGCAGTCGAAGGCCAGCGGCGACATTGGTTCCTGCGCTGATTTGACACCGTCGCGCCCCGATACGCCACGGCATCAGCGTTCAGGAATTTCGAGTCCAGGGTTGTGTCGGATAGAGGCTGGCGAGTGCGGCTTTGTGGCCGACGCGTTACGCGCCGAGTGGCAGATCATCGCCCGACAGGGCCCGCGGCCTACACGGTGGCCTCATTCACCAACGTCTGTTGCCGTACGCTGGCCGCGGCATCCGTTCCATGAAAGTCCCGGTACCATTCGACAAAGCGTCGCACTCCGTCCTCTAGCGGTGTTGCCGGGGCGAAGCCGACGGCCTGGCGAAGATCGCTGACGTCGGCGCGCGTCTCCAGAACGTCGCCAGGCGGCAACGGCACATTCACGCGAACTGCCCGGCTGCCAAGAGCGGTCTCGATGATCGAAATCAGCCGGTTGATCTCCTCGGGTCGGTCGTTGCCGATATTGTAGACGCGATACGGCGCGGAACTTGTGGCAGGGTCGGCGGTGCAAGGGTCCCAATTCGGATCCGGCTGCGGCGGTGTAGCAAGTGCTCGAACCACGCCCTCAGCGATATCGTCGATATAGGTGAAATCTCGCCACACGCGGCCGGCATTGGCTACTTCAATTGGTTTGCTCTCGACGATCGCGCGCGTGAACAAGTAGACGGCCATGTCGGGCCTGCCCCAAGGGCCATAAACGGTGAAGAAGCGCAGTCCGGTCACGGGCAGGCCGAACAAATGGCTGTATGAATGCGCCATGAATTCATTCGAACGCTTGGTGGCGGCGTAGAAGCTGACGGGATGATCGGCGCCGTGGTTTTCGGAAAACGGTATGGTTCGATTCAAGCCGTAGACGGAGCTCGAAGAGGCGTAGACGAGATGACTGACGCCATGATGCCGGCAGCCCTCAAGGACGTTGAGAAACGCCACTATATTCGATTGCACATAGGCGTGCGGGTCAACAAGTGAATGACGCACGCCGGCCTGAGCTGCGAGATGGACAAGGTGTGAGGGGCGAACGTTTGAAAACAGCAACTGAACGCGCGCGGCATCCGCCAGATCCATTCGTACCGGCGTGAACTTCGCCTCGCTACAGAGGCGTGCAAACCGCGCTTCCTTGAGCCGCAGATCGTAATAGGGCGTGAAACTGTCGACGCCCACGACTTTGACACCAAGACGCAAAAGCCGTGAGGCCACGTGAAAACCAATGAAGCCTGCGGCGCCGGTGACGACGATCGGTCCTGTCCGTGCAAGTTTCTTCACCGCGCGGTCCGAACGGGATCGAACGATTTCCATCTTCTCCGCTGCGGCAAGGACAGAATCGCTGCATAGATCGTTGTCCACTTGTCGCCTTTCGAATCCGTTCGACAGTACCGAATAGCCGGTCCGGGATTGCGGCTTTCGATATTTACGCTGGCGCATCGAACCTAGTGGAGTGCGCAATGCGGTGCACGACCTGCCAAGTCATGACACGCCAACTTGCGTAGTTTGAATCCCGGGCGGATGCCGACGTCCGGCGATTGGATCTAAGTGGCCGGCCTTACGGCAGGACCGAAATACGCCCAAGAAGGGCCACCAGTTCCGCCTGGCGTTTTGTTTCGGTCTTGGCGAACAGCGAGGCAAGCTGGGAACGGATCGTGGTGCGGCTGAGACGCCAGCTGCGAGCGATCTCCAAAGGTGCGTCGCCCTGGGCCAAGCGCAAGGCGAGGTGCGTTTCTGCGCTCGTCAAGCCAAACATTCTTTGCAGCGTCCGAGGATTTGGCCCCGACCTGTTGTCGCGATCCAGCAGCGCCACAATGCTCGTTCCGTCCGGAGCGATAACGCCGTTCTCGTTCAGTATCACCGGTCGGTCGCCCCTGCTGCGGATCACCACCCAAGACAACGAGCCCGGCAGGAATTGGCCCGGAACATTCGCGATCAGCCGCCTTAGGGCGGCCGTAAGTCCGCTCGCCGTGTCGGCCGCTTCGCCCTGGCGCTCAAGCGTGGTTTGGGCGGCTGCGTTCCACTCGACTACTTTTCTTTCGCGATTCAGCACGAGATAGCCACAGCCAATGCGATCAAGCACGCCGGTTATGGATTCCAGACTGCGGCCTTTTGGTTCGCCGAACCTTGCGTCCAATGGATCCGATGCGCGATCGGGAAGGTGACCAGAAGAGGGCCGCGTATTCCGCGCTTCAAAATCATACTTGGTCCTCGTAACAATGTACCGATTGCTCGAAGAAGCATCGACCTGTCTATCGATCAGATTCATTTTCTACCCCTAACCCAAAGTTTCACACGCCCGAAATAAATATTCGGGATTCATGTAGTCTTCTATGTGTAGCTGGATTCTAGTCTTCTATGCGCTGACGGATAATACGTTCATCACCACCTTGAAAACTTAGTATGATCCGACAGTTCTAAGGCAGCTCTTAGGCCCCGCTGCGTCCGATAAAATGCGCGCTATGATAGCGGTATGGCAATCCGGCAGTGGTACTAAGCTGTACGTTTTTTGCTCTAGTCTCGACGGGCTAGTCAGAAGGTTGTAGTCTGTGTCCATGAGCTCGCAGTCGCGCAGGTCGAATTCGAACCCGTCGGGCAGATTGCTAACTCATATTGCCTCTGCATCGGTGTTAGCTGCCACACTGATATTTGAAATAAAATCGTCAGCCTATATTGGGCAAGGCGCCAGTTTTCTGGAATTTATTCCGGCTATTATTATTATTGCCTATCTCGAAGACCGCGTACCGGCGCTCGCTGCGACCATTCTGATGGTGGCTGTCGGGCTGTGGGCACGAGGACACGATCAGATTTCAAGTGGAGATTGGGCACGCGCAATCCTGCTTCTGGTTTCGGGTGGCGTGATTGCCATGACCTTCCATCGTCTGCGGCAGGACTTGCGTGAGTTGCTGGAAGTCGCGGAGGCCAGGCTCGCTGCCGTCGAGGCGACCGAAAGCCGCTATCGTTGGGCCTTCGAACGTGCTGCCATGGGATTCGCGAACACCAACAAGAAAGGTGAGTTGCTGCAGTCCAACAGACGCCTTTGTGAGATGACCGGGTACAAGGAGGAGGAGCTTGCCCAATTGCAGCTCGATACGCTCGCCCATCCGAACGACCGGGATACCTTGGCGCAATTGCTGGCGAGGCTGGGCAATGACATTTCTTCGTTCGTTTCGGAGGTGCGTCTGTCACGAAAGGACGGTACGGCATTCTGGGCCAGGCTAACGCTTTCTTCGTCCGTGCCCGAGGGTGGCCTCTCGGAGAGCATCTTCGTGGTGGTCGACGATATTTCGGAACGACGCGCTGTTCACGAAGCGCTTCGGGCCCAGAAGGAATGGCTGGACCTCGCTCTGTCTGCTGGACGCTTGGCCACGTGGCGCATAGACCTTAAAGACGGGATAGTCACGGGCTCGGACACGTTCTGGGACATTCTCGGCCTGGCCCAGGCCAATAGCCGCAGTTTGGAGGAGCTGTCAGCTGTCGTTCATCCGGCGGACTGGCCAAAGCTGGCGGCATCGAGAAAGGCCGCACCATCGGTCACGAATTACGATGTTGAGATACGCGTCCGCCGACCGGACGGACATATCCGCTGGGTTGCGCTGCGCGGAAGGGAGGAAAGACATGATGATGGTGGACAGCGGCTTGGAGTGGCTGCCGACCTGAGCGAGAGACGACAAACCACGCTGCTGCGCGCCGCGGCAAAGAAGCGGGAGCGCATCATGCTCGAACAGCGTCACAGATTCGGCAACGTTTTCGCGGTGATCACGGCGCTCGTGAAAATGGTCGATGTTCCCGGAAACAACGTCGCCAAATACAAGGAAATGCTGATCGACCGGATACGCGCGCTCGAGGCAACCCATCTGCTTCTTTCACGCAACGGCAGCGTATCGGGGGCGATAAACGATCTCGTTGCGCAAGAATTGCACCCATATATTGGAACACGTGCGATATCGGTCAGCGGTCCTTCCGTGGCGATGTCGGGAGGCGCCGCCGAGAGTTTTGCAATGATCGTTCACGAGCTTGCCACCAATTCCATGAAATATGGAGCGCTTGCCGATCCAAAAGGCCGGATCGACGTAAGCTGGACGTTCGCAGCTGAAGAAACAGGCAGTGATATCGTGTTCGAGTGGGTGGAATCGGGGCGGCGTAGGACCTCAAGCGTAGTCCGTCATGGTTTCGGTTCCATGATAATCGGGGTGGATGGAGCGCCGCTTGTCGGTCACTCTCCCAGCCTGGAAATATCGGACCAAGGGTTGCGGTATTCGCTGCGGCTGTCACGCAAGGAAATCGGATTGTAGTGCAGTGCTCCAATCGGAAAGCAGATATCTAAAGGCAGGTCGCGCTGAGCGGCCTTTGAAATGCGCAGGGTTCCTTCCAAGAATGTCGTCGGCCCAAAGCTGCGCCGCGGCTTTGGGATATGCAGTAAAATGCATGAGGAGTCTTGGGACGCCGTTTGCACGTCCAAAAGGACGCGCGGCGCTCTAGCTGGCATGTCTCGAAAGCCAAGTCTTCAGCATAACGGCAGCCTCGGTCCGATTGCGTACCCCCAATTCACGCAGAACCGCAGCAGCGTGGATTTTCGTGGTCGCCTCTGCGATTTCCAGATCGCGCGCAATTTCCTTGTTTGAATAGCCTTCCGCCATCAGCTTGAGGACTTCCTTTTGCCTCGAAGTCAGCCTGCCAAGGTTGACGCCAGCGGTACGCCTCTGTGGGCCTTTGTCGTCGGAATGGGTATGCGCGTGGGTTGTTTGCGTCGCTCCCGGGCGTGACAGAAGTGCAGGAACATAGATGCGGCCGGAGAGGATTTCATTGACGGCCAAAACAACCTCTTCGTCCGTCTGCGATTTTACGATGTAGCCGTGAAGTCCGATCGACAGAGCCGTGAGTATTTCCGAGCGTGAATCGTTTCCGGAAACGATCGCAAATCGCGTGTCCGGATAGGCAGACAGGATCCCGCCGAGCACTTCTTGATTGAACAGGCCCGGCATATTCAGATCCAGGATCGCAAGATCCACGAACGACTGCTCTGCCAGCAAACTGAGCACCGCGTCGAAACAGGACGCTTCAAAGATCTCCACACCTGGAATGCCTGCGGTCAGTGCCAATCGCAAGCCGCGACGATACAAGCCGTGATCGTCGGCGATGACGATTCGATACATTGAACTACCCCAACGCCTATCTGAATGGATTGAACGGTAATGGCCTGAAAGTCGTGGCCATCCACTCGTCGATTCATCCAGCCGACGCTGCGGCACCCCCAACACCGCAAACGCCAGATTTCTAATATAATCTTAAATGACGGGAAACGCTCCTCTTTTTTTGCCCCTTGTGAGCGAAACCCGCCGAACGTCGTCGAACATACGTTCTGACCTTTTGGACAGCTGACAGACCGGCCGGTCGTTCAGCAGTGCTATAGGTCTAAAGATATAGAACAGCAAAACGGCTGAATTGTTACCATTCGAATGCACGACGACATCCACCCTGACGGCCACATACCATCCAGATGCAATGTCCGGATCAGGGGACAGTGGAGAAATCTCACCGGTCTTCTACGGGAAATCTCACCGGTTCTTCTGAGGGGACAAGAACGCGTTTCCCGGGTGCTGACCAGGGCAGGATAGCCGGCCCGTGACGATAGCGTTCAGGCCGAATGAACAAGGGAGGACCAGGATGAAAGCGGTTATTCAATGTGGAGGAATGGGAACACGCCTCCGCCCCTTCACTTCGGTCTTGCCGAAGCCGCTCATGCCGATCGGCGCACGGCCGGTTCTCGAGATGCTTCTGAAATGGTTGCGACGCAACGGCATTCAGGAAGTTTATATTACAACCGGGTATCTCGGCCACTTGATCCGCACCGTGTGTGGAGATGGCTCGCAGTGGAACCTGAAAATTCGATATACGCAGGAGATGGAGCCGCTTGGCACCATCGGGCCACTGTCTTTGATCAGGGATGAACTGACGGAGCCATTCATCGTTCTCAATGGCGATGTCCTCACGGATCTAAGCCTCAGTCGATTTGTAGCAGCGCACCGTAAGCACACCGATCCAGTGACGATCGCAACAGCCTGTCGCCTGATCAAGATGGATTTCGGCGTCATCGACGAAGTCGACAATACCGTGCAGGTCTTTCGCGAGAAGCCGACGCTTTCGCATCTGGTCAGCATGGGAATTTACTGCATGAACCCGGATGTTCTGCAGTTTATCCCATCCGGCATACCCTTTGGGTTCGACGACCTGATGCTGCAGATGATGCAGAACGGCACAACCGTGCACGTGTACAAACATGAGGGTCTCTGGCTCGATATCGGGCGCGTCGACGATTTTCAGAACGCACAGACCATTTCCTGGGAAGACCAGTCGGCCTCGATCGAGGTCACTGCGACGGCTGCATGATGAAGTCACGAGCCCGGTTCCCACAGTTATCAGTCTAGGAGGTTGTGATGCTCTTGGTCAGTGCCCCGATCTTGGGTGTGCCGGAGAAGACTGCTTTGACCAAGGTCATCGACAGCGGCTGGCTGACCATGGGGGAGCAGGTACGAGCCTTCGAACAAGCTTTTGCGGACGTTCATGATGCGGAGGATTGCGTCGCGGTCAGTTCTTGCACCGCAGCGCTTCATCTCATTTTGCACGCACTTGGCATCGGACCGGGCGACGAGGTGCTGGTGCCATCCTTGACGTTCGTGGCGACCGCAAATGCGGTCCTCTATGTCGGTGCGACGCCGGTTTTCGTCGACATCGAGTCAGCCGACGTGCCGCTGATGTCGATCGTGGAAGCCGAAGCGAAATGCACGGCCCGCACCAAGGCAATCATTCTCGTTCATTTCGCCGGCTACCTCGCCGATCGGGAACAATGGCAGAGGCTCGCCCGTGCCCGGGGGCTGCACATCGTCGAGGACGCGGCGCATGCGCCGGGCTTGAAGGAGGTGGGGACATTTGGTGCCGCAGCCGCCTTCAGCTTCTACGGCAACAAGAACATGACCACGGCGGAAGGCGGGGCTGTGATCGCCAGGGATGCCGGTCTGCTCGAGACAATCCGCCAGGCGCGTGGACATGGGATGACCACCGGGACGCGTCAGAGGCTGAACAGCCGCACCCCTCAGTATGATGTCACCATGCTCGGATTCAACTATCGCATGGATGAATTGCGGGCTGCGATCGGACTGGTCCAGCTGCAAAATCTGCAGGAGTGGAATGAGATCAGGCGTATCCTGGTCATGCTGTATCGCCGTCTCATAGCGAAGCATTGCCCGGCCGTGACCATCCCGTTCCACGAGCCGCGGACGTCGGCCTACCACATCATGCCTATCCTTTTGCCACGTTACGCCGACAGGCAAGACGTCATCGACGCACTGCGCGGGCAAGGGATACAAACCACTATCCACTACCCGCCGGTGCACCAGATGACGCTCTATCGTGAGCTCATTCCCGGTACTCACTTACCGCGCACTGAAGATTTCGCGCAGCGCGAACTGACTGTACCGCTGCATCCGCAGATCACCGCGCCATTGGTCGAATCGGTAGTCGTCGCTCTTGCCGCGGCGGTCAATAATTGCGCTCAGACAGGAACAGCCGCATGAATGCCCTGGACCTAGCCATTCACCGGTCTAACGTCTCGAGCGCCGCCCATGGGTCTGCGAGACGAGCAATCGATCTCGTCATTGCGGCAGCCGCGGCGATCGTCTTCGCCCCGCTGATGCTGCTGATTGCCGTGGCGCTGCTGCTGGAAGGCGGTCGGCCCATCTTCTTCACACAGACCCGCGTCGGGGCCGGTGCTCGCCCATTCCGCATGTACAAGTTCCGCAAGTTCAGCGTGCAATGCGACCCCGGTGGCTTGGCTCTGACCATGGCCGATGACAGCCGCATGACGCCGATAGGACGGTTCCTCGCCGTCACCAAGTTCGACGAACTGCCACAGCTTTGGAACGTCTTCAGAGGCGAGATGGCAATCATCGGGCCACGCCCGGAGAGCCTTGCCTTCGCCGATTGTTTTCGCGGGGGCTTCGAAGACGTTTTACAATACAAGCCAGGCTTGCTGGGTCCAGCCCAGGTTCTCTTCCGGCATGAAGCCCGTTTCTATCCGCGATCGGTGGACCCGCTACTGTTCTATCGCCAGGTTCTGTTTCCTGCCAAAGCCAGGCTCGACCTTTCCTATTATCCGCAGCGCACGATCGGCTCCGATGTTGTGTGGATGGTGCGCGGCTTGCTGGCGGTGCTTGGCGTGGTTTCGCCGCCGCCGATTGGACCTTGAGAGCAGGTGGGACATCCGCGCTCTCGTGGATTTGCAAAGTCAGTGCCTCACGTCATAGGGGGAACGCTTGGGTCATGGCATACAAGGGCAGGAAAGTTCTGGTTACGGGTGCCGACGGGTTCATCGGTTCTCATCTCACCGAAGCACTCGTCCGCAGCGGCGCCGACGTCACCGCGCTGGCACTCTACAATTCCTTCGACAGCCACGGCTGGCTGGACGATTTGCCCGTCACCATACGAAGCCAGTTGAATCTCGTCCGCGGCGATGTTCGCGACAGCGCGTTCCTTAACCGGATCGTGCGTGGCCAGGCGGTCGTGTTTCATCTCGCCGCACTGATAGCTATCCCGTATTCGTATGCCGCTGCCCAGTCCTATGTGGAGACCAACATCCTGGGCACGGTCAACGTTCTCGAAGCGGCGCGCCAATGGGAGACGGAGCGTGTAGTGCACACTTCGACAAGCGAGGTTTACGGCACCGCGCTGACAATGCCTATCAGCGAATCCCACCCGTTGCAGGGACAGTCACCATATTCGGCATCCAAGATCGGCGCGGACATGATGGCGGAGTCCTACGCCAGATCGTTCGACATCCCCGTGGTCATCATGCGGCCCTTCAATACGTACGGCCCGCGCCAGAGTGAGCGGGCCATCGTACCGACCATTATACGCCAGGCTCTCGACAAAAAATGCCCGGCGATCATGGTGGGAGACACAAGCCCGATCCGCGATCTTACTTTCGTGGAAGACACCGCGGCGGCGTTTTTGACCGCAGGTTCGGCCGAGCTCGAATTTGGCCATGCCTACAACGCCGGAAGCCAGCGCGCTGTGACGATCTCGGACATATTGGATCTGGTGATCGAGTTGAGTGGCTGCAAGAAACCAATCCACCGGGACGAGCGCCGCCTGCGGCCGCAGAATTCCGAGGTGCGTGCCTTGCTGGCCGATTCTTCGCTCCTCGAAAGTAAGACTGGATGGCGTGCCCAGACCAGCCTGCGCGAAGGCTTGGAGCGGACCATCGGATGGTGGCAAGGGCGCCTCAGCGAAGGCCGGGTGCGACACGAAATGGGTTACATGACATGAGCTTTCGCCCGGGAGGATTGGCTCCGCTGTTGATTGCGGCCGCGGTATCGCCGGATTCGAGCCAGAAGGAGATTGTCGCCCATGGTCCTCGTTGATCGAATCCTTATTGTCGTGCTCGGCATGCTGGCTGCCATGGATACGGCTGCTGCAGCGGAACCGCGGGTCGCCTATCGACTTTCTGCCGGCGACACCGTCGAGATTGGAATTGCCTCCATCCCGGAGCGAACGCAACGTGCGGTGGTCCAGATGGACGGCACGATCGCGCTTCCCGAAGTCGGTATGGTTTCGGTGGGCGGCTTAACTCCGGCTGAACTGCAAACGCGCATGCAGACGATCTTGCCGACCAAGATATTCCACCAGCGTCTGCCTGATGGGCGGGAGCAAATGATCGTCATCAAGCCGACAGACGTGACCGCCGTGGTTGCGGAGTACAGACCGATCTATGTGACCGGCGACGTGCTCACTCCCGGACAGCAGGCCTACCGCCCGCTGATGACCGTGCGGCAGGCGATTGCCGTGTCAGGCGGTTTCAGCCTTTTGCGGTCCCGGGCAAACCAGGTTGGCCCAGATCCGGTGGATCTGCGGCGCGATTACGAGTCGCTTTGGGGGGAATATACGAGAGATTATTTTCATAGCGCCCGCATCCGCGCCGAACTTCAGGACAAACCGACTTTCGACATGCAGCCACCACAAGGATCTCCCTTGCCGGCAAGTTTTGCGTCGGCGATCGCGCAGGCTGAAGCGGAAGGGCTGAAGCTCTCGTTGGACAACTTCCAGCAAGAGCAGGGCTTTCTGGATAAAAGCGGCAAGGATGCCGCCGCACAAACCGAGACCTTGCTCAAACGCGAGCAGGCCGAAGCGGATGGGGTGAAGGCGGACGAAGACGATCTGGCGCGCGTAAGGAAAGCGTTTGAGTCCGGAAATCTCACCAACAACCGGCTCGCCGACGTTCGGCGCGCTTTGGTTCTCTCTTCCAGCCGGGCACTCGAAACGTCGGTTGAGCTTATGAGAGCACGACGTCAGCAGGACGATTTTGCCAGACAGCACGAACGCAATGACAACCAAAGAAGGATGGGTCTGCTGATCGAGTTGAAGGATACCAACGTGCGCCTTGCCGACGTTAGCGCAAGGCTTCGCGCCGCCAGCCAAAAGTTGCAGCCCACGGGAGCTGCCGCACTGCCGTTGCCGGTTGCCGGCGAGAAGGTCCAGGCCGAGGTCACGATCATTCGCAAGGTCGGCGAAGAATGGCGAAAACAGCTTGCCCAAGAAGACACCGAGGTCATGCCGGGAGACACGATCGAGGTCAGATTCAGCAGCGCTCTCGAAAATGCGGCGACCCGATAGATCGGGCCGCGTTTCGCAACCGCTTTATTGCCTGAAGGCCCTGGAAAACTGGTCGGTAAGGGGCTTCATCAAGTAGGACCAGACACTGCGCTCGTCGGTTCTTATGTGGACTTCGGCGGGCATGCCCGGTTTGAGTATTTTCTCTCCTGTCAGGCACGTCGCTTCATTCTCGACGTCGATGCGCGCCGAAAAAAAGGAAAGCTGGCGTTGCTGATCCTTGATCAGATCCGCTGAGACGCGCTTGACCGAGCCTTCGCAAGCAGGTGTGGTGCCGGCGTCGAACGCTGGAAAGCGGATCGACACCTGCTGTCCGGGATGAATCTCATCGATACGCGACGGAGGAATGGAAGCGTCGACGACAAGGTTGTCGGAATCGGGCACAATCATCATGAGCACCTCTCCTGCGCCAATCACGCCTCCTACGGTATGGACCGAGGATTCTTGTACTGTGCCCGATTGCGGGGCACGAATGTCTGTCCGGCTGAGTTCGTCTTCGGCCACCACCTTGCGCTCACTGAGCTCGGTCTGCTTGGCTTCCGTTTCGCGAAGTTCGTTGGTCACGTCGCTCCGCATTTGTTCGTCGAGCTGAAGCACCTGCAGGTCCGTTTCACTGATGTGAGCTTGTACCTCTGCTATCGCTGCGACAAGGCGTCCCGATTCGCCGCGAGCCCGGGTCTTGTCCAGGCTGACATTGCTCAACCTCTCCTTGGACACCAACTTCTTTGCGTAGAGAGATGCGACATCGGCAAGGTTCTTGGTCAGCAGATCCAGAGACTCGTCCGTTGCAGACTGCTGCGATTTGAGGCCATCGATCTGACGTTCCAGCTGCTTCGCGCGGCTTTGTAATTGTGCCTTCTGGCCAGCCAGCGCCGCAGCACGGCTTTCAAACAAGGCACGCTCGCCACTGACAAGTGCCACCACTTGCGGGTCGCCCATTTGAGCGCGAAGGTCGGGCGGGATCTGCATTTCCGGCAGACCCTGGCGCTCGGCCTCCAGTCGGGCCAGACGAATGGTGGCGCGATTGAGGTCCTCGGTGATTATCTGCAGGTTTGCTCGGGTCAATGTGTTGTCCAGCCTGACCAACACATCGCCGGCCTTCACATGATCGCCGTCCTGCGCGAAGATTCCGCCGATGGTGCCGCCGGTTTGATGCTGGACTTTTTTAATGTTGCTTTCGACCACCACGGTTGCGGGCGCAATCACCGCGCCGGCAATCTTGGTCAATCCCAACCAGAGCCCTCCGCCAAAGATCAACAGCAAGCTGGTTGCCAGGCCCAAGAGCAGATTGGCCCGGATGCCATCCGGCTCTGGCTTCGTCTCCAACGAACGGCTTTCGCCACCGGCTGCGACGTATGACGACACGGCAACAGCAGAGCGATACCTCGCATATGCCCGGCTGCACCTTTGTGCGGCGGAACTACAATGTGCTGCTAGGCTCCGGACCAGAGTACCCCAGGGTGGATTGGCTCGAATCCCATCCGGCTCCGGCTTCTCCCCGGTCGGCTGGCCTTCGCCGCCAACCGCAGCATATGACGACATGGTCACGTTAGACACTAAGCAATACCTCACGCATGCCCGCTTGCACCGTGCTGCAGCGGAACGACAATGCTTGGCTTGTCCGGGCGCGGGAAGGGCCGGATCACATTTGCCAGAACGTCTTCGCGCGAGCCGAACGAATGGAGCATCCCGTTCGACAGGACGAGTACCTGATCGATGTTGACGAGAGCGGAGGGGCGATGCGCAACGACGATCACGATACCGCCGCGCTGACGCACTGCCAGGATTGCGCCGGCCAAAGCAGCATCACCGTCTGCATCCAGATTGGAATTTGGTTCGTCAAGAACGACGAGGAATGGATCGCCGTAAAGTGCCCTGGCAAGCCCGACGAGCTGCCTCTGCCCAGCCGAAAGGGCCGCGCCGCCTTCTCCGATGCGTGTTTGAAAACCCTGCGGAAGACGCATGATCATCTTGTCCACGCCCGCAGCCTTGGCAGCTGCCAGCACGCCTTTTGCGTCGCGCTTGCCGCCGAACCTCGAAATGTTGTCGGCGATCGTCCCGTCGAACAGCTCAACGTCCTGCGGAAGGTAGCCAATATGAATGCCGAGCAGTTCTGAATTCCACTGATCGAGCGAGGCGCCGTCCAATCTTACCGTGCCACGAAGCGGCTTCCATGCCCCGACCAAAGCGCGCACGAGCGTGGTCTTGCCGGAGCCGCTCGGGCCGACGACAGCCAACCCTGCGCCTCTCGCCAAGCGGAAGCTTACATTGAAGATGGTGGGCTTCTGCAGGCTTGGTGGCGCGACGGTCAATTCCTCGACCGCAAGCTCAGCCTTCGGGCCGGGCAGTTCCATTGGCTCTTGCTGGCTATCAAAAGCATCCAGGGCTGCCGACAGCTCGGTATAGCTTTTGCGGGTTGCCAGAAACCCTCTCCAGTTTGCGATCGCCACATCGACCGGCGCCAGCGAGCGGCCCAGCAATATGGACGATGCAATGATCACGCCAGGCGAGGCCTCGCCGCCGATCACAAGGTAGGCACCAAGCCCTAGCACACATGATTGCAGGGCCATTCGGAGCGTCTTCGACAGTGAGCTTGCTGCGCCGACGACGTCGGAGAGCCGTTCCTGGTTCTTCAGATAAAGATGACTGACCTCGTTCCAGCGCCGGCTAAGCGGGGCGGAAAGGCCCATCGCCTGAACAACCTCTGCGTTGCGGCGGCCGGAGTCGGCCAGAAGCCGCTGCGCTACGAGTGTCTCAGATGCACGAGCCGCAGGTTTGCGGCCGATGATCTCGGCAACCACCGTCAAAAACACAACGGCACATGCGCCGAGCGTTGCCAGCACGCCAAGCGCGGGGTGCAGCAGATAGATGACCACCATATAAAATGGTATCCAGGGAGCGTCGAATAAGACTGTCGGCCCGAGCCCGGAAAGAAAGCCACGTAGCTGGTCCAGATCACGAAGCGGATGTACCCGGTTCGCATCCGGCCCGGCGACGAGGGGCAGGGAAAGCGAGGCTGCGAACGCTTTTTGCTGCAGATTTCTATGCAGGCGGCTGCCGATGCGGACCAACAGGCGAAGCCTCACGAAATCGAGGAGCCCATAGGCCGCGTAAAGTCCCAGCATCCCGACTGTAAATCCGACAAGAGTCGGCACGCTCTGCGAAGGCAGCACGCGGTCATAGACCTGGAGCATGTAGACGGAGCCGGTCAAGGCGAGGATATTTATCAATGCCGAGAAAACGCCTACGCCGACGAGGCCGTGCACACAGCCGAACATTGCGGAGCGGAGATCGAGCGAGCGCCCTTTGGTCGACTTCATGATGTGCGCTCGTTGACGCGAAATTGCCGCGCAATCTCGTCGATTCTTTCGATGAGGGACAAACTTTAACCTTCCGGGAAGCAGCAGCCCCGCCCCGCTGCTGGAACATTACGAATTGCTTACATACGTGCCTTCTTTGATTAAAATGTAGCAAAATCGTGACGCCAGGCTCAGAATTCGGCAACCGGCTCGCCAGGCTGGGGATAACCGGGTCGAGTAAGGAGATATTCCTAATCATGACACGGCGCAGAAGCTTATGGTCATCTTTGTAGCATCAAGGCTTCGAAGCGTCTGGGGAGGGATCGGTTTTGATTTTGTCGATCGAGAGTTAAACGGTTTTGAGATACACTTCATCGGTACGCAATTGTCGGCCACCAACGCCGGCTAAATCGGGGAGGCGAGTGTCGTGAGCGAAGAGATCAATGTTGCCGATGCCTACGGCAGGGGGCGCAGCACCTTCATGGGATTGCAGTTGCTGGTCTCGCCCGGTGCGCTTGTTCCTCGGCCGGAAACGGAACTGCTCGGCAAGGCCGCTCTCGATGTCCTGAGCCAACTGAACCTGCCGGTGCCTCGCGTTGTCGACATGTGCTGTGGGGCGGGCAATCTGGCGTGCGCCATCGCGCACCACGCTCCCACCGCGCGCGTGTGGGCAAGCGATCTTACCGACGGATGCGTGGAGGTCGCGCGCCGCAACGTCATCCATCTTGAAATCGAGGACCGGGTAACGGTGCTTCAGGGCGACTTGTTCAGCGCCTTCTCAGGCTTGGAGCTCGACGGCACGATCGACGTGATCGTTTGCAACCCGCCCTACATTTCGGAAAAACGGCTCGAGGGCGACCGTTCGCATCTGGTCGAGCTCGAGCCGCGTGAAGCATTCGCAGCCGGCCCCTACGGCCTGAGCATCCACATGCGGGTGCTCAAGGAGGCGCCGCGCTATTTGCGGCGCGGAGGCATCCTGCTTTTCGAGGTGGGGCTTGGCCAGGACCGGCAGGTCATGAGTTTGCTCGAGCGTTCCAAGGCCTATGAGGGTATCCGGGCAGTCACCAACCAGGCCGGTGAGGGCAGGGTGGTTGTGGGACATACGAGGGCGCAGGCGTAAGCATCGCAGCCGCGGCAGGTAGACGCGCTGTCGCGGCTAGAAACGGCCGGGAAGTTGAAACAGAGTTGCGCGAGATTTCGGCGATCAGTTTCTCTTGCGTCAGTTTCTCTTGCGCATGACGTATTGCGCAATTCCCTCGATGGAATCGAGATTCTCCGGCAGCAGCTCGCTGTCTTCGACCGTGATGCCGAAGGTCTCCTCGATGAAGCCGATAACCTCGAGCACACCCGTCGAGTCCACGATGCCCTGGTCGAGTAGCGAGGTGTCGCTCTCCAGGCTCTCGGGATCGGCTATATAGAAATTCGAAGCCAGGAAAGCGCGAATTTGTTCGCTGCAGGTATCGGTTCTATCCTTGGTAGATAACATTGATTTCGCCTCCGGTACAAAAGATGAATGCTGATCAACTTCGCCCTGGTACCGACTCATGACAGGGCCGTTTTTTTGAGCTTACCCGTGTCGGTCATCGGCAGACTGGGTACGATGACGATGGACTTCGGAACCATGAAGTTTTCCAGCCGTCTCTGGCACTCTTTCTGCAACTGCTTTTCACCGATCATGCTTCCCTGCTCCATCACGACAAATGCCTTCACTGCTTGCCCGAGCAGCTCGTCCGGAACGCCGATGACCGCGGCTTCCCGTACGCCCGCAATGTTCATCAACACGTTTTCCACCTCCTTCGGCGCTATCTTCTCTCCGCGCGATTTTATGATCTCGTCGCCGCGACCGACGAAGTAGAGATAGCCCTCGGCGTCCATCCGGCAGTAGTCGCCGGTGTATAGGACCTGCTCACCCGGCAGCGGGCCGGGCTTGAGCTTCCTGGCTGTCGCCTCCGGCTTGCCCCAATAGCCCTTCATCACCGTCGCTCCGCGGATGACGAGCTGACCAACGATGCCGGGGCCGACCCGCCTGTCATGCTCGTCGACAATCCACATTTCCGTATTGGGGATGGCGATCCCGACGCTCGACGGCTTTCGCTCCAGATCCTCCGGCGGCAGGTAGGTGCAACGCTTGCATTCGGTAAGGCCGTACATCGAATAAATGCGGGCGCCAGAAAACAGCTCCTGCAGCAGGAGAATGTGCTTGAGCGGCAGGGCGGCCGCAGTGTTCGTGACGTAGCGGATACTCGAAAAATCCTGATCCCTGAGAGACCTGAGCTCCCCGAGTGCGGCGAAGATGGTCGGTACGCCGGGAAAACCCGTCACCCTTTCTTGCTTGATCAGCCCAAGGATCTGCGCCGGGAAGGCGAACGAGCGCTCAAGCACCAGCCGGGCGCCCGCGCCGAATGCCATGATCATCTGGTAAAGACCGTAGTCGAAGGCGAGCGGCAGGACATTGAGGATCACCTCGTCTTCGGCAAGCGCCAGGTATGAGGAAATCGAGGCGCACGCGGCGATCATGTTTCGATGCGTCAGCATCACGCCCTTGGGCTCGCCCGTCGAGCCGGACGTATAAATGATCGCAGCGAGATCGATGTCGATGCAGCGGCGCGCGGGCGGCGTGCTGCGGGCTGCCGCGACCGCGGCGTCCCAGCGCACAGCATGCGGCAATTCTTGCAGGTCGCTGTGTTCGATCGGCCCGGAGACGATCATGCGGCGCAACGATGGGCAATTCCGCGCCGGCTCCCTGAAAATCGAGTGCAGGTGTTTGTCGGTGATCAGTGCCGTCGGGCGGCAATCGTTGAGCAGATAATCAAGCTTGTCGCTTTTGGTGAGCGGATTGACGATGCACACCACGGCGTTGGCCTTGAGCACCGCCCAGAACGCAATGACGGCCTCGACAGTGTTGTCGGCGAAGACCACCACGCGATCGCCACGCGCAATTCCGGCATCGGTCAAATGGTGCGCTATGGCGTTCGAACGCATATCGAGATCGCCATAGGTGACACGTTGATTGCCGCACACCAGGGCCACCTTCTCGCCGAGCCGGCTGGCAGAGTGGGTGAGATAGTCGCGCAGGAGCGGTACGGCGCCATGCATCATGCGAGCACCTCTTCGCGGTGTTCGCGGTCGATATCGATGCTGAGCTTGAGCGTGCGAGCCCCACTTGGACGGCTCGCGATAAATTGCCGATGAAGAAGCTGCGTCGACAGCACCCCGACCAGCGCCATATTGTCGGAGTTGGACAGGTCGCCGTCGCCGGCGCTGGCCTGGCACTTGTTCAGGAGCCGGGTAACCGACTTGGGATCGAAGACGTTCGCTTCGCGCAGCGCCGCCTCCGAAAGTGCTTCGCGAATGTAGGCCGGAGCGCCATCTGCGACAAAGCAAAGCGCGTTGGGGGCCCGGTAAGGCTGCTTCTTGCGGGTGACGATTTCCGACGGCACGATCGGTTGCGCTACGCGCTTCAGCACATGCTTTTCATCGAGCACGCGCAGCTTGTAGGCGGCAGGAAGCGAATTCGCGAGTCTCACGAGTTCATGATCGAGGAACGGGAAGCGCCCCTCGACGGAATGAGCCATCAGCATTCTGTCCCCTTGTGAGGAAAGCAGGTATCCCGACATCAGCGTCTGAATCTCTATATACTGGTCCTGCGCAAGAGAGCCCCATCGCGAAAACTCCGGCGGCAGGCGGGCAAGCAGCTCGGACACGGCGTTGCGGCGCTCCGTTTGGGCGCGCATGTCTGCCGAAAACAGCCGCTTGATGGCGCTTGTGGTACGCCAGCGCGTGCCATGCGCAAAACCAGGCGCGTCACAGGCGTGGATGTCGCGCCCGAAGAACTGGCGTGCCATCGCCTGCTGCTGCACCGGCGAGCGGCTGAGATAGGGATAGAGGCGCTCCAGCAGCCGCGAGCGTCGCGTCGAGGCGGGCTGGCGTCCCCAGAAGCGGCGGACCTTGCCCTCGCGGAACAAATCGTAGCCGGCGAACATTTCGTCGGCCCCTTCGCCGGTCAGCACGACCTTGATGCCGTGCTGGCGCACCAGTCTCGAGAGCAGGAACAGCGGCGCCGGCGCGGTCCTGAGGATTGGCCGCTCGGTGTGGTAGATCACCTCAGGGAAGATGCCAGCGATATCGCTGCGCGAAACAACCACCTCATGATGGTCACTGCCGGCCACGCCGGCAACCAGGCGCTGGAAATGCGTCTCATCATACTCGGCGTCGGCAAAACGCAGCGAGAAAGTCTGGAAGCGCTCGCCCGCGAAGCGTCTCCCCAGCGTGGCGACCAGCGAGCTGTCGAGCCCGCCGGACAAATAGCAGCCGACCGGCACGTCGGCGCGTACTATCCTGAGCGCCGTCGCGGCTTCCAGGGCGCTGCGCACTTCCTCCACCGCGTCATCAAGCGAGCCGGTGAATTCATCATCGCCGGGTCCGTCAACCTCTGGATAGTCAGGCTTCCAAAAAGCCCGCTCCCGGACGACGCCGCTGTCATAAATGCGGACATGCCCCGGCGTGAGTTCGCTTACTCCTCCAAACACGCCTTGTGGCGGCGCGACAGTCCAGAGTGTGAAAGTCTGATCGATGCCGGCTGGATCGAAGGCGCGGGGTATATCCGCATCGGCCGCGAAAATGGCCTTCACCTCGCTGGCGAAGTAAAGCCGTCCGCCATGCTCGCAAAAGTGCAGCGGGCAGATGCCGAACCGATCCCGCGACAAGACGAGACGACCTGCCACGGAGTCCCAGATGGCGACTGCCCACTGCCCATTCATTCGCTCGAAGGCGGCCTCGCCCCAGGCATGATAGGCATGGACGATGACCTCGGTGTCGCTGCGTGTGCGAAAGCGATAACCGAGCGCGACCAGGTCTTGTCGCAGCTCGACGTAATTGAAGATTTCGCCGTTGAAGACGATCCACATTGTGTCGCCCGCGCCGGCGAGTGGCTGCTGGCCGCTTGCGAGATCGATGACGGACAGGCGGGCATGCGCCAATCCCGCACGTCTGTCCCGGTAAAGGCCGCGTTCGTCCGGGCCGCGATGCGCCAGCGCGCCCGCCATGCGTATCAGCGCATCGCGGGAAGGGGGCGCCGCTGCGGCGCTCAGCGACACAATTCCGGCGATGCCGCACATCGCCTAGCCCTCGCCCATTGAAGAGGACACCAACGGCCGCGCGTGAAGATAACGTGCGGCGCGCCGCTTGCTGTCGATATCCTTGAAAACCTTCTGGACCTGCATCACGGTGAGGCCGGTTGCCTCGGCGACGTCTTCGTCGGCGATCCCATGGTTCAAGCCGTAGAGGCACAGATCCATCAGATAATAAGGAAGCGCGAAGTAGAACTCCTCCTGACTCTGCGCCATCGAGAAGGTGTCTGTGGTGGGCGGTCTGCGCCGGACCTCTTCCTCCACCCCAAGATATTCGGCCAACTGGTAGACCTGGGTCTTGTAGAGGTGGACGATTGGCATCAGGTCGGCAATTCCGTCGCCCTGCTTGACGAAGAAGCCCTGATCGTACTCCAGGCGGTTCGGCGTGCCCGCTACCGCGTAGTTGAGGCGGTCGGCATGGTAGTATTCGGTCATCTTGCGCAGGCGCTGCTTGTAGTTGGTTGCAGCGACGATCTGCAGATAGGCCGCCGACGGCAGGCGCACCGTGTCGGTCCTGCCCTCGGGGTCCTGAACCGTGAGGCGCGTGATGTTGAGACCGTTGCTCTCGAGAACCGAGGCGAGCACCAGCTTGCATTTCCAGCCGTCCCCATATTCGGGAACGACGGTCTGGATTGCTTCGGTCTGCCGTCTATAGGCGCCGATCGCTTCCAGGGCCGGCGTTATATCCTCCAGGATCGTTTCGATACCAAGGTGTGCGGCGACAATGCGGCCGAGCCTCAGTGAGTCGCCGGAGGAATGGCGCTCCGGCATGAATATCCCGAGGACCTTGCCTTTCCCAAAGGCGCGAACACACAACGCCGCAACGACGGAGCTGTCGATGCCGCCTGAGAGGCCGACAACCACCCCTCGACGTCGCAGCGTGCCGAAGACCTGCTGGCGCAAGATCTGGACGATGCGATCGACTTCCGCGCCAGCGTCGAGCACCAGGGCGTCTTTGCCGAATGTTGAGATCAGGTCGATGGCTTGTACTCCAGTTTGCGAGACTCGATTGGCGAATAGGTTTTCGCCACCGCTTTCTCGATAAGGGGACGATTGGTGGTAAGGTGAGGCTCTACAACCAGATCGATGTGGCTGCCGACGATCGGAATCACGTCCAGATGGGCGAAGACGCTATCCCAGCCGATTGCCAGAGGCATTCCGGGTCGAGCACAGCGGAACAGGGTGCCTGTGATCGGCAGAGCCGGCTTTGGCTCGGCCACCCACTGGAAGAAGGCTTGCGCGCGCAAAACCTCTTGCAGTTCCAGTTTGGTTCTAAAGCTCGTCGCGTTGAACTGTCCTTGAGCGAAGCGGTCGAGAAACTGGACCAGTTGTGCCTCGCGCTTCATTGCCACGGCGACTTTCGCGAGGGCGCGGCATGCCATCCGGTAAGCGGACACGCGGTTGGTTCGGATTCGATTGAATGTGCGCGTAAACGTCTCCCAGCGGGCGCTTCGCTCCCCGACGAGGCTGGTGTCGAGGATGCCGAGGAACTTTACGGTTCGCCCCGCTGCCAGCAGCCGCGCCGCAACTTCGAAGGCAACAGCGCCGCCGAGCGAATGGCCGAGAAGTCGTACATGGCCCGAGGGTTGGGCGCGGCGGATCTGGTCGACGGCGGCGTCGGCCATATCGGCGAGGCTGTCTTGTCCGCGCAGTATCATAGCCAGGGCCGGATACCTGATCGGGGCAACGCGGGTCACCTTGCCCATCGCTGCTGCAAAGGCTGCAAGGCTCGGGCCATAGCCGACGGACCCCGGGAACAGAAAAAGAATGGGAGGGTCGTGCTTCTGGGCGCGCGCGCTTTGATCGCCTGCCTGGGCGGACACGACCGCCTTGACCATTTGCTCCAGGCTCATCCCGACGGTGAAGGCCTCAAGGCCGAGTTCCTGCCCGATGGCGCTTTCGATTTCCATGACGCAGTGCAGCAGCTTCAGCGAATCTCCTCCGGCGTCATCCCAGCGTCCTGCCGCCACGCGCGTATTGAGAATGCTGGTCCATGCCCGCTGGACAACCTGCTGCGCGGTCAGCTTGCCTCGCGGCTCGAGCGGACGCGCGGTCGCCGCTGTCTCTCTGGCTGAAAGATCCATCTCTGCAAGTGTCGTGATGTCGACTTTGCCGCTCGGCAGACGCGGAATCTCGGCGATCGTGTGCAACCGCAAGGGACGCAGCGGCGGCGGCAGATTGGTCCTGACAAGCTGGCGAAGCTCGTCCGAAAAGGTCGCTTCGGCCGAGCGCCGAGGAACAGCAAAGGCGACAAGCTCATTCGCGGCCGTCACGATTGCCACGGCATCCGCGACAGAGGGTGCACAACGCAGCACCCGTTCGAGTTCGGCTGGCTCGACGCGTCGACCGTTGATTTTTACCTGGCGCCCCTTGCGACCGACGATGTGCAGTAGGCCTTGATCATCAAGTCGAACGAGGTCACCTGTCGCGAAAATCCGAAGGCCTGGATCGTGCGGGTCTGATGTTGCCGGCACAACCGCCCCGTCCTCCCAATGGCCAAGCAAGACATACGGGCTCCTGATCAGAAGCTCTCCGCTGCGGCCCGGTTGAACGCGGCGGCCCGCTTCGTCGACAATTGCGAAGGTGATTCCAGGCAGCAGCCAGCCAACTGGAACCGAATCTCCATGCTCTGGCCAGTCTCGCGGCAGGAACCATTGCGAGCCGGTGGTCTCGGTTGACGAGTAACCGATCTGGATAAGGCACGTATCGGAGACGGCCTTGCGCAGCAGGGCGATGTCGGTCCAGGGCACCTTCTCGCCACCGATCCGGGCGACTCTGAGTGAATGGAACGCTTCTGCAGGTCCGTCTGCCATAAGCGCGCGAAGCAGTGCCGGCACCAGATAGGTGATTGTCACGTCTTCGGATCGCACCAGGCGTTGAACGGCGCGCAGGCCGACCGCTTCGACTTCGACCAGATGCAAGGTGGCGCCGGTGAGAAGAGCAGCAAGAATCTCCCGGCACCCGGCGATTGTGGCGGGTCCGGTCAATGGCAGGAAAACATCATCCGAGTTGATGTGGCACGCATCGACATATTGCTGGACCCGGCACAGCAAGCTGCGCTGGCTGTTAACGATGCCTTTGGGCCGGCCCGTACTCCCTGACGTATAAAGCACGATGGCGGGCGCATCGACCGAGACGGAATAAGAACGAGGCACTTGCCCAGCCTGCGAGGCCGCACTGGTCGACACATCGATCCAACTGACCAGGTGGGGCAATCCATCGGGTCGGACATTGCCCTCGCCCAGGACAGCTGAGAGCCGCGCCCCGGCCACGATTTCAAGGATACGCGAGCTAGGATCTCGCGCGTTGAGTGGCACCGAAGGCCGCCCAGCCGTCATGCTTGCCAGCATGGCAATGGGATACCAGGCCGAGTTGGCCTGAAGAATCCCTATCGCCTGTCCGTCTGGGACGGTCGCCGCGATCTGGTGGGACAGCGTCTCGACTGACCGGAGGAGCTGGGAATAGGTCAGACGATTGGCGCCGTCGCTGATTGCAAGCTTGTCGGGGTACTGGCGGACGACATTTCTCAGGTGATCGAAGGCCGCAATGTTGGTAAAATCGACGCCCAATCTTTGAAATGGGCGCAGTACGGGACCACCCTGATCCAGTGCGTATTGTGGGACACTTGACCAATTATCCGAGGTCGTTGTCTGACAATCCACCGCTAGATCCTGATCCGCGACTTCTGATCCCAAATATGCCGAAGACATGAGTTGCCTACGCTAAGATTAGGGTCACTTATCGCCCCCCGCCCCAATCTTTTCATCGATCATTCTGATGATGCCCTGATCTTCCCTCAAGGACGCGCTTGGTTAGTCACTTCGCCTGTTTCGCAAGCCGCCGGCCGAGCCAATCATGCCGGGCTCGCTGGCTGTTGTGGTGCGCATGACACGGACACATGCCAAGGCGGACTCGAAGACCAAGGTGGGGTCGAAGATGGAATTGCCGCTATTCAGGCATATTGCCTATTCGGTGGTTCTTCCGGACGATACCGGCGATGCTTCGGTGTCGGAATAGCTGCCGGGGACGAAACAATAGGCATAGATCTGTCCCCGATTTTCGTCGGTCACGCGGATCCAATCCTTTTCCCACGTTCGGAAGGTAATACGCCCGCCCGTCATCATAGCTGCGGCTCTGAACGGACTCGGCGCGTTGACAACGCGCACCGAGATAACATCGTCGCCGTCCATACGCTCGACGAGATACGTCTGCATGAAAGCCTCCCCATGCCCCGCTAGATCACCCGCACTTTAACGCCGGCTAATGAATTCGGTTGCAACTGCTTGGCGAAACTTTGGGTCCGATACTTTCCGTACCCACCGGCAACTTGGTCCTCCGTATCCGTCAGGTTTTTCAGCGACGGGATGCCAGTTCAGGGGAAGGCAGGCTGATTGCGGCCATGCCGGCGACATGCCAATCTGCGCCGCAACGTTAGGCCTCCGCCTCCGCGGGCAATGGAAAAGGCGCTCGAATGGGCTCCTTTATGCTGTCCGTGATCTGGCATTCTGCCCGTGATTTGGCCTCATCGGACGACCCTGCAGGCCTTTGCGGGACATCCACATAGCGTGGCGTCGCCATCACCGAGGCATAGCAATGTGCGTCGGCGGAGAAATGGGACGGTTCGAGGTTTTCTGAACCTGCCTCACGACGACTGCGTCGTGTCGACGATCCGTTGGAACAGAAGGCCTGGTGCTGGAACGTCAATCGTATTTGGCCAGGAAGCGCCCGACGGCGCTGAGGCAGTCGTGCTTTTCCTCCACATGCGGCATGTGGCTGGAATTCGCGAAGACCAGGCCTTCAACGTACGGGATAAGATCCAGAAAGGGCTGGACGCAGGCCTCGGTCGCTTCGTCGTAGAAGCCGCGGAAAACCAGGGTCGGCGCCTCGATCCGATGCAGGCGGTCGACGATGGTCCAGTTCCGCATCGTGCCGATGACGTGGAACTCATTGGGACCGTTCATGGTGTGATAGACGGTCGGATCTTCCTCGATTGCCGCAAATGTCCGGGCGACCTCTGGCGGCATCGGAACGACGCGACAGACATGACGGTCGTAGAAAGCCTTCGTCGCCGCAACATATTCGGGGTGATCGGTGGTTCCCGCCGCTTCGTGCCGGTCGAGCGCACTTTGCACATCGGCTGGCAACTCGGTGCGCAATTGCCGGGCTCCTTCCACCCACAGCGCCATCGAGGCCAGCGAATTGGCCAGGATCAATGCCTTGAGCCCCTCAGGGCGGCGCACGGCGTGCTCGGCCGAGAGTATGCCGCCCCAGGACTGGCCGAGCAGGGCATAATGGCCGGCAATGCTGAGATGGGCGAGCAACGCATCGAGTTCGCCCAGGAAGAAATCGACGGTCCAGAAGTCGCCGCCCTTGTCCGGCAGATGGGTCGATTTGCCGTTGCCGATCTGATCGTAGTGGATGACGGCTCGCCCGGTTCCGGCAAGCTCCTTGAATGAGTCCACATAGTCGTGGGTGCAGCCCGGTCCACCATGAGCGACGACCAGGGGCAGCTTGCCCGACCCGAGGTCCCCGGTCACACGGTACCAGGTGCGATAGCCCTTGTAGTCGCTAAATCCTTCGGTGATCGCATGTGCCGTCACAGTCCAAGCTCCGCATCATGGCGCGGCAGGAGCCACTTTGGTGCACCCCTCCCAAGCCTTGTGTGCGGCCGACGGTACTAAGCGGCCCAGCGCATTTACAGCTAGCACTATTTATAGGTTCGCCGGTTATGGGTTTGCCCGAGGCAAGGCCGATCGCCCGCAGGTCGCGAGCCTCAATGCTCCGGTTCGAGCAGCCGGTAATGGGCGGCGAGCGCGATGGCATGGAAGCGGTTGCGCGCGCCAAGCTTTCGCGTCGCCGCGTTGAGGTGCAGCGTTGCGGTAGGCACCGCGCGGCCAATCTCACGCGCGACCTGCTTGGCCGTCAGTCCGGCAGCGGCCAGGCGCAGGCACTGACGTTCGCGCGACGTCAGATGGACATGTTGGCAGGTGCGGATTCCGGCGTCGAAACCGGTGTAGGCGGAGTCATGCAGCAGATGACCCAGATCTCCGATCTCGGCGATCAAGGGTCTGGCTTCGAGCTCGAACCCGGCCTCCGGATCGGCACGGATCGCGGTGAAGGTGGCGAGATCGCCGCCGGCAAGGCGAATGGGTACGGTGACGCCGCAGGTCATCCTGGTGTCAAGCAAATAGCTGACCACAGGATCGTGCTTGGACTGGAGCACGCGCTGCATGACGGTGCTCTGAACGCCGCTGTGCGACCAGAGAAACGGTCTCGATACGGTGAGCGCGGCCTCCTGCACCGGGTCAAGCTGATAATATCCGCCCTTGCACCAGAGATCCTGCATGTCGCGCGGCACGTTGCGCAGAGCCATCAGCGACGGCGTGATAAGCTCGCCCTTGTGACTGACCGGCACGGGCGTATAGTCGTAGATGAATGCGGTGAAACCGATGGGCTCCAGCACCTCCGTTGCCACCGCCATGGCAGCGTCGATGCTCATTCCGGTTTGGAACCGGCTCTCTAGATCGCCTGGAAGGCTTTGCATCGGGCAAGCTTACCCGCTGATGATTGCTTGTCAAATAGCCATGTCGGCCGGCTGCTCAACAAATAGGCGGGATAAGCCTGTCCGACCCTATCTATCTTAATAGCTATCCCGTCCGGCTTCGCTCGCCGTAGTCTTTTGCGATTGGGCCAAGTAGCGGACACCGTTCGCAAACCCAGACTGTTTCAGCCGCGCAATGGTCGATCGACCGGGTTCAGCGCGGCAAAAGCCGACACGCCTCCATGAGGGAACAAATATGCGACCCCAAAAAGCATTTGCAGCGTTGATACCCTGCCTGGCTCTGCTCGTCGTGGCCATGATGTCGCCGGCAAGCAGTGCCTTGGCCACCGAGGGCAAGCCAGGCGGCACACTCCGACTGCTGGCCAATGCCGCGGCAGGCACCGCCGATCCGCACATCAACTACACGCTGCAGTATTTCCAGATCAATTATGTCCTCTACGATGGCCTGGTGACCTACAAGAAGGCCGGGGACAAGACCGGCTTCGAAGTCGTCGCGGACCTGGCGGAAAGCCTCCCGCAGGTCGAGAACGGCGGCAAGACCTACGTCTTCAAGCTGCGCACGGGCATCAAATTCGCGGATGGCTCGGATGTCACCACGAAGGACGTGGTGGCTTCGTTCCAACGCATCTTCAAGATCAGCGGGCCGACGGCCGGGACCTTCTACAAAGGCATCGTCGGCGCGGATGCGTGCTTGAAGGCCCCCGCTGCATGCACCCTCGAAGGTGGCCTGTCGGTCGACGATGCGGCCGGAAGCATTACCTTCAACCTGGTCCAGCCGGATGCCGAGTTCCTGCAGAAGCTGGCCGTTCCACACGCGTCGATCCTGCCGGCGAGCGCGCCGCTGAAGGACGCCGGCACCGATCCGATCCCGGGTACCGGACCGTACATGATCGCCAGCTACGACCCCAACAAGCTGATGAAGATTGTGCGCAACCCTCATTTCAAGGAATGGAGCAAGGAAGCGCAGCCGGCCGGATATCCGGACGAGATCGACTACGAATTCGGCCTTACCGACGAGGCGGCGGTGACGGCGGTCGAGAATGGCCAGGCGGACTGGATGTTCGACCCACCGCCGTCCGACCGTCTCGCCGAACTCGGCACCAAATATGCCGCGCAGGTCACGGTTCACCCGCTGACGGCAATGTGGTATGCGCCGATGAACACCAATCTGGCGCCGTTCAACGACATCCGCGTTCGCCAGGCAGTGAACTTCGCGATCGACCGCGCCGCGATCGTCAAGCTGTTCGGCGGCAGCAATCTGGCGCAGCCGGCCTGCCAGATCCTGCCGCCGGGCTTCCCGTCATTTGCGGCCTATTGCCCGTTCACCGCCAATCCGGGCGAGAAGTGGTCAGCACCGGATATGGACAAGGCCAAGCAATTGGTCGCTGAATCGGGAACCGCAGGTCAGGAGGTGACGATCATCACCGAGGACACCACGGTCTCCAAGGCGATCGGCGTCTACCTGCAGGATGTGCTCAACCAGCTTGGCTACAAGACGTCGGTCAAGCCGATCTCGCAGAACATACAGTTCACCTACATCCAGAACACCAATAACAAGGTGCAGATTTCGATCTCGCAATGGTTCCAGGATTACCCGGCGCCATCGAATTTCCTGCAGGTCTTGTTCAGCTGTGCCTCGTTTACGCCGGGCTCCGACGCCTCGGTCAATATTTCGGGGCTCTGCGACAAGTCGATCGACGCATCGATGGACGAGGCAGAGGCAGCCACCATCGCCGATCCGGCCAAGGGCGCGACACTCTGGACCGCCATCGACAAGGCTGTGACGGACAAGGCTCCGGTCGCTGTCCTGTTCACGCCAAAGCGCGTCGATGTGATCTCTTCCAGGCTGAAGAACTTCACCTTCAGCCCGCAATTCTACTGGATTGTCAGCCAGTCCTGGGTGGAATAGCCGACCGGAGCCAATGCGACGGAGTGCCGCTGGCTCTCCGTCGCATTTCCTTTTCCGGCGGATCAGCGCATCTTCCAGGCCGCGATTTTTCCCAGGCAATCCTGTTCATGGTCAATGTCATTGCGGACCAGCCTGCCATCCCGGTTCGCCGGGCCACCGATGGCCCGTGGCGTACCGCTTGGCGCAAGCTGAAAGGCGATCGTTCGGTAATGTCTGCCTTCGCCGTGCTCGTCGTCATCGTGATCGCCTCGCTCGCGGCGCCGCTTTATGCGCGATACGTCTCCGGCACCGATCCATTTGTGACCAATCTCAATGGCGAGATCGTCGTCGATGGGGTGACCCAGCCGGTGCTGCAGCCCTCCACCGAAGGCCTTGGCCTCGGCATGACGCCGGTCGGGCCGACCTGGCGCATCGGCCCCTATATGCTCGGTGCCGACAACCAGGGCCGTGACGTCGCGGCGCGGCTGCTTTACGGCGGACGGGATTCGCTGTTGATCGCGGGTGCTGCAGCCGTGCTGTGCCTTGTCCTCGCGACATTCCTGGGGGTCGTTTCCGGCTTCTTCGGCGGCATCGTCGACATCGGCCTGTCGCGCATTCTCGACGTGCTCTGGGCTTTTCCGATTTTCCTGTTGGCGATTTCGTTGTCGATTGTGCTGATTGCGCAGAGTATCCAGATCGGTCCGTTCGAAATCCGCTCCGGCAGCCTGTGGCTACCGGTCTTCATCATCGGCATCGTCTATGTGCCCTATGTGGCGCGGCCGATCCGCGGCCATGTCCTGACCTTAATGCATGCCGAATTCGTCACCGCTGCGATCGGCCTTGGCGCATCGCCCTGGCGCATCCTTTTGCGCGACATCATGCCCAATGTGGTGACCCGCATCATCGTTTTCGTGCCGTTGATCCTGGCGCTCAACATGATGACGGAATCCTCGCTGTCGTTCCTGTCGATCGGCGTGCAGCCGCCGGATGCCAGCTGGGGCACGATCATCCAGGACGGCCAGGGCCTGCTCTATTCGCGGCCGGTCGTGGCACTGGCGCCGGGGCTAGCCATTGTGATCACGGTGCTGGCCCTAAACATTCTGGGCGACGGCGTGCGCGACGCGCTCGATCCGAAATCCTCGCCGAGGGGCGTCTAGTGGTTGCCGCGCTCGGCTTCCGGCTTGGCCAGATGGTGCTGGTTATGTTCGGTATCAGCGTCGTCGCTTTCCTGATCTTCTTTGCGACGCCTGGCGCTGATCCATCGGCGCGCATTGCCGGCCGCAATGCTTCGCAAGAGACGCTGATCCAGGTGCGCCACGATTTCGGTCTCGACCGGCCATTGCCGGTGCAATATGGGCTGATGATGAACCGGCTTTTCGTCAGCCGCGATCTCACCTCCTTCGTCAATCGCGGGCAGCGCGTCATTCCGACCGTGATAAGCGCCATTCCCGTGACGCTGTCGCTGGTCGGCGGCGCGGCAGTGCTGTGGGTGCTCGGCGGATTGATCGTCGGTGTGATCGCAGGCGCAACGCGCGGTACATTCATTGATCGCGCGCTGATGATCCTGAGCCTGGTAGGCGTGTCGATCCCGGTGTTCTGGCTGGGCGAGGTCGCCAACCTGCTGACGCAAAGCCGCTGGCACGACAGCTGGCTGTTTTCCTGGGTTCCTCCGCTCGGCTACATCCCCCTGACCGAGAATCCCTGGGGCTGGTTCAAGGCGCTCGTCATTCCGTGGTTCACGCTGGCAACCCTTTATGTCGGTCTCTACGGCCGGGTGCTGCGGGCAAGCCTGATCGAGATGATGCAGGAGGATTTCATCCGCACCGCCCGAGCCAAGGGGATCGGCGAGCGGCGGGTGGTGCTGCATCATGGCCTCAGGACCTCGCTGGTCGCATTTGTTACCATGTTCGGCCTCGACTTCGGTGCCCTGGTCGGTGGCGGCGCGCTGCTGACCGAAGTGGTCTTCGGACTGCAGGGCGTCGGAAAACTGACCTACGAGGCGCTGCAGACGCTCGATCTGCCGATGATCCTTGCCACGGTGATCTACGCCGCCTTCTTCGTGGTGATGGCAAACTTCGTCGTCGACGTGGTCTTCGTCTTCATCGACCCGAGGGCTCGCGATGTCGGCTGATGCTCCTCTTCTGGTGGTCAAGGACCTCACCGTCTCCTTCCGCAGCGACGAGGGCCTGGTGCGCGCGGTGGGAGGTGTTTCGTTCTCCGTCGAGCAGCGCGAGATCGTCGGTGTGGTCGGCGAATCCGGTTCGGGCAAAAGCCAGACCTTGCTCGCCATTGTGGGGTTGATCGACAGCCCCAACGCTATCGTCTCCGGTTCCATCCGTTTCATGGGACAGGAGCTGATCGGGCTCAAGCGGCGTGCGCTCGATGCCATTCGCGGCCGCCAGATCGCGATGATCTTCCAGGATCCGATGTCTGCGCTCACCCCGGTGCATACGATCGGCAACCAGATCGGCGAGCAGGTCCGCGCGCATGAAAAAGTGTCGGCGAAAGCGGCACGGGCGAGGGCCGTGCAATTGCTGGATGCGGTCGGCATCGCAAATCCGGATCGGGTCATCGACAGCTACCCGCACCAGCTTTCCGGCGGTATGCGCCAGCGCGCGGTGATTGCCATGGCGCTCTCGTGCAACCCGGCGCTGCTCGTCGCGGATGAACCGACTACAGCCCTCGATGTTACCGTGCAGGCGCAGATCCTCGAACTGATCGGACGATTGCGCGACCAGTTCGGTTCCGCTGTGATCGTGGTCACGCACGATCTTGGCGTCGTCGCCGAAGTCGCGGACCGGGTACTGGTGATGTATGGCGGACGCTTTGTCGAGGAGGGCGGCAAGAGCAGCGTGTTCCGGGCGCCGCTGCATCCCTACACATGGGGCTTGTTCGGCTCGATCCCGCCGATGGAGGGACCACGTCCAGCCCGGCTCGCTGCCATTCCGGGAATTCCGCCGTCGCTCTCCAACCTGCCGAAGGGCTGCGCCTTCAGCCCCCGCTGCGCCTTTCGCCACGACGCCTGTCTGGTTCAACTGCCGATCATGCAAGGCGAGAGCCATCGCGCCGCGTGCCTGTTGCCGGAGCCTACGCGCAGACAATTCGCTGCCCAGAGGCCTGGCGGCGTGGTGGAGATGCAACGATGAATGCCATGCCACGCGAACGTCCGCTGCTTCGTGCCGGCGACCTGTCGAAGCGCTATAGCGTCGGCCGCTCGATCTTCCCGGCGCAGCGCCGGACCGTGCATGCGGTTGATACGGTGTCGCTCGACATCTGGCCTGGGGAGACCCTCGGCATCGTCGGCGAGTCCGGTTGCGGCAAATCCACGCTTGGCCGGTGTCTGGTGCGTCTGACCGAAATCAGCTCGGGGTCGCTGGAATTCGAGGGCCGCGACATCAGCGACGCCTCCCAGCGCCAGCTTCGTCCGTTGCGGCGGCAGATGCAGATGGTCTTTCAGGATCCCAGCGCTTCGCTCAATCCGCGCCGGCGGGTCGGCGATCTGCTGGCCGATCCGTTCCGCATCCATGAACGCCTCTCGGCATCGGAAATGGCGGACCGCGTGGCCGAGCTCCTGCGCCGGGTCGACTTGTCGCCCCAGCACGCATCGCGCTACCCGCACGAATTCTCCGGCGGCCAGCGCCAGCGTATCGGCATCGCCCGCGCGCTGGCGCTGCGGCCACGGCTGATCGTGGCCGACGAGCCGGTCTCGGCGCTCGACGTGTCGATCCAGGCGCAGATCGTCAATCTGCTCGCCGACCTACGCGAGGAGTACAACCTGACTTATGTGTTCATCGCTCACGACCTTTCCGTGGTGCGTCAGATCTCGAGCCGTGTGGCGGTGATGTATCTGGGATCGATCGTGGAGAGCGGGCCGACCCACGAGGTCTTTGCGGCGCCCAGACATCATTACACCGCGGCGCTGCGTTCCGCCGTGCCGATACCCAGCATCGACCGGGCGCGGCGCGGCCGGCTGGTGCTCAAGGGTGACCTGCCCAGCCCGATGAGCCCACCCTCAGGGTGCCGGTTCCACACCCGTTGCCCAGCTGCCACCCCGATCTGCCGCAGCGACCGTCCGCTTCTCCAAAGCATTGGCGAGGGCCGCCTGGTTGCTTGCCATCATCCAGCCGGCGGTTGACGACGGGAATTCTCGTTCAGCGATATCGGATCAGGACCGTTCAGCCGTAATCGTCGCTTCGGCGAGAATAGAGGTCGATCTGGACGCCGCACGATCCGACGCTATGTTGCGATGATCTTCGGAATACCCGTTCAGGCATTCCTCGGCCAATTGCTGGTCGGCCTCATCAACGGCTCGTTCTACGCAATGTTGAGCCTGGGCCTGGCTGTCATATTCGGCCTGTTGCGCGTCATCAATTTTGCCCACGGCGCGCTCTATATGCTCGGCGCCTTCGTCGGGTACCTGCTTCTCACCCGGTTTGGCATCGGCTACTGGCCGGCTCTGATCCTGTCGCCGCTGACGGTCGGCGGCTTCGGCGTCGTGGTCGAGCGCCTGGCGCTGTCGAGGCTTTACGACATCGACCCGCTCTACGGGTTGCTTTTCACCTTTTGCCTCGCGCTCGTGCTCGAAGGAGTGTTCCGTTACTACTATGGCGTATCGGGAAGCCCTTATTCCGTGCCGCCGCTGCTCTCGGGGGGAACCAATCTCGGCTTCATGTTCCTGCCTAATTACCGCGGCTGGGTGGTGGTCGCCTCGATGATCGTCTGTTTTGGCACCTGGGCGCTGATCGAGAAGACCAGGCTGGGCTCCTATCTGCGGGCGGCGACGGAGAACCCCGGGCTGGTGCAGGCTTTCGGCGTCAACGTGCCGTTGCTGCTGACCCTCACCTACGGCCTCGGCGCCGCTCTTGCCGGGCTTGCGGGGGTTCTCGCCGCGCCGATCTATCAGGTGAGCCCGCTGATGGGATCTGACCTCATCATCGTCGTCTTCGCCGTCGTCGTGGTCGGCGGCATGGGATCGATCCTCGGGGCGATCGTCACCGGTTACATGCTTGGCCTCGCCGAAGGCCTGACCAAGGTCTTCTATCCCGATGCCTCCAATCTGGTGGTCTTCGTCATCATGGCAATCGTGCTTCTGGTCCGGCCAGCCGGCCTGTTCGGAAGGGATGCCTGAGATGGCCGAACTGACACTTCGCGAGACGTGTGCCAAGAATTCGGCACGGCTTGAATGGGCGCTGGTCGGGCTCGGCATCCTGGCGCTGCTGGTGGCGCCTTTCTTCGTCTATCCGATCTTCCTGATGAAGATGCTGTGCTTTGCGCTGTTTGCCTGCGCGTTCAACCTTCTGCTCGGCTACACCGGGCTGTTGTCCTTCGGCCATGCGACATTCTTCGGCGGGGCGGCCTATTTCACCGCATACGCGGTCAAGGTCTGGGGCTGGCCGCCGGAAGCGGGCATCCTGCTCGGTGTCCTGGGAGCTGCGCTGCTCGGCCTTGTGATGGGCTTCTTTGCCATCCGCCGGCAAGGCATCTATTTCGCCATGATCACGCTGGCGCTGTCGCAGATGTTCTTCTTCTTCTGCGTGCAGGCGCCGTTCACCGGAGGTGAGGACGGCATCCAGGGCGTGCCGCGCGGCAGGCTGCTTGGAATGCTCGACGTGAACGTCTCGATGAACATCTATTATTTCGTGCTGGCGGTCTTCCTGATCGGCGTGTTCGCCATCTGGCGCATCATCAACTCGCCTTTCGGCATGATCCTGCGTTCCATCCGGGAAAACGAGAGCCGGGCCATTTCGCTCGGCTATTCCGTCGCCAACTACAAGCTGGCGGCTTTCGTCATGTCGGCAACATTGGCCGGGCTGGCCGGCGCGCTCAAGGCGATCGTTTTTCAGTTTGCCACGCTCACCGACGTCACCTGGCAGATGTCGGGCGAGGTGATCCTGATGACGCTCCTCGGCGGCATCGGCACCATGGCCGGGCCGATCATCGGCGCCAGTCTGGTCGTCGGCCTGGAAAACACGCTCGCCACCTCGAACTTTCCGGTGACCATCGCCACCGGCCTGACCTTCATGGTCTGCGTGCTGGTTTTCCGGCGCGGTATTGTCGGTGAGGTCTATGCGCGGTTTCTCGGGCCAAAGGGTGAGGCGAAAGACTGAACGGCTCAGTTCCGCCTCGCTAGGCGATGCGTAAGCCTTGCGCGTCGAGAAGCACGCAGCCCAGCGGGTCGAAGCAGACATCGACCGCTTCGCCTTCACGCAGGGGCTGGCCGTCGATCAACGTGTTGGCGCGCACCAGCGTGCCGGCGCCGATGTCGATCTCGTAGACCGCATTGCCGCCGAGATAGGAGGTCGAGACGATCCGTCCCGCCAGCCTGTTGGCAGCACCGGCGGTACCGACGGTAAGCTTCTGCGGGCGAACGACGACGGTGACCGCGCTGCCGGTCGCGAGCGCCTTCGGCGCGGCCGCCTTTACGACATGGCCGGTGGCCAGCGCGATCGTCGCCATCTTGCCGTCCATCACTGTCACGCTGCCGGGCAGCATGTTGGCCTTGCCAAGGAAATTGGCGACGAATGCGGTGGCCGGCTGGTCATAGACCTGCGCGGGGGAGCCGATCTGCTCGATCAGGCCGGCGTTCATCACGACAATGTGGTCGGACATCGACAAGGCTTCTTCCTGGTCGTGCGTCACGAAGATAGCGGTGATGCCCGTCTCCCTCTGGATTTTCTTGATCTCGACGCGCATGTCCTCGCGCATATTGGCGTCGAGCGCCGACAAGGGCTCGTCCAGCAGCAGCACTTCCGGCTCGAAGACGATGGCGCGGGCCAGTGCGATGCGTTGCTGCTGGCCGCCCGAGAGCTGCGACGGCAGCTTTGTCTCACTGCCGGGCAGCCGCACCATATCCAGCGCCTTCTTGACCCGGCGCACGATTTCCGGTTTCGGCACGTTTCGGTATTTCAGGCCGAATGCGACGTTGTCGAAGACGTTCTTGTGCGGAAAGAGCGCGTAGTTCTGGAACACCAGACCAATGTTGCGCTTATAGATCGGGATGTCGTCGACCCGCTTTCCGCCGATCGAGATCTGGCCACTGGAGATGTCGACCAGGCCCGCGATCGAGCGCAGGATCGTCGTTTTGCCGCACCCGGACGGCCCCAGCAAGGTGACGAAACTACCTTTGCGGATTGCCAGTGAAAAATCGCGCACAGCGGCGAACTTGCCGTAGAAAATATCGATGTCGCGAAACTCGACCGCAGGCTTTCCTATCGGCTGCCGCTCGCTCTGGGCGAGCGGGTCGCCATCAGCCCCGGCCGAAGCCGGCCGGGGCTGCTGGTCGGGGCTGTTGTCGTCATGCACCTTTCGACACCCTGTCCCATTGCTTGGTCCAGGCGTCTTCGTTCTTCGCCCAGTAGAGCGGATCGGCGAAGGTCAGCGATTTCATCGATCCAGTCGGGTCGAAGGCCGGAAGCGCCGCTATCTTGTCGGTCAGCTTCACCTTGGTGGGGTCAAGCGATGGCGGATAGTTCTGGCCCTCGGCGACGGCGATCGAGGTGGCCGGATCCAGCATGAAGTTGATCAGTTCCTCGCATTCGGCCATCGGCGAACCCTTGAGCACTAGCATGTCCTCCATCCACGCGTATGAGCCGGCAGGGTCGAGATAGCCGATCGGCTGGCCCTGCTGCTGCAGGGCGGCGACACGTCCTGACCATGCGTCGGTGACGACGATCTCGTTGCGCGACAGGAGGTCCATCAGTTCCGCGCCGGAACTCCAGAATTTCTTGGCCAGGTCGCGGGTCTCGCGAACCTTGGCCCAGACGACGTCCATGTCCTGGATGTTGTTGGGGTCCTGTTTCGTCTGCAGTGCCGCATACCAGACGCGCGTCGTCATATCGGCGTAGCCGCCGATCTTGCCGGCATATTTCTTGTCGGCAAGCAGGTTGGCGCCCTTTTCCTTGGCTTCCTCCGGCGAGATGACCTTGTTGTTGTAGGCGATGCCGGTGGTGCCGTAATCATATGGCACTGCCGACAGCTTCGGCGTGATCTTGCGGAACGGCTCGATCATGGCGGTCAGGACATTCGCCATGTTCGGAATGTTCGCCTCGTTGATCTCCGAATTGAAACCGCCATTGACGTATTTGATGTAGTAGTTGACGCCGGAAGAATGGACGATCTGGAAGTCGCCTGGTTTCGACGTCTTGATCTTGGTGATGATCTCGTTCTCGTCGCCAAAGGTGCCCTGGACGACCTTGACCTTGGACTTGGCGGTGTAAGGCTGGAACGCGTACTTATCGATCGCCTCCTGCACCACGCCGCCCCATCCGTCGAAGCGCACTTCCGAAACCGCGGCCAGCGCCCGTCCCATCCAGGGCATGGAAAGCCCGGTGGCGGCGGCAGCGGCGGCCGTCAGCGTCAGGAATGATCGCCGGCTGATGTCGCCATTGGCATAGCGTTCGTTGAGCCGTTCCAGTCGTTTGGCGGTTGTCAGTTTCATTTCCATTCTCCCATTTTCATCTTCACTTGCTTGCCTTGAACCAGGTGAGGCTTTGCAGGATGAGCCCGCCAGCCAAGGGAATGCCGACCGTCAAAAGGATCATGACGGTTCCGAGCGCGTTCACCTCGGGGCTGATCGAGATCTTCAGCATCGAAAGGATTTGCGTCGGCATGGTCTCAACGCCCGCCGGCCGCCAGAACAGGCTGGCCGAGGTGTTGTCGAACGAAATGGTGAAAGCGAGCAGAACACTGGCAAGCACTGCGGGAATGAGCAGCGGCAGCGTGATTTCGCGGAATGTCGACACACGCGGCGCCCCGAGCGAAAGCGCCGCCTCCTCATATGAACGTTTTATGCCGACCATGCGCGCCTGGACGATCAGCACCACGTAGGGGAGCGTGAGCAGAATGTGGCCGAGCACCAGCAGCGTCATGCTGCGCGGCTGGTCGACGGCTTTGATCATGACCAGCAGGCCGACCCCGAGTATCGTTTCGGGGACCAGCGCGGGAAGAATGACAAGCGTGTTGATCGCCTGCTTGCCACGGAACTCGAAGCGCACCAGCGCCAATGCCGCCATGATGCCGAGCAGCGTCGTCACCGTTGCCGTCACCAGGGCAATCCACATCGATGTCCGGAAGGCGTCGAGAACCGGCTCGTTGGTGAGCAGCTTTTCGTACCATCGCAGGCTGAAGCCGGTGAGGGGAAAGCCGCCGAACATCGAGGCGTTGAAGGAAAGCACGACCGTGGCGAGGATCGGCGCAAACATGAAGACGTAGACGCACACCGTGATCGCGCCGGTCAGCCGCCACGCCCATCTGCCTTCGCGATCGGGATGATCCGCACTCATGCACTGAGGCCCTTCATGATCTGCGATAGGCCCATATAGCGGCTGTAGGCGGCCGCGGCCGCGCCGAGCAGGACGAACAGGACGATGGAAAGCGTGGCGCCCATCGGCCAATTGAGCTGCCCCATGATGGTGTCGTAGATCAAGTTGCCGAACAGCGCATCGCGGCTGCCGCCGAGCAGCTGCGGCGTCACATAGGAGCCGGCCGCCAGCACGAAGCAGAGCAGCAGCCCGGCGCCCAACCCCGGCATCGATAGCGGCAGGGTCACTTCGCGAAACGCCTGCGCGCTGGTACAGCCCATCGAGCGGGCGGCGGCGATCAGCGTGCGGTCGATGCTTTCCAGGCTGACATAGACGTTCAGGATCATATAGGGCAGCAGAAAATGCAGCAGCCCCATGATGACGGCGCCCTCGGTGTAGAGCATCGGCAACGGCTCGTTGATAACCCCCAGCCTGATGAGCACGACGTTGATCAGCCCCTGTTCGCCGAGAATATGGATCCACGAGAATGTCCGGATGGTGAAGCTGATCCAGAACGGCACGATGAGCAGCAGCAACAACAGCCATTTGTGCCTGAAGGTCGTGGCCCAGATGAAATAGGCGGGGAAATAGCCAAGGATCGCGCAGATCACAGCGGTGATGGCGCCGACGCGAACGGTCTTCCAAAGAAAACCGTGATAGTAGCTGTCGGTGAGGAATTCCTTCCAGTTGTCGAAGGTCAGCACCGCCGATTCCACCCCCGCGGTGACGAAGGTGAAAAACGTGTAGACCGTCATGATCGCGATCGGCAGCAGCAGAAGCAGGGTAAGCAGTAAAAGCACAGGCGCGACGAGGACCCAGGCCAGTCGCTGATCGTATAATTTCCACCCTTTGGTCACGACCCGTCCAACCACTTTATGTGCAAGCCACCATCACCGGGCTCGGCTCCAGACTAGATTGGGCGATCGGCGTTCAGGTGTCCACTCTGCATATGGCTCCTGCACAAATTCTGTGCAGGGCCACCGCGCGACCCTCGCCCTGCCGGATTCAACAAATTGCCCGGCGTTCCGCCTGCACATTGATTAAATCAGATATCCCGATATACAGGGTAATTTCGGATACAGATTTTACATGGGCCGGGCAATTTCATGAGTCGCAATTTTCTGGTGATTGAACCTGAGGAAGGCATTGCCGTGCTCAAGGGGCTTGCCTCCTCGGCGCGGATCTCGATGCTGAAACTGCTGCATGAGAAGGGGCCGATGAATGTCAACGAAATCGCCGCCGTGCTGTCGCTTCCGCAGTCGACCGTCTCGACCAACATCCAGGTGCTGGAGGATGCGGGGCTGATCCGCACCGAGAACCTGAAAGCGAAGAAAGGCAGTCAGAAAATCTGTTATCCGACGGCGGAAGAAGTGCTCGTCGTGTTCAAGAGCGAATATCGTGCGGTCAAGAACGACGCGATCGAAGTGTCGATGCCGATCGGGCTTTATACCGGCTTCGAGGTTACCGCGCCCTGCGGCCTTTGTTCGCCGGACGGCATCATCGGTCTGCTCGATGTGCCGAACACTTTCCTCGATCCGGACCGCATGAAAGCCGGTCTGCTATGGTTCACGCGCGGTTTTGTCGAATACCAGTTCCCCAACAATGCCAAGCTCGCCAATGCCGAGATCACCGGACTCGAAGTTGCGATAGAGCTGTCTTCGGAAGTGCCGGGCACCAGCGCCGATTGGCCCTCGGACATCACGCTGACGATCAATGGCGTCGATGTCGGCACCTGGACGTCGCCGGGGGATTTCGGCGACAAGCGCGGCGTCTTCACGCCCTCCTGGTGGAAGCTCAAGGGCTCGCAATACGGTAAGCTGAAGAACTGGCGAATTGCCAATGACGGCACCTATGTCGACGGCCTCAGGATTTCCGAAACCGGCCTCGCCGCACTCGATCTGAAGAGCCATCATTCAATCCGCGTCCGTATCGGCGTCAAGGACGACGCCAAGCGCCCCGGCGGGATCAACATTTTCGGCAAGGGCTTTGGAAATTACGATCAGGACATCCTGCTCAGGATCAAAACTGGTTGATATCATGAAACCGGGTTCTGAAGATAACGCAGCAATTTCAACTATCTGGCTTTCTGCTGTGCCAAAGCGTTCGTCTAATTGTCCTACATTTGGGTATTTTGGCTTGACGAAGGGCTGCCAATTCCTCTTTGATATCGGGCAAGATGATTTAAATCATCGTTTGTGATATCGATGGGAGGAATGCATGAAGGCAGCCGTTACGGCTCATCCGCATTATGTCGTCTCGGAAATCGATCCGAGGCTCTACGGATCCTTCATCGAGCATCTGGGGCGGGCAGTTTACACCGGCATCTATGAGCCCGGCCATCCGACAGCGGATGCCAATGGCATGCGTCAGGACGTCATCGATCTCGTCAGGGAACTCAATGTTCCGATCGTCCGCTATCCCGGCGGCAATTTCGTCTCGGCCTACAATTGGGAAGACGGCATTGGCCCCAAGGAACAGCGACCAGTGCGCCTCGACCTCGCCTGGCACACATCGGAAAGCAACGAAGTCGGCCTGCATGAATTTGCCGATTGGTGCACCTCCGCCAACACCGAGATGATGCTTGCCGTCAATCTCGGCTCGCGCGGCCTCGACGAAGCCCGCAATCTGCTGGAGTACGCCAACCATCCCGGCGGCAGCAAATGGAGCGACAGGCGCATCGCCAACGGCCGCAAGGAGCCCTTCGACGTCAAGCTCTGGTGCCTCGGCAATGAAATGGATGGCCCCTGGCAGATCGGCCACAAGACCGCGGACGAGTATGGCCGGCTAGCGCATGAGACGGCCAAGGCCATGCGCGCCTTCTCCAAGTCACTCGAGCTGGTGGTCTGCGGCTCTTCGAATGCCAAGATGCCGACCTACCCTGAATGGGAAGCGACGGTTCTCGACCATACCTACAACGAGGTCGACTACATCTCGCTGCACATGTATTTCGACAATGAAGCCAACGACGCTCCGAACTATCTCGCCATGAGCGAAAAGCTCGACGACTACATTGTCTCGGTCGCCGGCGTCATTGAGTATATCAAGGCCAAGAAGCGCTCCAACAAGCAGGTCTACATCTCGTTCGACGAATGGAACGTCTGGTACCATTCCAAGGAGCAGGACAGGAAGATACTCGGCGGCAGCAACGGCTGGCCGTTCGCCCCGCCGTTGCTCGAAGACATCTATAATTTCGAGGATGTGCTGCAGGTCGGCCTGATCCTCAACACCTTCATCCGCCGTTCCGATGTCGTCAAGATCGCCTGCCTGGCACAACTGGTCAATGTCATCGCGCCGATCATGACCGTTCCGAATGGCCCGGCATGGCGGCAGACGATTTTTTATCCCTATCTGTTTGCTTCTAACTATGGTCGCGGCAATGCGCTGGATCTCAAGGTGGAAAGCCCGACCTACAAATCCAGCGTTGCGGGCGACGTAGTCTATGTCGATGTTGCCGGCGTGCACGACAGGCAAACCGGCCACGTCACCTTCTTCGCCGTCAACCGCCATTCGAGCGAGGCAATCGAAACAGTGGTCGACCTCACCGGCTTCGGCGCGGCGGAGATCGTCGATCACCAGGTGATGGCACACGCCGATCTGAAAGCCGTCAATTCGGCCGAAAACCCTGGCAATGTCGGCCCCAGGAAGGGTGAGGGCGCCTCGCTCGCCGGCGGCAAGCTGAGCCTGTCACTGCCCGCCTATTCCTACCAGGTCATACGCCTGAGGCTCTGAGTTCAGGCGGATCATCGAGAAAGCGCAAACGCTGAGGAGGAGCGTCGACGTGACGGCCGATATCGAGATCAGGAACGTGAGCAAGCAGTTCGGTGCCATGACGGTGCTGGATCATCTGTCGCTCTCCATAAGGGCACGCGAATTCATCGTGTTCCTGGGGCCGTCCGGCTGCGGAAAATCGACGCTTCTTCGGATGATCGCCGGTCTTGAAGCTGTCGATAGCGGCGAGATTGCCATCAACAACGAGCGCATCGATCATCTGCCGCCGGGCAAGCGCGGCATTGCGATGGTGTTCCAGTCCTATGCGCTTTATCCGCATATGACGGTGCGCGACAACATGGCCTTCGGCCTTGCGAATATCGGCGTACCAGGCAAGGTCATTGAGGCGCGTATCAACGAAGCCGCTCGCATCCTCGAAATGCCGCATCTGCTCGATCGCAAGCCGGGCCAGCTCTCCGGCGGTCAGCGCCAGCGCGTCGCCATCGGCCGTGCGATCGTCAAGGAGCCGAAGGCCTTTCTGTTCGACGAGCCGCTTTCCAATCTCGATGCCGCGTTGCGCACCCGCACCCGCATCGAGCTTGCCCAGCTTCACCAGCGGCTGCAATCGACGATGATCTTCGTCACCCATGACCAGGTCGAGGCAATGACGCTGGCCGACCGCATCGTCGTCATGAACAATCGCAAGATCGACCAGATCGGTACCCCGATGGAGATCTACGAGCGCCCGGCGACCAAATTCGTCGCGGGTTTCGTCGGCGCGCCAGCGATGAACTTCGTCGATGCGACGCTTGACAGATCCGGCGAGAACGCCACGGCCAGGTTTGCGGACGGCGTCTCGGTGCAGACCGAGATCGCCTCCAGCCAACTGACCGATGGCAAGTACACTTTCGGCATCCGTTCTGAAGACGTGCGCATCGTTGCCGCCGGACAGGGCAATGCCGGCGGCGTGGTCGATGTGCTCGAGCGCCTCGGCGAACGCACCCTGATCTACGCGCGGCTGGGCGATGGCCAGCAGATCGTCGGCTCGGATGCCGGCAACAGCCGCGTCGCCGTCGGCGACAGAATCGGGCTCGCCTTTGATGGCCAGAAATCGCATCTGTTCAACGAGACCGGCCGCGCCTGGCATGCGAGGGAGGCCTGAGATGGCTGACCGGCTGGCGATGTCCCCGACCGCGACGCTTGCTGTCGGCGTCAGAGCCCCTACCGCCGACATCTATGCGCCGCAATGGCGAAACGTCATTTTCGTTGCGCCATTCTTGTTCTTCTTCACCACGCTGCTGCTCTTCCCGCTGCTCTGGGGGATGTGGCTGAGTTTCCACAAGGCCGACACGTTTTCGTCCGGAAATTTTGTCGGTCTCGGCAATTACGCCAGGCTGTATCACGACAAGGTCTTCCTGCAATCGATCTGGAACACCTTCTATTTCGTGCTTCTGACGGTGCCGACGCTGGCGCTGATCGGCCTTTTCCTGGCGCTTTGCCTCAACCGCCGCACGCGCACTGCCGCGGTTTTGCGGACGCTGTTCTTTTCCTCGTCGGTGCTATCGGTCACCATCGTCACGCTGATCTGGCGCATCGTCTTCATTCCGAATGTCGGCCTGTTGTCGACGATCTACGGATGGTTCGGCGCAACGGCTCCGGCCTTCATTTCCGATCCCAGCCTGGCGATGGTCGGCATCGCCATTGCCACCATCTGGTGGTGTATCGGCCTGCCGATGATGCTCTTTCTCTCGGCGCTCCAGCAGATTCCACAGGATATTTACGAGGCGGCAGCGCTGGACAATGCCAATCGCTGGCAGACGCTACGCTCGATCACGCTGCCGTCGATCAAGCGGACCTTCATCCTGGTGATCATCATCCAGATCGTGCTGCAATTCCAGCTGTTCGGCCAGGCCTGGCTGATGACGCGCGGCGGTCCGAACAACCTGACCAAGCCGATCGTGCTCTACATCTACGATACCGCATTCCGTCGCTGGGATCTCGGCCTGGGCGCCGCTGCATCGGAAATCCTGTTCATCCTCATCCTGGTCGCGGCCATGGCCCAGTACCTGGTGACACGCAGCAGGGGAGACCAGGCATGAGCGCCACAGCAGCTTCCATCAAGGGCCGGGCATTTGGCGACCATTTGTTATTGGCCCTGGTCATCCTGCTTTCGATCGTCATGATCGCGCCGGTTCTGTGGGTCATCGGCCTGTCACTCAAGGACAATACGGAGCTGATGGCCGATCCGAATTCGGTGTTTCACGCGCCCTATACGCTGAAGAACTACATCAACACCGTCGGCACCTCGTCGGTGTTCATCTGGGTGCGCAACAGCATCATCGTCTCGGGCGGATTGACGCTCGGCACGTTGATCCTGTCGTCGCTCGCCGGCTACGGTTTTGCACGGCTGAATTTCCCCGGCCGAGACGTGCTGTTCGTGATCGTGCTGTTCGGTCTGGCGGTCCCGGAACAGGCCGTGCTTGTCGCCCGTCACCAGATCTTCAGCATGCTGAAGTTCCACAACACCTATCAAGGGCTCATTCTGCCGGGCCTTTCGGCTCCGTTCGGTGTCTTCCTGATGACCCAGTATTTCAAGGCCATCCCGAGGGAGCTGGACGAAGCCGCCATGCTCGATAACGCCAGCCGGCTCAGAATTTTCTGGAAGGTGCTTCTGCCGCTCACGCTGCCTGCGCAGGCGACGCTCGGCATCTTCACCTTTCTCGGCGCCTGGAACGACTACTTCTGGCCGCTGATTTCGGCGACGAAGAAGGACATGTTCACGCTGACGGTCGGCATGGCCTCGACCCAGACCAACTTCGCCCAGTCCGAAGGCATCGGCTTCCTGATGGCGCAGGCGGTGTTCGCCGGTGCACCGATCCTGATCGTCTACCTGTTCTTCCAGAAATACATCGTCACGGCGGTCTCCGGCGCTGCGGTGAGATAACGAAGATTGCCTGACGGCCGGGGGAATGCGCAGCGATTGAAGCACGAAAGCCAATCCAGGGTGGAGCGGCGGAAACTCAGTAGGAGGAACTGATATGAAACTGAAGAAAATACTGTTTGCAGCAGTCTCTGCGGGCGCAATGATGCTCGCAAGTCCAAGCTTCGCGGCCACGGAGCTGAGCGTGCAGCGCTTTTTCGGCGCCTGCGATGCCGATTTCGGCACCAACACCGATGCCACCAAGGCCGTTGGCGAATGCGGCATCATCACCTCGCTAATCAACAAGTTCAACGCCGACAATCCCGATGTCCATGTCAACGTCACCACCGTGGAATGGCCCGGCTATGATCAGCTGACCGCGCAGTTCGCTTCAGGCGACGCTCCGGACATCGTCACGATCCATGAATCCGTACTGTCGGATTATCAGTCGAAGGGCCTGTTGATGCCGCTCGACGATCTCTTGAAGTCGGTCGGCGTGACACCCGACGCCTTCACCGACGCGGCACGCAATGGCGCCACCAAAGACGGCAAGGTCTATGGCCTGCCGATCGACAGCTGGACGATGCTCTATCACGTCAACATGGATCTTTTCAAACAAGCCGGCCTGGTCAATGCCGACGGCACGCCGATTTTTCCAAAGTCGCCCGAGGAACTGCTCGCCCAGGCCGAACAGTTCAAGCAGAAGACGGGCAAGCCTTATTTCGTCCAGAACCTGACCAATGAGACTGCACTCTACACACGCAACCTCTACACCTATCTTTTCCAGCAGGATTCCGATTTCTTCGCCGATCCGAAGCATGTGAAGTTGAATACGCCGGAAGCCAAGAAGGTCGTCGAGATGTACAAGGCGATCTTCGAGAAGGGCTACACCACCAAGGATCTCGATTATGGCGGCTCGATCAACGCCTTCCTTGCCGGCGAGGGTGGCGTCCACCTTAACGGCACCTGGGTGGTCGGCGATTACAACGCCCAGTCCGAGACCAAGGGTACGGCGCTCAACAAGGGCGGCTATGCGGTCTATCCGTATCCGCAGCTGTTTGGCGGCGCCCACGCGCAATATGCCGACGGCCACACCTGGGCCGTTTCGCAGAAAGACCGCACGCCTGAACAGATCGCGGCCATCGGTAAATTCCTGAAGTTCTTCGCCGACAACGACTTCGAATGGTCACGCACCGGTCACCTGCCGGCCTATAAGGCCGTCATCACCTCGGACGCGTTCAAGGCCCTGCCGCATCGCAACACGATCTCTGCGGTCGCTGATCTCGGCAAGCCGCTGCCGTCCGCCGTACAGCGTCAGTTTGCGATCCAGGACATTATCGGCGAAGAGATGAGTGCAGCAATCAGTGGCCAGAAGGACGTCGACACCGCCCTTGCCGACATGGAAAGCCGCGTCAACGAATTGCTCGCCAACATCTGACCACGGCTTCGAAAGGCCCTCCCAAGGCCCCCGCGGCTGGAAACGGCCGCGGGGTTTTGGTGAGGGAGTGGTTATTGTCCTCGAATTGCGAGAACTTGCCGGTGGCGACCGGGTCAAACACGCCAACCACGGCGCCGCAACCTCGGCAGCAGCCGACGCAAGCCCTGGCCGGAGGATTCCGTTAGAACGCCGCGGCCATGGGCATTGCGACCTTGTTGGGGATCTGGATGTCGATCTCCAATCTCGACGTCGTTTCGCCGTGATCCATGCTCACCTGCAGGAAATCCTGGTCGACCTGAACATGCCGGGCGATCACCGCCATGATCTCCTCGCGCAACACCGAGACGAGATCGGGCTGGTTGCGGCTTCGACGCTCGTAAGCCAACAGCAGTTGCAAGCGTTCGCGCGCCACCGGCGCGCTGCCGCGGCGCTTGAAGATATCGAGCAGGTTCATGCTGCCCTCCTTCCCAACAGCCGGTCGAGGAGGCCCCTCCGCTCGAAAGGCAGAATGACCGGCAGGTCCTCGCCCTCGAGTCTTCTTGCCGCGTCGATATAGGCGCGTGCGGCGGGGTTGGTGTTTTCGCTGAGCGTAACCGGCGCGCCCACATTGGATGCGCGCAGCACGTCCTGGCTCTCGGGAATTATTCCCAGCAAGGGCGTCGACAGGATCTCGAGCACGTCATCGATGCTCAGCATCTCGCCGCGGGCAGCGCGCGCAGCATCGTAGCGCGTGACGAGGACGTGTTTGACAATCGATTCACCTTGCTCGGCTTTCATCGTTCTGGAGTCGAGCAGGCCGATGATGCGATCGGAATCGCGGACCGAGCTCACTTCCGGGTTGGTGACGATTACCGCCTCGTCGGCAAAGCGCATGGCAAGTTGCGCGCCCCGCTCTATGCCGGCTGGGCTGTCGCAGAAGACGTAGTCGAAAACCGATCGCAGCTTGTCGATGACATCGGCGACGCCTTCCTCGGTGAGAGCATCCTTGTCGCGCGTTTGCGAGGCCGGCAGCAGGAACAGCGTTTCGAGTCGCTTGTCACGGATCAGCGCCTGCGAAAGCTTGGCGGTTCCCTGAATGACGTTGACGATATCGAAAACAACGCGCCGCTCGGCACCCATGATCAGATCGAGGTTGCGCAGGCCGACGTCGAAATCGACGAGAGCCACCCGCTTGCCGGTTTTCGCGACCGCGGCGCCGAGAGCGGCCGTCGAGGTCGTCTTGCCGACACCCCCTTTGCCGGATGTGACAACCACTACCTTGCCCATATTTGTGCCTCCAATGTTGTTAGTTGAGCGGTGCGACGCAAAGTGCGCCGTCCTCGAGAAAGGCCTGTACCGGCCTTCCTCGCGAGGAGGCGTCCATCTCCTCGGCAGTGCGGTACCAGCCGTCCACCGCCAGAAGTTCGGCTTCGTTTTTCCGGCAAAAGATGCGAGCCGCGGAATTTCCCGTGGCGCCGGCGAACGCACGTCCACGCAGCGTGCCGTAGACGTGGATCGATCCTCCGGCGATGATCTCGGAACCGGAACTGACGGAGCCGACAATGACCACATCGCCATCGGGATGAAAGATCGACTGGCCGGAGCGGATCGGTGCCTTGATCATCAATGAGTTCGGCGCCTGCGGCTCTTCCGTCTTGGCCTCAGCTGCGGCCTTCGGGTGCGGCTGCACGTAAAGCGCGTCGGCGGTGGCCTCCTTGGCGCCAACGAGGAGCGGCGGCAGATCGGCATCGAGAGCTACATTGCCATCGGCCTCGATCGCGTAGATGCGAATCCCGCGCTCCGCGAGTTGTAAGACCAGATCCCGCATCTCGCCCACCTCGGGCTTGAGTATATTCAGATCGAGCACGACCGGGCGGCCGGCAAAGAAGCCGGGAGAGTTTTCGGTCCAGTGATCGAGGCTTTGCAGCCATTCCCCTAGCGGGGCCTCAGGGGTGAGGGTGAAGGCTACAAACGAGCGCGCTCGAAAGCGTATGGACTTGTTTTGGATGGGAGCGACGCAGGTCACAGAGGCGAGTCCTTACTGATTGGTTAAGGCTAGCCCGGCATGGTTAACGAAAAGTTAATGGCGGCTTCCCGAGGCGTTGGCGGAGGCATTCTTTTTGCCCCTGATCGCCCCGCCGGCGCCCTGCTTCCGATGCACGACGAGGTCCTCCTCGCGGCTGCCTGGAGAGGCGCCTCCAGTTCACGAGGTCGGCCGACCGGTATATTGTTGCCGGAATGCCGGGCCTATTAAGGAGTTATCGATTTGACAAGCGTTGCCAAGGGGCCTGTCGCGGATCGCGGTCGCGCTACCTATGACCTTGGCGCGACCGCCATCTTTGCTTCCAAATCAGACCCGCGCTTTCACTATTGCCTGTATGTGCCTCCCGCGGTTGGGGAAGGGGCCAAAGTCGATCTGATGGTCGCTGTCCATGGCACCGGCCGCACCTCTTTTCTTGGATTCCGCGATGCGTTTTCCGAGTTCGGACGCTGGAACGGCTGCGCCGTTTTGTGTCCGCTGTTTCCAATCGGCGTTCTCGGGGATGATGCCCGCAGCGGATACAAATATTTGCTCGAGGGCAACATACGCTACGATCAGGTGCTGCTCGCCATGGTTGAGGAGGTCAGCGCCAAATACAGTCAGGATTGGAGCCGCTTTGCCATGTTCGGATTTTCCGGCGGCGGGCATTTCACGCATCGTTTTGCTATCCTGCATCCCGACAGGCTCTGGGCGGCCTCAATCGGCGCGCCAGGCTCGGTGACCTTGCTCGATCCGACGCGTGACTGGTGGGTGGGCATTCGCGATCTGCCGGAGAAGTTCGGCATCACCTTCGATGCCGCAGCGCTGGCAAAAGTGCCTTTCCAGATGATCGTCGGCGACGCTGACCTGGAGACTTGGGAGATCACTCATGTCCAAGGCAGCACCCATTGGATGCCGGGCGCCAACGATGCGGGGCGAACACGGCCGGAACGCCTCATGGCATTGTGTCGATCGTTCGAGGAGGCGGGGGCGCGCGTGCGCTTCGATTTGCTGCCAGGCGTATCTCATGAACGGGATGCGGTTCTCGATTCGGTCAAGGATTTCCTCGCCCAACAACTCAAGGAACGAGGGAATGCCTCACGATAAATTCGTTGCGCCCCAGCCCGTGAAGAGATTATCGCAATCAAAGCCCGACCACGTCGACCGCATCCAACCGCGATCTGCTGGCAGTGCGTAACGACTAGAGCAACGCTTCGTATTGATCGCCAATCTTGTCGACTGTGAAATCCGCCGCCCTGTTTTTCAGCACGGCAGCAGGGGTGGGGTGGTCCAGCATCTCGGCCATCGCCTTCGCCAGGGCCGCGGCGTCACCGACCGGCACCAAGGTGCCGAAACGGCCGTCAGCGAGTATTTCGCGCGGGCCATGCGGAGCATCGGTGGAGATTACGGGGACACCGGCGGCCATGGCCTCGACCAAGACGTTGCCAAAGCCTTCGCTGGTCGATGACAGAACGAACAGATCGGCCGCGGCATAGCAAGCCGCGGGATCGTTGACATAGCCGGCAAAGAGCACGTCCCCGCCTATGCCTGTCTCTTCGGCATAGGCGTGCAATTCGGCAGCCAGCGGACCTTCGCCGAAGATAACAAGCCGGGCGGGGCGGCCGGCGCGCAGGGCAGCGAAGGCCCGCAGCAAAGTCCGGTGGTCCTTGACCGGCACCAGGCGCCCGGCGGTGGCAATGACCGGCGCATCGCCCATCGCCGCCAACGCTGCCTGCCAGGCATAGGAAGTCCCCGGCGGTGCTTCAGCCGGCGGCAGCGGGTTATTGATGACGACGACCTTGGATTCGGGGAAGCCGCGGGCGATGATGTCACGGCCGACACCCGCTGAAACGGCGATGGCTTTGGTTGCGCGCGCTGCAACCAGCGCGGAAAGCCAGATCGCCAGCCTCGCGCCGAGGCCGCTGGCAGGCAGCGAGGCGGCGGCATGGAAGCTTGGAAAGAATTTTGCCCGGCTTCTGGCCAACATGAGTGACAGCGCCATCACCAGATTGGCGAATTCCGGGGCGCTATAGACCGCATCAGGATCAAGGCGGCGGAACAAATTTGCGCTTCGCACGATGCCTTTCAGCGTCGCCGACTTGGCGTAACCCTCGCCGCGCAAGAGAAGGCCGAAGTCGACCAGATGCACGGCAGCTGAACGCAGCGCGGCGTTAGGGCCTTCCGCGTTCCAGGTAAAAAGCGTGACCTCGTGGCCACGCGACGCCAGTTCATTTGCCATCAGGACGAAAACACGTTCGGCGCCGCCGCCCCTCAGGCTGGCGATGTGGAAAACGATGCGCTTCACCATGCCTTGCTTCAGGCTCGGCTGGCGGCAAGGCCTGATCGGTTCGGCGGCCGGCGCATGTCGCGGATGATGCCCATGCCGATGGCCAGCAGCATGCCCAGGGCAAAGCCTGCGAACGCTCCTGCGCCTGCCACCAGGGCAGTGCGCGGGGGCCATGAGCGCGCTGGCGGGGGCACCGCGGTCGAAATCACCTGTACGTTTGTGGTGTCGATCTGCTCGCGCTCGCTGATTTGGCGCGCACGTGACAGGAAGCTCTCATAGACCGCTCTCTTCGAGGCGGCATCGCGTTCAAGTTCACGCAGGGCGACTTCGGATTCGCTGTCGGTGAATACATTGCTCTTCAGATCGTTCATCCTGGCGTTGAGAGAAGCCAACGAGGCCCCGGCCTTGTCCAGGCTGGCCTTTGCCGTGCCGATGGTGCGGGAGAACTCGGCCCGGAGTTGCGAGTTGACGGTCTCGAGTTCCGTCCTGAGCCTGACAATCGTCGGGTGGCGCGGACCGAAGGTCATCGACTGTGAATCGATCTGCTGCCGCAGGCTGTTTGACCTGTCGCGCAGCGCCGCGAGCGCTTCCGAAACCGTGGGGTCGGGATTGGCCCCGTTGATACCGGAGGCAACCAGGGCGTCGTAGCTTGCCTGCGCGGCGATGACACGCGATTGCGCATCGACGATTTCGCCATTGAGCTGCGTCAGCGTCTGCGAACTGACGAGCTGGCCATTGCTGGACGACAGGTTGTGGCTGCGCCTGTAGCTCTCGACCTTCTCTTCGGCTGCCTGCACGTCGCTCTTGAGTTGGCCAAGCCGGCTGTCAAGGGCAGCCGCGGCACGGCTGGCGCCGGCAGCTTCCGCCTTAGCCAGTTCTTCCTGGAAGTTTTTGACTATGGCCTGCGAGATCAGGATCGCCTTGGCGGTGGTTTCCGCAGATACCGAGAGGGTTGTGACAAACGAGGTCGGATCCGCGATGGCGTCTACCCGGTCCGCCAGGTTCTTCAAGGCGATGAGCCTCGGGTCGGGCTTCGCCACAGCGCCGGACGAGGATGTGCTCCGGTCCGGATCGAAAAACTCCGGATCGTGAGTCAGATTCAGTTCGTCCACCACACGGGAAAGCACGTTGCCCGAGGTCAGGATGCGCTGCTTGCTGCGCGTGCTGAGCAGTTGGCTATCGATCTGGCCCGGTTGCGAGTAGAGGTCGTTTTCCACAACCTGCAAATTGGATGGGTTGATGAGGACCTCGGTCGTGACGGTGTAACGCTGCTTGCTCAGCAATGCATAGGCGCCGCCGACAATGCCGCCGATTACCGCCAGCATGAAGGCCAGGGCGAGGCCGGCCCGCAGCCAGACGAACAGGCGTCGAAAATCGAGCTCGAGGAAATCGCCGATCTTGTCCAGGGTCACCGTTGCGACAGGCTCTGGAGGTTGCGGCGTCACCGGCGCGGAGCTTAGCGCCGCGACTGGGCCATGCTGTTGCAGCAATGCCCTGCGCCGTGCATTGGCGATACGCTCGAATGCACTGTTATTGGAAGCCGTCGCGGAGATGGGGGGTGTGCCGGAACCGGCAGACATGGTGACAACCCTTGTTAAATCATTACGCTTGGCCTGCTCTACAGAAACATCGTTAACATCTTATTTTCCAAGTTGGCCCATTTTACCGCTCACGCTGTCCGTCCGGCGGACGTTGAAGGGATTTCGTTGCCCAGAATGCCGTTCGAATATCGCCATTTGGATGGGCCATGAGCTATCCCGCTGCCGCTTCGGAACGATTATCGTCCAGCCGAGCGCGCCGTCAGAACGCGCTGTCGCTGCTGTTTTTCCTATGCGCAGCGTTCGCGCTCCTGCTTCGCTTTACGGTATCACCGCAGGTGATGAACATGGTCGTCGACTATACGGCCCAGGGAGGCTCGTTCTACGAGAAGCTGCATTTCGGCACCTATGCGATCATCCTGCTGCTTCCTATCGTTCTTTTCAGCCGGCCGTTTCTGCTGCACGGCGACGAAATTGGAATATTCAAGGCGTTGATCCGCTATTCGGTGCTGATGTTCGCGCTGGTGCCCTATCTGTTCGTTACCGGCCGTGCGGGCTCCTCCGGGTTCATCATCGATACCTATCTGGTGGCCGGCGCCACAGGCCTGTTGATGCTGGCATTGAATGCAGAGGTGCGGCGGGCGCTGGGGGACGTCGTGCTTGGAATGGCGATCCTGAGCGCTGTCATCGGCACCATCGAGGCGGTGACTCAACATCGGCTGTTGCCCTATGGGTTGAACGAACTGCAATTCAGGCCAACTGGCCTGTCGGCCCATCCGCTGGCACTGGGCGCGCTCTGCGCCACAACCATCGGATTCGTGCCGCTGACGCACTGGCGCATATGGGCGCGGGTGATGGCGATCTTCCTGTTGTTCATCGGTTGCGCTGCATCGGGCGCTCGCGCCGCGCTGATGCTCGCCACCGGCGAAATCCTCATTCTGCTGCTGTTCGTGCCTTGGCCGGGCCTGTCGCTCAAATATGAGCGGCAGGCCAAATTTGTCGTGCTGATGTTCACCGTGACGGGTGGCGCGGTGCTCGTAGCGGTACTGTTTGCGGGCGGTCTGCTGAATCGGTTCAGCAACACCATCTTCGACGAAAACTTCATGGCCCGGGTGACCATTTATCAGGTGTTCGGACTGGTCAGCTGGAACGACATCCTGTTCGGCATGAACGTTGACGACCTGCTGGCGATCGTCCGGCAGAAGCTGCATCTGCCCTACATCGAAAGCGCGCCGGTGGTAATTATCTTGCTCTTCGGCCTGCCCATAGCCCTGCTGTTTACAGCGCTGATATTCTGGTTCGTCTTCCGGCTGCTGCGCGGGGCGCCGCTGCCGGCATGGATCGGCACCATAACGTTCTTGCTTGCCGCGCTGTCAAACAACGCGCTTTCGTCAAAAACGCCGGACATGACGATCATCGTGGTGTTGCTGCTTGCCTACAGGAAGCAGCCCCATGGAGGCTCGCTCGAGAGCATGCCTTCGGCTGCTGCATCCAGCCCAAACCCGGCTGGATCTCGTTAAGCACGGACCTCGGATCCGGTCAGCCGGCGCTGTCCACGACCTCGACACCGCCCGCGCGATTGAGCGTGTGAATGCCGGACCGAGCCCATGCCGGCCCGGGATCGATTGAGCGGGGCAGTTCAAAACGGACGTCGAAATCATCAAGCCGATCCAGCCGCATCAATCCCAGGCCGCCGCCATAGGCTCTAGACCCGTTTTGCACCGGCAGCAGCAAAGCGTCGCCCTGGCGGATAAAGGCGCCGCCCGGCCGAGTGGCGGAGTGGTCGACTGCGACGGGATTGAGCGCGTGCGCAGCCCACGGCCCACGCAGCGCCGGGGCGGAATAGACGGCCATCGTGTCGGACGCGCTGCCGTGACCGAACCGCTCAGTCCCCAACAGCCAGAAGCGACCGTCGGATTCGAGCAGCGTGGCGTCGTTGAAATCCCTGTCCGTCATCAGCACCGTATCGCGTACCCAGCGATCCGGAAACTGCTCGGCACGGTAGAGCACCAGTTCTCGCGCCGTAGCGCTTTCAGGGATCATGAAAATCTCGCCGGAGTGAGCAAACACCTGCGGATATGACAGGTGATGCGCTTCCTCCAGCACCACTTTCGGCACGCCGAAAGTGCCGTCGGTGCCAAGTTCAGCGACAGAAATCACCCCGCGGCCGGTGGAGTAGGGAAACTCCTCGACAAACAGAAAATGACGGCCGTCGCGCTCGAGAACGAACGGATCGGCGTAGAAGCGCTGCCCGTCATCGGCAAGCACGGTGAACGGCTTACCATCCAGCTGTCCGGTTTCGGCGACGCCTGGACCGTCGATCAGCCGATAAGCAACCTGCCAATAGAAGGGGCGCCGACCACGTCGCAGTTTTTGCACGGCGCGGTCGACCAACCCCCTGCCGAAAAAGGGCAGATAGTGCCCGATAAATCCGCCTTTCTGCAGGGGCGGCGCCGGGCTCTCGGCAATCGGCGCAAGTTTGCCCGCGGAAAAGCGGGCGACACATTGGGCAATCAGGGAGATGGCGCCGGCGAGCAGGTCGTTGCTGGTTCGAGACAGCCACAACCGGTCGCTGATCATCGGCCGCGCTCTGGCGACGGCAACGCCGTCGAGCCGAGCGGTGAGTTCGGGCAGCCGCCCGCTCGCCAGCATCTCGGTCATGCCCGCGGCAAAGCTGCTTTGGCCGCAAAATTCGAGCGTCAGGACAGGCGTGCCCCGTCGTGCGGCGGTAGCGGTGAGATCGACTATAAGATCGACTGGGCCGGTGTCGCCGGACGGCAATGGCCGGGAACGGCTTGCCAGTGAGGGGCCGAAGCGCCGGCCCTCGAGCGCCAGCACATTATCCATCGTGCGCGCATTGGGTTCAGGCGTCGGCGCGCGGCAACTCGAAACCGCATGTCCAGCCGCACTCAACCGCACCAGAAGCTCATTTTCCCAGCGCCGGGATGCGTCGGCGTGGCCGATGATTAAAATATTAGTCAATCCAATATATTCTTTTTCAAGACTACTGCCATAGACTACTTGTCAGTCCAACCTTTCACAAGAGTTAAGCCGGGAGAACGCGGCCTTGGTTGTTAATCATATATTAAGAATTGAGATCACGAAGGCGCTTTCCGGCGCTATCATGGCTCTTGCGGGCAATAGTCGGCATGTCCCGAAGGCTGCAGGCGACCAGGATCAGCGATGAACGTCCTTTCACGTCCAAAACTGCCATCCAGGCAGAAACTGCTGATCGTGTTCGGCACGAGGCCGGAGGCACTCAAATGCTTTCCAGTGGCGCGTGCTGCCCTTGCTCATCCAGGCTTCATCACCGAAATATGCATAACCGCCCAGCATCGTGAAATGGTCGACCAGGTTGTCGAACTGACCGGCTTGCCTGTGCACCACGACCTCAACATCATGCAACCCGGCCAGTCGCTGTTCGACGTGACCTCGCGCGTGCTCCTGGGCATGGCCGAGGTGCTGGACAAGGCGAAGCCCGATATCGTCATGGTACAGGGCGACACCACCACTGCGATGGCCGCGGCTCTGGCTGCCTTCTACAAGCGTATCCCCGTCGCTCATGTCGAAGCAGGATTGCGCAGCCACAACATCAATTCGCCGTTTCCTGAAGAACTGAACCGCAAGATTGCCGGCGACATCGCCACCTGGCATTTTGCGCCGACCGTTCAGGCACGCGACAATCTCATCGCCGAAGGAAAAGCCGAAAGCACCATCTTCGTGACCGGTAACACCGTGATCGACACGCTGTTGCATTTTTCAAGCGCGATCGATGCCGACAGGCTGATGAACGCGAAGCTCGCTGCCCGCTTCCCTTTCCTCGACCCTTCCAAGAAGATGATCCTCGTCACCGGTCATCGCCGCGAGAATTTCGACGGCGGCATCCAGCGCATCTGTACGGCGTTGAAGGGATTGGCGGCGCGCGGAGACGTGCAGATCGTCTACCCTGTCCATCCAAACCCCAATGTGCGCTCAGTGGTCAACGCAGAGCTGGAAGGCGTGCCGAACATCCACCTGGTCGAGCCGCAGGACTATCTGCCGTTCCTGTACCTGCAGAAGCAGAGCTATCTGGTGCTTACCGATAGCGGTGGCGTGCAGGAAGAAGCGCCTTCACTCGGCAAGCCGGTGCTGGTAATGCGCGAAAATACCGAGCGACCCGAGGGGATCGTGGCCGGCACCGCCCGTCTTGTCGGCACCGACGTCGAGAAAATCCTGTTCAACGCCAATCGCCTGCTCGACGATCAGGCTGCCTATCGCGGCATGGCGGAACGACACAACCCATATGGCGATGGCCGGGCCAGTAACCGGATTGTTGAGGAACTGCTGCATCATGGCTGAAATCAAAACCGTTTCCGTAATCGGCATGGGATATATCGGCCTGCCGACCTGCGCCATTTTCGCCAGCCGCGGGCTCAACGTCATTGGCGTCGATGTCAACGGAGCGGTGGTCGAGAAGGTCAACCGCGGCGAAATCCACATCGTCGAGCCGGACCTTGACGGTCTGATCCAGAAGGTCGTGGCGAACGGCAAGCTCATGGCCTACAGCACGCCGCAGCCGGCGGACGCCTATATCATCGCCGTGCCGACCCCGATGACCCACGATCATAAGCCGGACGTGACCTACGTGCTCGCGGCGGCACGAAGCATCGCCCCCGTGCTGAAGCGGGGAGACCTTGTGGTATTAGAATCGACATCGCCGGTTGGAACCACGCGTATCATGACCGGGCTGCTTGCCGAGTTGCGGCCTGATCTCAAATTTCCTGTCCAGCATGGCGAAGACGCCGATGTGCTGGTCGCCTATTCGCCCGAGCGTGTGCTGCCGGGAAAGGTGCTGACCGAGCTGATCAACAACGACCGCTCGATCGGCGGGCTGTCCCGCAAATCGTCGGAACGGACGGCGGCACTCTATTCAACCTTCGTCACCGGCGACCTGTTCATGACGACGGCCGAAAGTGCTGAGCTGGTGAAACTGACCGAGAACGCGTTCCGCGACGTCAACATCGCCTTCGCCAACGAGCTTGCTGCAGTGTGCCAGGATCTGTCGCTCAATGTCTGGGAAGTGATCGATCTCGCCAATCGGCACCCTCGCGTGAACATCCTCCAGCCGAGCCCGGGCGTCGGCGGTCACTGCATTGCGGTCGATCCATATTTTATCATCGACGCCGCACCCAACAGCACGCGGCTGATGGCTTCGGCACGCCGGATCAATTCCGAACGGCCGATGTCGGTGGTCAGGGATATCGAGGCCTTGCTCGACCCCTCCCGCAAACAGACGATCGCCTGTCTTGGCCTCAGCTTCAAAGCCAACATCGACGATTTGCGCGAGAGCCCGGCCGTCGAGGTGGTGAAACTTCTGTCCGATATCCCCAATGTGAAGATCATTGCGGCTGAACCCAACACAAATGCGCTGCCGCATGAGCTCGAGGGCAGGGGCGTCGTGTTCACCGACGCACTTTCGGCCATCGACAAGTCCGATATCGTCGTCCTCCTGGTCGACCATCGGCAGTTCAATCTGGTCGACCCCGAAGCGCTCAAGGACAAGAAGCTCGTCGATACGAGGGGTCTGTGGACGTGGCGCAAGGCACGCAAGCCCGACGCCCGCATCGAAGGCAAGAAACCAGAGGTCGCACAAGTGACGCTTGCAAGGGAGCAGGCCGCATGAACGCGCACGCCCCGGCATGGGCGCAGCATTCCCTGTTGGCATCACGGCGCCGGGAGTTCCTTGGCGCACCGATCCATGCGCTGACCATGGCCGAGACACTGGCCATCGCCGACGAGGCGATGACCCTGGGGCGGCCGCTGCATCATGTGGTCGTGAACGTCGCCAAGCTGGTTACCATGCGCCAGAATGCCGAGCTGCGCGAGGACGTGGCCGGGGCGGACGTGGTCAATGTCGACGGCATCGGCGTGCTTTGGGGTGCACGTCTGTGCGGCGTCGCGCTGCCCGAGCGGGTGGCGGGCGTCGACATCATGATCAATCTGCTGAGCCTCTGCGCGAAGCGTGGATTCAGGCCGTATCTGCTGGGGGCCGAACAGCACGTTCTCGACGCGGTTGTAGTGAGACTTGCCAAGGACCATCCGAGCCTCGTCATAGCGGGAATGCGCAACGGCTATTTCAAGCCGGAGGACGAGGCCGGGATCGTCGCGGCGATCAACGCCTCGGGCGCCGACTGCCTGCTGGTGGCCATGCCGACACCGCGCAAGGAACGCTTTCTCAAACGCTACCGCGATGAACTCGCCTCAAGCTTCGTGATGGGCGTGGGCGGCAGTTTCGACGTCTATGGGGGCAAGGTTGCCCGTGCGCCGAAGCTGATACAAGCGGCCGGCCTGGAGTGGCTGTTCCGCGTCGTCCAGGAGCCGCGACGCTTGTGGCGCCGCTACTACGACACCAACACTGCCTATGCGGGACTGCTGTGCCGGGAGTTCTGGGAGCGTCGCTGGCGCCGAAACGCCGGTTTATAGATTCGCGTTCCCCCACAAAACAGGCGTTGACCCTGGACTTCGCTTTACGCGATCCGTAGCCGCGCTCGCAGCTGGGCGACGAATTGCGTCGCTGCCACAGGGTGGAACAACGAGGTCAGCCCGAAGAAAACCGCAGCACCGGCAGTGCCGCCGGCGACAAGCGAGAAGATTGCCGGCACGTCGCCGGCCACCATGCTGGCAAGCTTGGCGGCCACCCCCGTGCTGAGCGAGATGACCACCGAGACACCGATGTCGCGCCATGGCACCGGCACCGGTGTGAGCCGCTCGCTGATGATAATGCAGGTTATGGAGCCCACCACCGAGCCGCCCGCCAGCGCCAAAGCGGCGCCGATCTCCGCCATCGGTGGGATCAACAGCAGGGACAATGCGATTGTTGCCACCGAGCCGAAGAGATTGGCGATGATCAGCAGCCACGGCCGCTTGTGCGCGTGCACCACGACGCCATAGACGAAGCTGGTGAGGTTGGCGCACAGCACGCTGAAGGCAATGATCGGAAACAGCAGGCCGAAGCGGCCGTGATATTGCGAGGGCAGCATGAGCTCGGTGATATCGCTGCTGAGCGCGACCAGCATCGCTGCAATAGGCAGGCAAAGCCGCATCATCAGCGCCATCAGTTGCGACAGCAGCCGGCCCGACGCCGCGGGCCCATCCTCGTCGAACCGGCTGACCACCTCGGGAAAGGCGCCCATGTTGATGGCGTTGGCGACCATGTCGATCGGCTGGCGGGCCAGCGCATAGGCTGCGGCGAAGATCGCCACAGCGCTGGCATCGTAATAGATCTTGAGGAACAGACGCTCCGCGCTGTTGAGCCCGAAGCCTACCAGCGCCATGATGATCAGCGGCACACCGAGCGCAAAGAAGTCCCTGTGGGTGAAGCGCGGCGGACCGGCAACGAGCCGTCGCGATGCCATGATGCCCGCCACGATGCCGGCAATCAAGGCGCCGAGGCTCGAGCCGAGCGACACCGTCAGAAAGCTATCCTGAAAGACAAGGATAGCGCCGATCGGTAACGCGAGTTGCAGCAGGGCACGCAGGGCTTCTAGCATCGAATAGACCGAATGGCGCTGCTGCATCTGCAGCACCGTCAACGCGAAGCGGCTGATGGATCCGGCGACCAGATAGCCGCAGACCGCGATCGCGAACTCGACCCAGCGTTCCGGCACGACCACCGCCGACGCGCCTACCGATATGACCAGCGCCAGTGCCGTGGTGGCAAGCAACACCTGCCCGGCCAGCATCAGGCTGCCGCGGCTGACCTCCCCCTTGCCACCAAGCCTGAGCAAGGCGATGCGCAGCCAGTTGGTGACGGCAATGTCGGTCATTTCGCCGACGGTCACCACCAGGGTGAGCAGGCCATACTCGGTCTGGTCGATCAGACGCGTCACCACGACCAGCAGGAGCAGCGCCGAAATTCGCGTCAGCAGGATCGCCGGAGCATAGATGAGCGTGGAACGGAGCAGCAAGGGCGTGTCCCTGGAAAACTCACCTTCGACAAGCCGCCGACTGGCGGAAAATCCAGCCCGATGACGCCGAAGGGTGAACAGATTCAGTTTGAACTAAAAGATTTGCCGTAAACCTTATCGGGAACGTTTGCTTTGCAGTTACCCGGTCTGTGTTATTTAGAGTACCATCATGTTGCAGCGCCTCATATCCGATCGAAAAATACATGTCCTGGTCGCGACGCCCTCGGGCGTTTCGGGGCAGGGCGGCATCGACCGCATCATGGGGGCGCTGAAGCAGGAGTTCGAACGGCAAGAAATCGCCGACATCGATGTGTGCTTCCTTGCCAGTCGTGGCCCGGGGCATGTCGGACTTTCGATCTTCTATATGCTCGGTTTTTGCTTACGGATGCTTAAAGCGCGTCTGGCTGGACGCGCCGATGTCATTCATATCAACATCTCAGTTTCCGGCAGCACCTACCGCAAGATGGTGATCGCCGCCTGCGCACGGCTGCTGTCGATACCCTATGTCCTGCATTTGCACGGGGCGCAGTATCAGACATTCTGGAAAGCCGACCGCGGGTTCATAAGCCGCCGTATCAAAGCTCTGTTCGAGCATGCCGATCGGGTGATCGTTTTGGGCAGGCTTTGGCGCGATTTCGTCGCCAGCCGGGCGCCGGGCGCAGCCGGCAATATCGTGATCGTGCCCAATGCGACCGAAGTCCCGTCGCTGGCGCATGTCGGTGGCGGCGACCACGTGCATATCCTATTCCTGGGTCGCATCGGCGACCGCAAGGGCGTACCGCAATTGTTAGACGCGCTGCACCGCATGAACCCCGTCAAGAATTGGCGCGCCACGATTGCCGGCGATGGCGAAGTCGAGGCGGCACGGGCAAAGTCAGCCGCGCTGCGGATTGCAGACCGGATCGCCTTTCCGGGTTGGGTGGGACCGGACGATGTCGCATCGCTGATTTCTTCGGCCGATATTCTGGTTCTTCCGTCCTTCGCCGAAAATCTGCCGATGTCGGTGATCGAAGGCATGGCAGCCGGTTTGGCGGTGGTGGCGACCCCGGTTGGCGCGGTCGAAGACATAATCACCGACGGGCAATCCGGGCTGCTGGTGCCGCCAGGCGATGTTACAGCGTTGACCGAGGCGCTGAGCCGCCTCGTGGAGAACCCGGCACTGCGGGCAAAGCTTGGTGCCGGTGCCATGGCCGTGCATCGGGAACGGCTTGAGCTCGCCCCGTTTGTCGGCGCAATCTGCGATGTCTGGCGGTCGGCCGCGTCAAGCCGTCAACCGGTCAAGCGCTGAGGCCGACGATCGCGGCGGCGCGTCGAGCCTGAATTCGCGGTGGAATATCTCCAAATTCAACAGCGCCCATATCAGCTTCTCGTGGTCTGCGGCACGCGTGGTGTGTTCCGAGACGATTTGATCAAGCTGTTTCGGGCTCAAATAGTTGCGGATGACGGAGTGAGGCGAGCAAAGATGGTCATGCACGTAGTTCCTCATCGATCCGCGAAACCATTCGGCGACCGGTACCTTGAACCCGACCTTGCGGCGGCTGAGAATTTCCTCCGGGAGGATATTGGCCATGCTGTCGCGCAGGATCTGCTTGCTGTGCAACCAACCCAGCCTGTAGCGATCGGGCAATTTGCTGACGAATGAAACCAGGTCGCGATCGAGGAACGGCATTCTTCCTTCGATTGAACCGGCCATCATCATGTGGTCGCCTCGTTCCAGGAGATTGTCAGGCAGCCACGATGTCTGATCGAAAAACAGCACGCGGCGAAGATGGGAGGCCGCAGCGCTTGACGAGAACGGAAAGTCGTTGCGCTCATAACGGCGATTTGCGGACGCGCCGATCAGGCAAGCGCGCTGCTGCGCCGAAACGGCTCCAAACCAGGAGACCATCCGGGCGGCAAAGTCCCTTTCGCCCGCGGTGCGGGCAAACGTATCGACCTTGGCCGACGCGCCCGGCATGGCGCGTACCAAAGGGGAAAGGACGTTACCGTGCAGCGAGGCTGGAACAAGCGACTGGTAGATCCCGGCCAGTGATTCCGCGCGATGCTTGGGATAGCCGCCGAGAATCTCGTCGGCTCCTTCTCCGGTGAGCACCATCTTGACGTCCTGGGCGGCGCGCTCCGACATCAGGTAAATTGGAATATCGCTGCTTTGCGAAACAGGTGCACCGCGTTGGCGAACCATCGCCGGCAGGTGATCCATCAGATCGCCTGGCTGGATGACAAGTTCGCAATGATCGGTCTTGAAATGATCGGCAACGCGCCGGGCGAATGCAAGTTCGCTATAGGCCGCGTCGTCGAACCCGACGGAAAACGTGCGAATGGGCGTAGCGCTATGCCTGGCCATCAGGGCGACGATAGCCGAGGAGTCGAGTCCTCCGGAGAGAAAGGCCCCAAAAGGCGCATCGCTGCGCATCCTGATCTCGACGGAATGGTCGAGCAGTTCCAGAAATCGCTTCTTGGCGGTTTTTCCGTCGATCCGCTCGGTCAGGGCCACCTGATCCGGAGGCGTATAGTAGCGCGTTTCCTTGACCACCCCTTGCGACCAGACAGCATAGCTTCCGGGATTGAGCTTGCGGATCTGTTTAAAAAGCGTGCGTGGTCCCGGCACATAACGCCAGTTCAGATACTCGTCCACGGCATCCAGATCGAGTTGCTGCGCATCTTGCTGCGCCGACAACAATGCGTTGATCTCCGAGGCAAACAGCAGCAATCTTTCGCTTTGCATGAGGTAAAGCGGCTTTTCCCCGAAGGGATCCCGGCCGAGGATCAATTCCTGCCTCTGAGCATCCCAGAGTGCAAAGGCGAACATGCCGCTCAGCCGGTCGAACATGGACAAGCGCCATTGATCGTAGGCTCGGAGCAGCACCTCGGTATCGGAGCGCGTTCGAAAATGATGGCCAAGGCCGATCAGTTCCTGGCGCAACTCGATGTAGTTATATATCTCTCCGTTGAAAATTATTTTGAGACGGCCGTCCTCAATCTGCATCGGCTGATTTGACTCAGGCGCCAAGTCAATGATCGCCAGGCGGCGATGGACCAATGCCAATTGTTGCTCGCCGGTATTCAGGTCCAATATCTCGGTGCCTTCGGCATCGGGACCGCGATGCCGCAATGCGTTTGACATTCTGGCGGCCCGCTCTTGTGGATTTTTAGCCCTTCGACCGATCCATCCGGCAATTCCACACATTTTTCCCCCTAGGCGCGCGCATTCCTCAATTCAGTACAACAAATGTGTTAAACACTTCGTGCAATACAACCCAACCGGGAGAAAGCTGCCGCGGGCCGTTCCTCGATCGAGCCTGGCGGTCAGGGGTTTGCCACCGGTTGTTCGCTGGTGAGGGCGAGTGACGGCACCTATGGCAGGCCCAATGCCTGCAGCATCTCCGGGTCGGGAACCGGGGGACCATCGGGCGGGATGAGGCTCATCCCATAGGGATTGGAGAACTCCCAGACAGACCATGGGATCGCGAAGCGTTCGGCCTCTCGGCGCACTGCCTTGAGATAGCGCGAACGGTCGGCCTCAAAGGCGCCCATGCGGCCGTCCACGGACATGAGGATAGCGCCGAATTCGCCCATGAAGAGCCGCCGGCTGGGAATGCCGTGGCCTTCAGCCCAGTCGACAGCCTGGCGAAAGCTCGCCTCCAGTTGGCTCTGGCCCCAGTTCTGCTCGAAATAGTTCGCGATTGCTTGGCGCGCGGTGGCCATGTTCATGACCTGCTCGACCCTGCTCAAGCCGGCAGCTTCCATCCGCGCTCTAAGGGTTTCGGTCACCACTTCGGGTGTACTGCTGTCGGCCGGCCAGGGAAGTCCCGAAGCAAAGCTGATCGTGTCATCGGGCCGCTGGTGGGTGAAGCTGTGCGGCTCATACATATGGAAGCTGTAATAGAGGTTTGGGTCATCAAAGCTGGGGCTGAGGTTGACCAATCCGGCAATGCTGCCGCCGCAGGCGCCGGTTGCAACGATGGTAAGTTCGCTGCTGACCGCTCGAATGTCGTGGACGGTCCCTGCCATGATCCGCTGCCAGTGATCGCTGCCGCTCGCATCGCAAGGGTAGTATGCGGGCTCGTTGTAAGGTTCGAGGGCGACTTTGTCGGTGCCTATCTTGACCAGCATGGCGGCGACCGCCACAACCATTTGACGATAGCGGGCAACGCCCTCGCTGTCGGCGCCGCCGTAGATCATCTCCATGCTGTAGTCGGGAACCTGAGTGACGCCATGCAGGTCGAAAACCACCTTGAGGCCGGTCGACGTGATCCGCTCGACGGCGGCGGCAAGTATGTCCAGCGCCTGCTGCCGCTTGGCGTCCCCGCTGGCAAGCAGCGGGCCGGGATCGACGCTCAGCCGGACGAAGTCGAAGCCCATCGATCGGATGTGGGCAAACACCTCCCCGGCCGGCCAGTCGGTGAGCGGCCTGCTTTCCGCAAGCCACTCCTTTTCGCTGCGATAGGGCGGCCAAACGTAGGTTCCGTCTTTCGCCACCGGCGACCAGTTGAGCCACTGATGCACGCCAACGCCGCGCTTGAGAGGGATGGGCTCTGCCTCGGCCGCCACAAGCAAGGCGAGCACCCAGGCAACAACATACACCGCTTTTCGCATCGCTCCCTCCGCATGCTCGCGGGAGATATTAACCGCAACGAACGGGAAAGAAGATTGCCGGCCCGCAGCTTTTCGACGGCATGGTATACAAGGACCGAAACGTTGACGGGGCGTGCATGAGAATCGGCTGGTACATCAACCGATTGCGCAGCATGGGACCGGCCGAGGTGTTGCACCGGCTGGGCGAGCAACGTCGAAGGATCGCGTCGCGCCGCCGCGATGATGGGTGGGAGCGCTATCCATCGCCGCAGTTGCACCCAGTGCTGCCCGGATTTCGCCATGCTGCGCTGGCAGCGACCGACGCTCAACGGCAGGCCATAGCGGCGGCCGCGCAAGAGATGCTTCATGGCCGGTTTTCGGCACTCGGGCGGACATGGCCAAAGCGTGAGCCCGATCTTTTGTTTCCTGCTGAGCTTTGGCGTCTTGATCCGGTAACCGGCAGGCTTTGGCCTGGCGCCGAGGCTCATACTTTCGATATCGATTTTCGCGATGGCGGCGACCTTGGCGATATAAAATATGTCTGGGAGGTCAACCGGCTGCAGCAATTGCCAGTACTGGCTGCACACCTGCTCCTCAGCAAGGACAATCGATCCCGGAGTGCCATTGAGGCGGCAATCGGCAGTTGGCATTCCGCCAATCCGCCGTTCCGAGGCATTGGCTGGGCTTCCGGCATCGAAGTAGCGCTGCGAGCCATCAGCCTGATCGTCACCCTGGACCTTATCGGTGACCGGCTTGACCCGGCGACGCTGCGGAAAGCTGGTGAGATACTCGCGGCAAGCGCCTATTGGCTGCCGCGGTTTCCGTCGCGATATTCCTCCGCCAACAACCATCTCGTCGCAGAGTTGGCTGGCGAATATCTGGTTGGCCTGGCGCTCGGGGCCGAATCCGAAATTGCCCGCAGCGCCCTCTTAAATGAGACGCACAAGCAGATTCTTGCCGACGGCGCCGGTGCCGAGCAAACGCCGACCTATGCAGCCTTCAGCGCCGAACTCATCTTGCTGTGCGCCGCCGCGGCACGCCAGGCGGGAACGCCGTTTCCCTCGGCCGTCGAAGCGCGTCTGGGCGCCTTCGCCAATTTCGTCGGCTGGCTGCCACAGAAAGCCGCCCGCTTCGGCGACGACGATGAGGGCCACGTGCTGAAGCTGGGCGACGAGCCGAACTATATCCGATCCGTCGCGGCCGCCATCCACGGCTTACTGGGGACGCCGGGCAACGCGCCGGAGCCTGACGATTTTCGTTCGCTTTTCTTTGGTGCGCCGTCAGGCCCGGCGCCCGCGGTGCATGGCTTGCAGACATTCAAGCGAGGCGGGCTCTCCGTCTGGCGCGGAGCAATGAATGGCCGCAATGTCGAACTGACGTTCGACCACGGACCGCTCGGCTATCTCTCGATAGCGGCGCACGGCCATGCCGACGCGCTGTCGCTCACCCTGTGCATCGACGATGAGCCGGTGCTGGTCGATCCCGGCACCTGGCTCTACGGTTCGGGAGGCGCATGGCGCGACTGGTTCCGCTCCACACCGGCGCACAACACGCTCAACATCGAGGGCGAGAGCCAAAGCACCATCGCTGGAAATTTCAACTGGTCGCACAAGGCAGTCGCAGCGCTGGTGGAGAGCGAGCCGGGACCGCACTGGAGGCTGAGCGCCCGGCATGACGGCTATAGAAGCCGCTTCGGCGTCGTGCATCAGCGCACTTTGGCGCGCCAGGCCGATGGCATCCTCATCACCGACCAACTGCTCGGCGGCAGGCGCCAGTCCGAGATCGTCTTCCAACTGGCCGCCGGCCTCCATGCCGACCGGCACGAAGATACGGTCACGGTATTGCGCGGCGACGAGGTACTGTTGGCCATCCGCTTTCCTGATGCTGCGCTCGATATCGGCGCGGGCGGTGACATGCCGGGCCAAGGCGGTTGGGTTTCACTGCGTTTTGGCACTAGGCAGCAAGCCGAACGCCTCGCCTGGCACGGTGAAGTGGGCGAAGCCGGGATCGATATCCATCTTGCCCCAATTCACCCGCCGCAACAGCAAAAACCGGTGCCAACGTAGAGTTGCCGGGCGAGTTCCAGCCGTATTCGACATTAATTACGTTTGGACATTTAGCGGTTTCGTTACCGTTGATCTGCTAGTCTCGCACCATCCAGCCTGCTTTGCCCGCTGCGCCCGCAACAGCCACTGGTTGCAGGCGGCGTAGCGAGTTTGGCGGGAATTTTGTGCTTTGCTATTCGCCAGATCGCCTTCTTACGACTTACGACCAGGAGCCGCTGCATCAATGTTTTCCGAATTTGCCAGAGCGATTGTGGAAAAGCTTTCGAACGTCAATCTGACCACGCTCGGCCTGCTTCTCCTCACCGCACTGGGCAGCGCGGTGATCGCCTACTGGCGAACTGCCGAACATAAGTCCCTCAGGGACTTTTTCGACTTCGCCTTCCCACAGGAAGTCATCCTGCACCCGTCGGCGCGAGCCGACGCCCTGTTCTGGATCACGAAACGGGCGATGATGCCTTTCCTGCTTATTCCTGCCGGCGTCACCTTCGTCGTCGCGGTGGGCTATGGCACACGTGAGGCAATTGGCTGGCTCCTTAACATCCACGCGCCGCTTCTCGGCGGCCCGGCGGGACCGGTGACGATCGTCATCTTCACCGCAACCATGCTGGTCGCCTATGATATTTCATACTACCTCTACCACGTCGCCCAGCACCGTTTCCCGTTCCTGTGGGAATTGCACAAGGTACATCATTCGGCCGAAGTGATGGTGGGGATCACCAAGGACCGGGTTCATCCGCTGGACGATCTGATGAACCGTATGTGGGATGGCGTCATCCCGGGCATCTGCTTCGGTGTCTGGAGCCTGATCGCACTCGATCCGGTAGAGGTCGCTATCTTCGGCATCAACGTCTACGTCATCCGCAACATCCTGATGATGGACTTTGTTCGCCATACGCATCTCAAGATCTCGTTCGGCCCGTTGAACAACATCATCCTGTGTCCGCACTGGCATCAGGTGCATCACAGCATCGACCCTCGTCATTATGACAAGAATTTCGGCCTGCTTTTTTCGTTCTGGGATCGTCTGTTCGGAACGCAATTTGTCCCGGAGCCGGATGAAGACCTGAAATTTGGCCTCGTCGATCGCGATGTGCGCGATTACCAGTCGCTCTTTGGGCTCTACATCCTGCCGCTCAAGAAGATGGCAAGGCATGTCATGCGACTGTTTCACAGACGGCCCAATGTGGTCGCGCAGCCACAGGACAGTTCTCCTTCATGAACACCGCTGTTTCCATCGACGTCCTAGGCGCGGAGCGCCTGGAAATCGTCCGTTCGGCGGATCGCCTGGCTGCGATCGAAGCCGCTTGGATGGAGCTTTGGCATCGTACCGACGGGCTGATCTTTCAAAGCCATGCCTGGATTTCGGCATGGTGGAGTACCGTACAACGCCGTGACCAGCGCGCGTTGCGGATCGGCCTGGTCTGGAAGGGCGAGAGACTCGTTGCTGTCGTTCCGCTGGCGATCGGCAGGCGCAGGGGGCTGCGGTTTCTCGAATGGGCGGCCGGCAGCTATACCGACTATGGGGATATTCTCGTCGCTCCGGAATGCTCGTTATCGGCGCTGCAGGAGCTATGGACCCAACTCTGCGATGCAGGTGGCTTCGATCTTGCCTTGATCAGTCGTCTCTCGCCGGATGCGGCGGCCCGCAAAATTTTCACGCCGGGAGCTTCCGGCGGCATCAGGCTTCGTCACTTTCACCGAACGGAAGTCAGCTATCGCGTTGCCGGACAATGGGAAAGCGGAGCGGCATGGTTGGCGGACCAGTCGAAAAAGACGCGCCAGAACTATCGGCGCGGCATCAAGGCGCTGGAAGAAACCGGAGAGATGAGATTTCGCCTGCTTGCGCCCGACGAGCCGCTGCAACCGGTACTGGAGCGCCTCGCGGCCTTGAAGCGGAAATGGCTGACCGAGCGCATGCGTGAATCAGACCTCTTCGAAGAGGGCGTGCCGGTACTCGCCGCGCTCGTCGATGCGTTGGCGCGCGCCGGCGTGCTGCATATCTTCGTCCTCGAATGCAATGGCGTGATGGTCGCGGTGTCGATCAACTTCGTCCAGCACGACATGATGATGGCCTTCGTGACGACGTTCGATCCGGATTTCGGCCGGGCGTCGCCAGGTGTGATCCTGTTGATGGATTACGTGCAGTGGTCGATCGATCACGGCTTGAGCATGGTCGATTTCCTCTGTGGCGCAGAGTCGTTCAAACACAAATTCTCAACGCAGTCGGTTACGCTGGAATCCGTCATCGGGACGCGCACGGCACAGGGTGCGCTTGCATCTCTTGCCGATCGTGTCCTCCAGACCGTCAGGCATATGCGCGAGCGTTCATCGGCACCACCAGAGGGACGCGATACGCCCGCTCAAGCCGAAGCAGCCTTGGACTAGAACGGTCCATCGTTTCACGGAAACGCCGAACAGCTCCATCTTTTGTTTTGACGCAATTCCGGACGAAAACCGTTCACACTTTTCCTGGAATTGCTGTAGCGGCCCGCTCGCAAAAAGCTCAAATGAAGCGCGGTATCGGACCGTTTTGCGGCGTGGTGCGGTCGCCGAGGTCGAGGAAGATCTCGTCGATGTAGCACCATCCCCAACCTTCCGGCGGATCGTAGCCTTCGATGACAGGATGGCCGGTTGCCCGAAAATGCTTGGTGGCATGACGGTTGGGCGAGTCGTCGCAGCAGCCGACATGGCCGCATGTGCGGCAGAGCCGCAGATGCACCCACTGCGAACCGCTCTTCAGGCATTCCTCGCAGCCGAGCGCGCTCGGTGTCACGTCGCGAATGTCCCCGGCGTGCCTGCATTCGTCTGCCATCATACGCTCCTGACCAGTTGTGGCGCCACGGCGAGACTGCCGTTTCGCGCGAGATATGCATGCAGCGCTGCAACCACCTGGGCGCCTTCGCCGACGGCAGCGGCGACGCGCTTGATCGAGCCGGAGCGCACGTCGCCGATGGCGAACACCCCGCCGCGGTTCGTCTCCAGCGCACCACGTTCCTGGCCAATGTCAGGCCCGGTGCGAACGAAGCCCTTCGCGTCCAACGCCACGCCGCATTGCGCCAGCCAGTCGGTGTTCGGATCGGCGCCGATGAACAGGAAGAGGTGGCGGATCGGACGTGCTGTCTCGGTGTCGCGGTTGCGCCAGCGCACTTTGCCAAGATTGCCGTCGTCGCCTTCCAGTGCCGCAATCTGCGTCTCAGCCAGCAATTCGATGTTCGGCTGTGCCCTGACGCGCTCCACCAGATAGCGCGACATGCTCGCATCGAGGCTGCTGCCGCGCGCCAGCAGCCATACCTTCTTCACATGCGCCGCCAGGTAGACGGCAGCCTGACCAGCCGAATTGCCGGCGCCGACAAGGGCTACCTCTTGCCCGGCGCAAAGCCGCGCTTCGATCGGCGAAGCCCAGTAATGCACGGAGGTTCCCTCGAATTGCGCCAGGTTTGCCATGTCGAGGCGGCGATAGCGCGCTCCGCTGGCGATCACCACCGACCGTGCCCGCACGGTCTCCCCGCCGCCGACGGCGAGCGTGTAGTGGGCACCGGACGTGTCGCTTGCGCTGCACAGCAGCTTCGCCTCGTCCGGTATCACCATCTCGACGCCGAATTTCTGCGCCTGGTTGTAAGCGCGCGCCATCAGCGCCATTCCCGAAATGCCGGTCGGAAAACCGAGGTAGTTCTCGATGCGCGAGGAGGCACCCGCCTGTCCGCCGAAGGCACGGCAATCGAGCACGATCGTCGACAACCCTTCGGAAGCCGCGTAGACGGCCGCCGCGAGGCCGGCCGGTCCGGCGCCGACAATGGCCACGTCGTACAGCTTGCCGGCGTCGATCGGCCTCACCAGGCCGATGCAGCGGGCAAGCTCGTTCTCTCCGGGATTGAGCAGCAGCTTGCCGTTCGGACAGAGCACGATCGGCAAATGGTGGATGTCGACATGGAAGCGTTCGATCAGGGTCCTGGCGCAGGGATCGGCAGCCGAATCGAGAACGCGATGCGGCTGACCACTGCGAGCCAGAAAACCTTGCAGCCTCAAAACGTCGCCGCTGTCGACCGGTCCGACAATGATCGGGCCGGCTGTGCCGCTCTCGAGCAGGCCGACACGGCGCAGGATCAGCGCCCGCATGATGCGCTCGCCGAGGTTTGCTTCCTGCACCATCAGGTCCCGCAGCCTTTGCGAGGGGATGACGAGCGCCTCGACCGGCTCGACCGCCTCCACATCCACCAGTGAGGGTCGGGCTGAAAGCTGCGCCAACTCGCCGACGAAATTGCCTGCACCGTGCGTGACGATTGTTTCGCGCCGGCCGAAGCTGCCGCCCTGGATGATATCCACCTTGCCGGACAGGACCACGATCAGACCGGGCGCCAACTCGCCGGCTTTAACGATCTGTTCGCCTGCAGCATAGGACACGGCTTCGCCGAAACGGCCCATGCGGTCCAGGTCCGCCTTAGCCAGCACTGGAAACATCTGATCGCGACGGGCAATGGAGATCGTATTGGCGGGTTGAGACATCGTTCGAACCTATCGCCGGTTTCCGACAGTTTGAAGCGGTTTTTGCGGCTTGCGGCCGGTAGGAACCTAGCCCGCCTGTCGGTAAACGCTGTGCCCTTCGCTTCGCAGTTAACTGACGGCGGCCGTGCGACGGTGTCGTCGCGACGTGCCTCACAATCCGTTGCATCTCCTTGATTTGTTTGATTTGCGCATCCCGGCAAACCCGGCGCATGCTGCTTCAGCCGGCACCTGCCTAAGCCGGCCAGGCCCGGCGGGCCGTCCTGTGTCAAACTCTCGGCCGCCGGGCTTCTGGACAGCAGAAAACGGCCTGTGTCCGAGCACTCCGCAAACTGGCCTGCGGCCTGTTGTTCGGCGAGTGCTCAGGCAGCTACCTGAAGCACAATCTTGCCGCGCGTGTGCTGCTTCTCGAGCTGTTCCTCGGCCCTGGCGACTTCCTCAAGAGGATAGATTGCCTGCACGAATGGCCTGACCTTCCCGGCGTCGATGAGGCGGCTGATCTCGGCAAGCTGCGCCGCGTTCGGCTTGGTCAAATAGGAAACGCCGCGAGCCCGATGCAGGCGAGCCTTCTCCGCCGACGGTTCGGAAAGCGTTGAGACGAGCGTCCCGCCGGGCTTGAGCACGTGCCACGAGCGGTCCTGTGTTTCACCCGCTACCAGGTCGAAGACGAGGTCGACGTCCTCGACAAGCTCCTCGAAGCGCTGGTTCTTGTAATCGACCGCCTGGTCGGCGCCAAGTGCGCGGACGAAATCGAAATCCTGCGCGGAAACGGTCGTCGCGACAAACGCGCCCGCGGCCTTTGCGAACTGCACCGCCAGATGACCGACGCCGCCGGCGCCGCCATGGATAAGGACCCGCTGCCCGGATTTGAGGCCGCCGTGATCGAAAAGGCCTTGCCACGCGGTAAGGCCCGCAAGTGGCACGGCGGCGGCTTCGGCGTGGCTTAAGCGTTGCGGCTTCGCCGCCGCCTCCGTTGCCTTGACGACGACATATTCGGCGTTGCCGCCGCGGTCGTTGCCGAGCATGGCATATAGCGGATCGCCCTTCTTCAGCGTATGGGCCCGCGTGCCGCACAGTTCCACCACGCCGGATACGTCGCGGCCGAGCGTGACGGGCAGATCCGCGCCCGAAGAGCCCTCGCGAACCTTGTAGTCGACGGGATTGACGCTTGCCGCGTAGACCTTGAGCGTGACCTCGTCGTCATGCGGCTGAGGCAACGGAACCGCGTCCAGCGAAAGAACCTCCGGTCCACCAAAATCGTGGATACGGACGGCCTTCATAGTAATCATGGCTTGCTCCTCGTCGGGTTGCAGTCCAGTTCGCCTCTGAACAGTTTCGCCGGCGGCCGGCGTCTATCCAGCCGGCGGTTCGGTCGTAGCAAAGGCCGGCCGGTGGTGCGCCGTCAGTGTATCGTTTGCGAATGCTCGCCGCCGGGTTGCGAGATGCCGCTCAGCGCTTCACCTGCTGTCGCCGTCTCGCTGTTGGTGGCGAGGTCGCCCAGCGAAACGATGCCGACCAGGCGCTTGTCGCGGTTTAGCACCGGCAAGCGGCGCACTTTCAGGTCAGCCATGTTACGCAGAACATCCTCCGCGTCTTCGTCTTCGAAGCAATACCTGACCTCGGTGCTCATCACTTCCCGTACCTTGGCGTCAGGTGTCTTGCCTTGGGCGACGCCGCGGATTGCGATGTCGCGATCGGTTACCATGCCGACAAGCCGATCGTTCTCGCCCACCGGCATTGCGCCGGCGTCGAGGCGACCCATCATTTCTGCCGCATCGCGCAGGGTTTGCTGCGGACTGGCGATCTCGACGTCCTTTGTCATGCAGTTGCTAACTTTCATTTTAACCTCCGTTGGTTGCAGGGCCCGCCGCCGGTTTCCATGATGGAAGGGTGAATGAGCGCCAGCGCAAAACGTTCCATGGCAAGACCCGTTTCGAGCGCTTCGCCGAAATCACCCTTGCCATCCTCCACCCGACCGCCCTTCAGGCGGTCGGCCCGGGAAAGGTCGGTTCGGAAGGAATTTCGGAAGGCGTGCCGGGAGGAACTCCGATCGGCTCCTGGTCCGGCGTCGGAATTGGATCCGGCGAGGGCGGGGGTACGCCTGGAGGTTCTGCCGGCGGAGTCTCCGGCGGGGCAGGCGGCCGGGCCGGCTCCGGATTGGGATTGTCCGGCAGTGGATTCGGGTTATTCGGATCGGGATTGTTCATCGATCACTCCCCTGACAACTGTGACCTGATCTCCGCCAAGAGCGGGTTGCCGCAGCGGCGATCAGGCTCTCTTGTCCTAAACCAAGGGGAAGCAAAAGCGTTCCCGCTTCCGACGCCACGCGCGGTGCCAATCTATCGGGCGGTTCCCAGGCTGGCATACATTCCGTTGGTGCGGAATTGCGTCGGGTTGATGCCGTAGAGGCGGCGGAAGACCTTCGAAAAGTAATTGGCATCCTCGAAGCCGCACATGATGGCGACTTCCTTGACCGGCAGGAAATCGGCCTTCGTCAGCAACTTCGCCGCGCGCTGCAGTCGCTGCTGCAGCACGAATTCGGCGGGCGGAAGACCTTCACTCTCGGCGAAGCAGCGCGAGAAATGCGCGCGGCTCAGGCCGCTGATCTCAGCGAGATCGGCAACGCGGAGCGGCCTGTCGAGATTGGCCCTGATGTGATCGATGACCGGCTGCATGGCGCTCTTGTCGTCGGTGACGGCATGCGAGCCGAAGACATCGTCGTAGAGCGCCATGGCTGCTTCATAGGCGACGGCCGAGGCGGCTCCCGGCGAGACCGCGCCCGTGATCAGGCGCACACTGCAATCAGCCAGATGATCGATCGTCGAGGGCTGCAGCCGCAGCACCGGACCGACGGCGGCAAGGATCGACTTGTGGATGCGCAGTGCCTCCTCGCCGTTCATCGATATCCAGAAGAACTCCCAGCGTTCGCCCTTGGCCAGCCAGTAACGGTGGTTGTGCGGCACGAGAACCAGCAAAGTGTCGCCTTTTTGCAGGCGGTAGTTCCGGTTCTCGTAGCGCAATCGGCCGGTGCCGCTGATCGTATGCTGGAGCACGGTAAACGGCGTCAGGCCGCGCTTGCGCCCATCCCAGTCGTAGACCTCGTTCTCGCGCACTTCATAGCCGGTGCTTGTCGGCATGGTGTGTAGGCGCTGGCGCCCGCGCGGCAGCGATACCGTCCTGCCCGCCGGCCCGATGTCGATCAAGTTCCGCAGCACAGAATTACCCCTAAAAGCATAATCCTTCTCTGGTCGCGTGCCGAATAAGGCGCATAATCCCTCGAGAAAAGCAAAAGAAACTGCGGTCAAAGAGCGGATGGGAGGAAGTGCTGGATTCCAGCCTGCATAGCGTGGCAGGCGGGCCAGGCCTCTTTTCGCCGCCTTTGCCCTAGTGTTCGATCAGGTCGAGGTGAGGCTGATGAGTTTCAAGATCGCTATCATCGGTGCGGGAAGCGTCGGGTTCACCAAGAAGCTCTTCACCGACATTTTGTGCGTTCCTGAATTCAGGGATGTCGAATTCGCATTGACCGATCTCAGCGAGCGCAACCTCCAGATGATCAAGTTGATCCTCGACAGGGTCGTCGAATTCAACAGGCTGCCGACCAAGGTTACGGCGACGACAGACCGCCGTGCTGCCCTCAAGGGCGCCCGCTACATCATCAGCTGCGTTCGCGTCGGCGGTCTCGAAGCCTATGCGGACGACATCCGCATTCCCTTGAAGTATGGCATCGACCAGTGCGTCGGCGACACGATCTGCGCCGGCGGCATCCTCTATGGCCAGCGCAACATTCCGGTGATCCTCGATTTCTGCAAGGATATCCTCGAAGTCGCCGAGCCTGGGGCGAAATTCCTGAACTACGCCAATCCGATGGCCATGAACACCTGGGCGGCGATCGAATATGGCAGGGTCGATACCGTCGGCCTCTGCCACGGCGTCCAGCATGGCGCCGACCAGATCGCCGAAGTGCTCGGCGCCAAGTCGCGCACCGAGCTCGACTACGTCTGCTCCGGCATCAATCACCAGACCTGGTTCATCGACCTGCGTCTCAACGGCCGCAAGATCGGTAAGGACGAGCTGGTTGCCGCCTTCGAGGCGCATCCGGTCTATTCGCAGCAGGAAAAGCTGCGCATCGATGTCCTGAAGCGCTTCGGCGTCTATTCGACCGAAAGCAACGGCCATCTTTCCGAATACCTGCCCTGGTATCGCAAGCGGCCGGACGAAATCACCCGCTGGATCGACATGTCCGACTGGATCCACGGCGAGACCGGCGGCTACCTTCGTTATTCGACCGAAACACGCAACTGGTTCGAAACGGAGTTCCCGCAATTTCTGGAATCCGCCGCCAGGCCGATAGACCCCGCCAAGCGCTCCAACGAACATGCCAGCCACATTCTCGAGGCGCTGGAGACGAACCGCGTTTATCGCGGCCATTTCAACGTCAAGAACAACGGCATCATCACCAACCTGCCGCAGGACGCGATCGTCGAGTCGCCCGGCTTCGTCGACCGCTTCGGTATCAACATGGCCTCCGGCATCACGCTGCCGGAGGCCTGCGCCGCCACTTGCATTTCCTCGATCAACGTCCAGCGCATGTCGGTTCATGCGGCGATCTCCGGCGATATCGACCTGCTGAAGCTCGCGGTCCTGCACGACCCGCTGGTCGGCGCGGTTTCGACGCCGGAAGAGGTTTGGCAAATGGTGGACGAAATGGTCGTCGCCCAGGCTCGCTGGCTGCCGCAATATGCCGATGCGGTGCCGGCCGCGAAGGAACGGCTTTCGAAATCCAGGATCAAGACCCGCGAATGGGCCGGTGCGGCAAGGCGCGACGTCCGTTCGATCGAGGAATTGCGTGCGGAAAAAACGGCTCTCAAGCAGGCCGTCTGAATTTCGCCAGGACGGATCGCGGCGAGCTTTCGGAGGATTTTTCCGCACCCGTCTGCACATTCGGTCGAGGAGAAATGGAGCGGCGTCAACGCGCTCCTGAACAACAGGGAGGAGAGACGATGAGGAATTTTCGAAACATTGGCATTCTCGCAGGGCTGGCGCTTAGCGTCTCGGCCTCGGCGCTGAACGCGTATGCATCCGAGCCGACCGTGCCGCCGGTGCCCGCGCAATTTCCCGCCGAGGGAAAGATCAAATACGTCGCGCGCGACTCCATCCTGGAGTTCAAGGCACTTCCGGAATACCACGAACCCGATTGGGTCACCGACAAATACGTCAAGGCAGGCAAGCTGCCGCCGGTCAAGGACCGGCTGCCGAAGGAGCCGCTGGTCTTCAACACCGGCAATATGCCGGACGGCGTCGGTGTCTACGGTGATACGATGCGTCATGTCATCGGCGGCCGGCCGGAGGGCTGGAACTACGGCGCCGGCCAGACGCAAGGCTGGGGCGGCATCGACATCGGCCTTTCCGAATGCCTGACGCGCACCGCGCCGCTTTTCCAGGTCGAGGCCAAGGACACGGAGCCGCTGCCTAACCTCGCCAGGAGCTGGGACTGGTCCAAGGACGGCCACACGCTGACGATGCATCTGGTCGAGGGCGCGAAATGGTCGGACGGCGTTCCGTTCAACGCCGACGATGTGATGTTCTATTGGGACGACGAGGTGATCGACCCCAATGTGTCGCCGCTGAACGGCGCGACGCAGGAGACCTTCGGCGTCGGCACGACGTTGAAGAAAATCGACGACTACACCGTCGAGTGGACATTCAAGGACGCCTTTCCGAAACAATACCTTTACGCCATGGCTTACGGCACCTTCTGTCCGGGCCCGTCGCATATCCTCAAGCCGCAGCATCCGAAATACTCGAAGAACACCTACGAGCAGTTCAAGAACGCGTTCCCGCCGGAATATATGAACATGCCGGTGATGGGCGCCTGGGTGCCGGTGGCATACCGCCCCGACGACATCATCGTCATGCGTCGCAATCCGTACTATTGGAAGGTCGACGAGAAGGGCAACCAACTGCCGTATCTCAATGAACTGCACTACAAATTGTCGACCTGGGCCGACCGCGACGTTCAGGCCGTCGCGGGAGCCGGCGACTTCTCCAATCTGGAGCAGCCGGAGAACTTCGTCGCCTCGCTGAAGCGCGCGGCGCAAAAGGACGCACCGGCACGGCTTGCGTTCGGCGCGCGGCTGATCGGCTATAATCTGCGCATGAATTTCTCAGCCAATGGCTGGGGCAACCCCGACGAGCGCGGACAGGCGATACGCGAGCTGAACCGCAACGAGGACTTCCGCAAGGGCGTCACCATGGCGCTCAACCGCAAGGCGCTCGGCGACTCGCTGGTCAAGGGTCCGTTCACTGCCATCTATCCGGGCGGCTTATCCTCGGGCACGAGCTTCTACGACCGGAAGTCGACGGTCTACTACCCCTTCGATCTCGAAGGCGCCAAGGCGGAACTCGCCAAGGCAGGCCTGAAGGACACGGACGGCGACGGCTTCGTCAATTTTCCTGCAGGTACCGCCGGCGGCAAGAATGTCGAGATCGTGATGCTCGTCAACAACGACTACACCACCGACAAGAGCCTTGCCGAAGGTGTAGTCGCCCAGATGGAAAAGCTAGGGCTGCGGATCGTGCTGAACGGACTCAACGGCACCCAGCGCGATGCCTCGCAATACTCCGGCCGCTTCGACTGGCTGGTACGGCGCAACGATCAGGAGCTGACTTCCGTCGTCCAGAATACCGATCAACTGGCCCCGGTCGGTCCACGAACCAGCTGGGACCATCGTGCGCCGGAAAACGGCGAGGTCGATATGATGCCTTTCGAGAAGGACCTCGTCGACATCGTCAACAAGTTTGTCTCGTCCGCGGACAATGACGAGCGCGCCAGCCTGATGAGAAAGTTCCAGAAGATCTCGACCGAGCACGTCTACAATGTCGGCCTGACGGAATATCCCGGCGCGCTGATCATCAACAAACGCTTCTCCAACATCCCGCAGGGCACGCCGATCTTCATGTTCAACTGGGCCGAGGATTCGATCGTCCGCGAGCGGGTCTTTGTCGCTGCCGACAAGCAGGCCAAATACGAGCTGTTCCCCGAAGAGCTTCCCGGCAAGCCCGGAGACAAGGGCCCGATGAACTAGGTTTACCTCCCCTGACTGAGAACTCCGGCCGCGCCAGTTGGCGCGGCCGGACAAAGCAAACCTCCGTACGCTCAAAGAGAGCGACCGGCCAGACAAGAAAGCGGACCGACCGATGTTGCGATTCCTGCTCACGCGCATAGCGTCGGCGATCCCGGTCCTCGCCATTCTGAGCCTGGTCACCTTCGCCATCATCCAGGCGCCGCCGGGCGACTATGCCGACTACATCCGCTCGCAGTTGATCAATCAGGGCGGGGCCTCATTCGCCGAGGCCGACGCGCAGGCCAAGGCCTATCGGATAGAACATGGTCTCGATAAGCCGCTGCCCGTCCAGTATCTCAACTGGATCGGCGGCATCATCACCCGCGGCGATTTCGGCTACAGCCTCTATTACAACAAGCCGGTGGCCGATGTGGTGGGCGAGCGGCTGCCGCGCACGCTGCTCCTGGCGCTGGTGTGCCATCTGCTGGCCTCGGTCCTCGGTATCACCTTCGGCATATGGGCGGCGACCAGGCAGTACAGCTGGATCGACAGTACGCTGTCGGCGATTTCCTTCCTCGGCATGACGGTGCCGCGCTTCCTGATGGCGCTGATCATCGTCTATCTGCTGGTCTTCCAGTTCAACGTTTCCGAGATCGGCAGCTTCTTTTCGCCGCAATTTGGCGGAGCGCCGTGGTCCTGGGCGAAGTTCGTCGATCTCGTCCGGCATGTCTGGCCGGTTGTCGCCATCGCCACCTTCGGCGGGCTCGCCTACAACATGCGGGTGATGCGCGGCAATCTGCTCGACACGCTGAACGCGCAATATGTCGAAACCGCTCGCGCCAAGGGCCTTAGCGGCGGTGCGGTCGTGATGCGCCATGCGGTGCCCAATGCGCTGCATCCGCTGGTCATGTATCAGGGCGTGGTGCTGCCCTATATGCTGACCGGCGAGATCGAGACCGCGATCATCTTTGCCCTGCCGACCGTCGGCCCGGCGATCGTTGGCTCGATGGCGGTGGGCGACGTCTATGTCACGGCGACATTCATGATGGTGCTGTCGGCGACGCTGATCGTCGGCAACATCATCGCCGACATGCTGCTCGTCATGCTCGATCCGCGTGTGCGCCAATATGCAGGGCCCTGAGATGCTTGCTTTCGAGTCCTCGCTGCCGCCACTTGCCGAGGAACCGGCCAAGATCAAGCCGCGCGGCAATGAGAGTTACATCGCACTCGTCTGGCGCCGCCTGAAACGGTCCTGGACCGGCATGGCCGGGCTCATCCTGGTCGCGTTTCTCGTGCTGCTGGCGGTGTTTGCCGACTTCTTCGCACCGATGGATCCCAAGGTGACCGATGTCGGCTTCGCCCCGCCGCAGATGATGAGCTTCCATGACAAGGACGGCAACTTCGTCTTCCAGCCACGCGTCTATGCCCTGGCGGATTCGGAAGACCTCGACCCGGTCACCTTCCAACCCGTCGTCGGGCCGGACTACGACCATCCGCGGCTGCTCGGCTTCTTCGTCAAGGGAGCGGAGTACAGACTGCTTGGCCTGCTTCCCGCGAACCGGCACTTCTTCGGCTCGACCGACGGCCAGCCGGTGCACTTCCTTGGCACCGACAAATTCGGTCGCGATGTGCTGGCTCGTGCGATCTATGGTTCGCGCATCTCGTTGATGATCGCATTGACCGTGGTCTTCATCGTCACCGTGATCGGCACGACGGTCGGCATGGTGTCGGGCTATTTCGGCGGCACATTCGACGTCTGGGTCCAGCGCTTCGTCGAACTGGTGCTCGCGTTTCCGCAATTGCCGCTTTATCTGGCGCTGACCTCGCTGGTTCCGGTGACGGCGCCGACGAATGTCTTCCTGGCCTTCGTGATCGTCGTCATGTCGGCACTCGGCTGGGCGCAGATGTCGCGCGAAGTGCGCGGCAAGACCCTGGCACTGGCGCGGATCGACTACGTTCGTGCGGCGATGGCGGTCGGCGCCACAGATGGCCGCATCATCATGCAACACATTTTTCCAAACGTGATGAGCCACGTGATCGTTGCGGTCACGTTGGCAATCCCCAGTGTGGTCCTGCTCGAATCCTTCCTCGGTTTTCTCGGCTTCGCGGTGAAGCCGCCGCTGATCTCCTGGGGCCTGATGCTGCAAGACACCGCGACCTATTCGGTCATCGGCACCTATCCCTGGATCCTCTCACCGGTCGGCTTCGTGCTTGTCACCGTCTTCGCGTTCAACGCGCTTGGCGACGGACTGCGCGATGCGGTCGATCCGTATTGAGCGTGACATGATACAACACGCGCTCGTCAAATCCTTCGCACCGCCTGTCCGGCTCGACCATGACGGCCGTTCGGAAAATCCGGTCATCGATGCCCGCAACATCGCCGTCGATTTCAAGGTCGAACACGGCATGATCGAAGCCGTCAAGGACATCTCCTTCCAGCTCTATCGCGGCGAGACGATCGCCATTGTCGGCGAGTCGGGATCGGGCAAGTCGGTGACGGCGCGCACCGTCATGGGACTGTTGTCGAAGCGCGCAGTCGTGTCGCCGAAATCGACTGTCGAATACAACGGGGCGAACATCCTGAAATTTTCCGAGCGTGCGCGGCGCAAACTGCGCGGCGACCGCATCTCGATGATCTTTCAGGAGCCGATGAGTTCGCTTAACCCGATCTACACGATCGGCAGCCAGATCGTCGAGGCGATACGGGTGCATCGCAAGATGAGCCGCAGGCAGGCCGAAGCAAGAGCGCTCGAGCTGCTGCAGCAGGTACAGATTCCTGAGCCCCAGGCGCGGCTGAAACAATACCCGCACCAGCTTTCCGGCGGCCAACGCCAGCGTGTGATGATCGCCATGGCGCTGGCCAACGATCCCGATGTGCTGATCGCCGATGAGCCGACGACGGCGCTCGACGTCACGGTTCAGGCGCAGATCCTCAATCTCATCCGAAACCTGCAGAAGAAACTGCGCATGGCGGTGATCCTGATCACGCACGACCTGACCGTGGTGCGGCAGTTCTCCGACTATGTCTACGTCATGCAGCATGGGGAGATGCGCGAGCACAATGTGACGGAGAAGCTGTTCGCCAATCCGCAGCATCCCTACACCTGTCACCTGCTTGCCTCCGAGCCGCGCGGCCAGGCCAATCCGTTGCCGGAAAGCGCCGACGTTATTCTTGAAGCTAGGAATGTGCGCGTCTCCTTCATGCTGCGGCATGGCACGTTCATGAGGCCGGACCTGCGCGAACTCGTCGCCGTCGACAGCCTCAGCCTGACCCTTCGACGGCACGAGACGCTGGGTCTCGTTGGCGAATCCGGATCGGGCAAGACCACCTTCGGCGAGGCGTTGCTCAGGCTCAACACCACGGACAGCGGTGAGATCTATTTCGATGGCCAGCCGATCCATGGCTGTTCGCGCGCGCAGATGCGGCCGTTGCGGTCGCGCATGCAGGTCGTCTTCCAGGATCCGTTCTCGTCGCTCGACCCGCGCATGACGATCGGCCAGATCATCGAGGAAGGGCTGGTCGTCAACCGCATAGGCGCCACCAGGAACGATCGGATCGAGCGCGTGCGCGAGGCGCTGATCAGCGCCGGCATGCCCGGCGATATCCTCTCGCGCTTCCCGCACGAGTTTTCCGGCGGCCAGCGCCAGCGTATTGCGATTGCCCGCGCCGTCGCGCTCGAACCGGAATTCATCGTACTCGACGAGCCGACATCGGCGCTGGATCTCTCGGTCCAGGCGCAGATCATCGAATTGCTGCGCAAGCTGCAGCGCGAACGGGGCCTGAGCTACATCTTCATCTCGCACGACCTCAAGGTCGTGCGGGCGCTGTGCCACCGCGTCATCGTCATGCAGCACGGCAAGATCGTCGAAGAGGGGCCGGTCGACGAAGTCCTGTCCCATCCCAAGACCGCTTACACCGAACGGCTGGTCAAAGCCGCTTTCGAGGTAGCCTAATTGCTTATGCCGGAGGTTGTTGTGGCAAGAAATCCCAAGGTCGCTTTCATCGGAGCTGGCTCGACGGTGTTCATGAGGAACATCGTCGGCGACATATTGCAGCGTCCGGCTTTATCCGGCTCGACGATCGCGCTGATGGACATCAATCCGCAACGGCTCGAGGAAAGCGCAATCGTCGTCGGCAAGCTGATCTCGACGCTTGGCGTAAAGGCCAAAGCCGAGACCTATTCGGACCAGCGCAAGGCGCTGGCGGGCGCCGATTTCGTCGTCGTCGCCTTCCAGATCGGCGGCTACGAGCCCTGCACGGTAACTGATTTCGAAGTTCCGAAGAAATACGGGCTGCGCCAGACCATCGCCGATACGCTCGGTGTCGGCGGCATCATGCGAGGGTTGAGAACCGTGCCGCATCTCTGGAAGATCTGCGAGGACATGCTCGCGGTCTGCCCGCAGGCGATCATGCTGCAATATGTCAACCCGATGGCGATCAACACCTGGGCGATCGCGGAGAAATACCCCGACATCAAGCAGGTCGGCCTCTGCCATTCGGTGCAAGGCACGGCGATGGAACTGGCGCATGATCTCGATATTCCCTACGAGGAGATTCGCTACCGCTCGGCCGGCATCAATCACATGGCCTTCTACCTGAAGTTCGAGCATCGCCAGCCGGACGGCTCCTACCGCAATCTCTATCCGGATCTGCTGCGCGCCTACAGCGAAGGGCGGGCGCCGAAGCCTGGATGGAACCCGCGCTGCCCGAACAAGGTGCGCTACGAGATGCTGAAGCGCCTCGGTTACTTCGTCACCGAGAGCTCCGAACATTTCGCGGAATACACGCCCTATTTCATCAAGGACGGGCGCGAGGATCTGATCGAGAAATTCGGTATCCCGCTCGATGAATACCCGAAGCGCTGCATCGAGCAGATCGAACGCTGGAAGGGGCAAGCGGAAGCCTATCGCTCGGCTGACAAGATCGAAGTGGAGCAGTCGAAGGAATATGCGTCCTCGATCATGAACTCGGTCTGGACCGGCGAGCCGTCGGTGATCTACGGCAACGTCCGCAACAATGGCTGCATCACGTCATTGCCATATAATTGCGCGGCCGAGGTGCCATGCCTCGTCGATGCCTCCGGCATTCAACCCACGTTCATTGGCGACCTGCCGGTGCAGCTCACCGCGCTGATCCGCACCAATATCAACGTCCAGGAGCTGACGGTCCAGGCGCTGATGACCGAGAACCGCGAGCACATCTATCACGCGGCGATGATGGACCCGCACTCGGCGGCCGAGCTCGACCTCGACCAGATATGGTCGCTGGTCGATGATTTGCTGGTTGCGCATGGCGATTGGCTGCCGGCCTGGGCGCGTGGAGCGCGCAGCGTTCGGGCGGCCTGAGGCGCAGGGCTGTCTATTTCACTCGCCTATGCCGACCATAGGGCCGGCTTTGAAAGCGGAGCGGCGTTGCCGGCAGATGTTTCGAAATCAAAGAGTTTCTGCGTTACGAGAGCAGCCGCTCCCCTTGCCCAGGAATTGTCCTCCCAGTCCAGCAGCATTGGTGGTGCCGCGCGAAAGGTATTTTTCCCAAGCGTCAGCCGCATTGGGCCAAACAGCGCATCGCCAAACGACACGGCTTCACCGCCGACGACAATGACCTCCGGGTCGGTGATGTTGACAAGATTGGCGAGATGCCGGCCGATGCCATGTCCGGCTTCTTCGAGAATGGCGACGGCTCGCGGTTCGCGGTCTGCCAAGGCTGCCATAAGGCTGACTTTGCTATCCGTTTCGTTGTGCCCGGTGGCTTCGCGCCAGGTGCGCAGGATCGCCGGCTCGGCGTAATAGGCCATCAAGCAGCCGCGTTTTCCGCACTCGCAAAGGCGGCCGTTCTCCTCATAAGAGCTGTGGCCGAACTTGCCGGCGGCACCGTTCGCGCCGCGATAGAGTTTGCCATCGAAGACGAGCGCGCAGCCGATTCCGACGCCGATCGCCAGCACGGCCATATTGCGGTGCTGGCGTCCGAGGCCGAAGAGTTGCTGGGCAATGGCATAGGCATTGGTGTCGTCCTCAAGCCACACGGGGACGTCTACCAGTTCGGCCAGCATCGGGCCAAGGGGAATGTTGTCCCAGTTGTAGCGATTGCTGCGGATACACACAGCCTTCTGGTTGTCTATGACGCCAGGCATTGAAACGCCGATCCCGGCAAGCTTGGCAGCGGGCCGATCGACAATGGAAATCAGCTCCGGTACCGCCTTGGCCAAGGTCGCTATGATATGGTCGGGATCGCTGTCCGAGAGCTTGACGCGCAGAGAGCCCAGCGGATTGGTCGCAAGATCGGTGACCACGCATTCGACCGATCCGACCATCAGCTTGAAACCTATGGCAAGGCCGTTGGCATAGTTGATATCCACCGGGATAGGGCGGCGCCCAGCCGAGCCCACGACTGTCTTGCCTTCGATCAGCAGGCCATCCTCGATGAGGTCGGCCACGACGAAGGTGACCGCTGCCGGACTGAGGCCGGTAACTGACGCTATGTCGGCCCGGCTGCGCGCTCCTTCCTGCCGCAAGAGATTGAGGATCAGTCTGCGGTTCATCGCCCGAGTCGTGCTCGGGTCACCCTTGAGCTTCACGGATCCGCTTTCTTAATTTTGTAAATTAATTATTGCCTCTCGAGAAAACATATGCGTAAGTTTGCCCGACTGTTCAACACCCAAACCGGGGGTCAGCGAAATTAATCCGGTTAGCAATGTCACCGCGCTCTGAAGGAGCGGGCAAGCATATTCCCTTGCCCGGGAGGTGAGCCGTGCCGTTGAGAAGAACAACCGCGCCGGCCGGTGTGCCAGTAGAGAATTGACAACACGGGAGGAGTAACAATGACGTTCAAGTGGATTGAAAAGCCGTCGACGCGGCGCAATTTCCTGAAGGGAGCTGGGGGCATTTCCGCTGGAGCCCTCGCGGGCTTCCCGATGCCGGCACTCAGCCAGTCGAGCGAAGTCACCATCATTTCAGACGAAAACAATGCCGATGCCCTGCGGATCTTGCGGCGCATCGCGGCCGACTTCGAGAAGCAGTCCGGCACCAAGGTTGTGATCAACAATATGGATCACGAGGCCCACAAGACCGCGATCCGCAACTACCTTGTGGCCGGCGCGCCGGATGTCTGCTTCTGGTTCTCCGGAAACCGCATGCGCGCCTTCGTCAACCGCGGCCTGTTCGACGACATTTCGGATCTGTTCGAGAAGGAAAAGTACAAGGACGTGCTGGGTGCCACGACCGGTGCCGTCACTGTCGACGGCAAGCAGTATGGCCTGCCGACTGGCGGCACGATGTGGGGCATGTTCTATCGCAAGGACGTCTTTGCCGAGCACGGACTGACGGTGCCGGCGACCTGGGACGAATTCCTCGCTTACGGCCAGAAGTCCAAGGCTGCCGGCCTTATTCCCGTCAGCATCGGCACCAAGGAACTCTGGCCGGCGGCCGGATGGTTCGACCAGATGAACCTGCGGATCAACGGTCTCGACAAGCACTTTGCCTTGATGAACGGCAAGATGGCTTACACCGACCCGGCGCTGACGCCTGTTTTCGACCACTGGGAAGAGCTGATCAAGCAGAGTTTCTTCACACCGGATCAGACGTCGTTCGGCTGGCAGGAGGCCGGCGCCTTCCTCGCCCAGAAGAAGGCCGGCATGATGAACCTCGGTGCCTTCGTGAAGGCTACTTTCCCTGAGCAGGATCTCGAGCAGCTGACATTCGCTCCTTTCCCGAAGATTGACGGCGCCCTCGACCGCTACGAAGAATTCTCGGTCAATTCGGTCCACATCCCGGCCAACGCCAAGAACAAGGCGGGTGCCCGCGAGTTCCTCGCCTTCTTCTACCAGCCGGAAAATTTCGGCCCTTATCTGGAACCTGGCGGCAACGTTCCGCCGCGCAACGACCTTCCGGCCAGCAAGGATCCGCTGGTCAACGCAGCCGTGGAAAGCCTGAAGACGGTGGCCGGCACATCGCAATATTACGACCGCGATACCGATCCCGACATGGCCCAGGCCGGCCTGGTCGGCTTCCAGGAATTCATGGCCAAGCCGGAGCGCCGGGACGCCATTCTTCAGCGTCTCGAGGGAACCCGTCGCCGGATCTTCAAGATCTAGCGCCTCCCAGCGGAGGGGAGCGGGGTTCGTGCTCTGCTCCCCGATGCTTTCCGTGAATGAGGTCTCCCAAAATGACGAAGGTTTGGCGCCGCCATCGCTGCTGGCTGACACCGACACTTCTGATTCTGCCCGCCGCTGTGCTGTTTTCCGTCGTCATTCTGGCACCTGCGGTCGAGAGCCTATGGATCAGCCTGCACGAATGGGACGGCTTCAGCCCGATGGTCTGGATCGGCCTCGGCAACTACCGCGAACTGTTCGCCGACCCGCAGTTCTATGTTTCGCTGAAGAACAATCTGATCTGGTTGGTGATGTTCATGCTGGCGCCGCCGCTCGGCCTCGCCATCGCGCTGCTCGTCAACCAGAAAATCCGCGGCATGCGCCTGCTCAAATCGCTGTTCTTCATTCCGCTGGTGCTGGCTTCGGTTGCCGTCGGCGTTGTCTTCACCTGGGTCTATACGCCGGAATTCGGACTTCTCGCCCTGATCTTCCGCACCTTCGGCGCGACCGCCCCGGCAGTGCTGTCGGATGAAAATTTCGTCACCTTCGCCGTCGTGATCGCAGCGTTGTGGCCGCAGATCGCCTTCTGCATGGTGCTCTATCTCGCCGGCCTCAACAATCTCAGCGAGGACCTGATCGGCGCCGGGCGGGTTGACGGCGCCAGGGGCTGGAACATGCTGCGCCACATCGTGTTGCCGCAGCTGACGCAGGTCACCTTTATCGCCATCGCCGTCACCGTCGTCGGCGCACTGCGTTCCTTCGACATGGTCTCGGTGATGACCAGCGGCGGCCCCTTCGGTTCGTCCGAGGTGCTTGCCTATCAGATGTTCGAGCAGTCCATATTTTCCTACCGCTTCGGCTATGGCGCGGCCATTGCCTCGGTGCTGTTCGTGATCATGGCGGTCTTCATCGCCTGGTACCTGACGCGGATGATCCGCGCCGATGAAAGAGGCGGCTGATGTTTCCCCGCCCGATTCCCGAAACTGCTATTTGGCAGCGTGGCCTCTATGTCGTGCTGGTGGTCGGCATCTTGATTGTTTGGCTGGCGCCGCTCTTTGCCATCATTCTTACCTCGTTCCGCTCTACGCAGGATGTCATGGGCGGCAATCTGTGGGGCTGGCCGACCCAATTCGGCCTGGTCGACAACTACGCGGCGGTCTTCACCCAGACGCCGATGGCCCGCTACTTCCTCAACAGCCTGACGATCACCATCCCCTCGGTGATCGGCGTTCTCATCTTGAGCACGCTCGCCGGTTTCGTGCTCGCCCGTTACCGGTTTCGCGGCAACATGCTCGTCTTCGCCCTGTTTGTCGGCGGAAACTTCCTGCCGCACCAGATCATGATGATCCCGGTGCGCGATCTCATGGTGCGGCTCAACCTCTACGACACGATGTCGGCCCTGATCATCTTCCACATCGCCTTCCAGACAGGGTTTGCAACGCTGTTCATGCGCAACTTCATCGCCGCCTTGCCGGGAGAACTGTTTCAGGCCGCCAGGGCCGAGGGCGCGACACCGTTTCAGACATTGGTACATGTCGTGGTGCCGCTGGTGCGGCCCGCTCTTGCGGCGCTGGCGATCCTGCTCTTCACCTTCATCTGGAACGATTATTTCTGGGCGGTCGTGCTCACCATCAGCGATACCGTCAAACCGGTAACCGCCGGCCTGGCCAACCTGCGCGGCGAATGGGTCTCGGCCTGGAACCTGATCTCGGCTGGCACCATCGTCGTGGCTTTGCCGCCGGTTGCCATGTTCTTCCTAATGCAGAAGCACTTCATCACCGGCCTCACCATGGGAGCGGTCAAGGGATGAGCGACCATGGCTTCAAGGCGTCGCCCACCCGATCCGAAACTCATTTCGCAAGCAGGGCTCCATGACCAGTCTTGAACTCCGGCAGATACAAAAGAATTATGGCAGCTACCACGCGCTGCGCGGCATCGATCTCAGCGTCGAACAGGGCGAGTTCATTGTCACCGTCGGGCCGTCCGGCTGTGGCAAGTCAACGCTGTTGAAGATCATCGCCGGGCTTGAAACCGTCTCGACCGGTGAAATTCTCATCAACGGCCGTGATGTCACCACCACCGAGCCGGGTGAGCGCGGCATTGCCATGGTCTTCCAGTCCTATGCGCTTTACCCGCACATGACGGTCGCCGAGAACATGGGTTTCGGCCTGCGCATGGCGCATCGCCCCAAGGCCGAGATCGATGCCGCCGTGCTGCGAGCCGCCAAGATCCTTCGCATTACCGACCAGCTCGACAAGCGGCCGAAACAGCTTTCCGGCGGCCAGCGTCAGCGTGTGGCGATCGGCCGTGCCATAACCCGCTCGCCCGACGTGTTCCTGTTCGACGAACCGCTATCCAACCTTGACGCAGCGCTGCGCACGCAGATGCGCGTCGAGCTTTCCGATCTGCACGCCAGGCTCGGCGCCACCATGGTCTATGTCACGCACGACCAGACCGAGGCGATGACAATGGCGAGCCGTATCGTCGTGCTCAATCGCGGCTCGGTCGAGCAGGTGGGCGCTCCGCTCGAACTCTACCGCAATCCGGCCAATCTCTTCGTCGCGGGCTTCCTCGGCGCACCCCGGATGAATTTTTTCGAAGTGACCGTCGCCGCTGTCTCCGGCGGCGCCGCCACGCTGTCGACCGCCGGTCTTTCTCCTTTGACTGTCGAACTGACGGAAGCGGCATCCGTACAGGTCGGCGATAGGGTGACGATGGGGATTCGGCCGGAGAGCATCAGCTTGGCCGCGGAAGGGACAGCGAGTTTTGCAGGACGGGTGCGGCTGGTCGAGCATCTCGGCCGCGAGACCATCCTCTATGCCGACGCGGGCCCGCTGCAATGCGTCAGTTCTGAAAGCGGCAGCGGCAACGTCACCGTCCAGATCGGCCATGCGAGTGCCGTCGCTGCCGATGCGACCGTCGGCTTCAAGGTCGAGCCGCGTGACGTCTATCTCTTTTCCTCTGTCGATGAGCGGACAATCAGTGCCCGCAAATCCACCATCACCGACTGATCTGCAGGAGTATCCTTCGTGAACAAGACTTCAAAAGGCCGCGCCCTGTCGGTCTGGCGCACGATCCAGACCGACCGCTTTCTGGTCGGCGCGCCGCACTACCCCGAACATGTGGACGAGAGTTACTGGGACAACGACGCCCGGCGCATGGCCGAGGCCGGCTTCAACGTCGCCCGCCTCGGCGAATTCGCCTGGCACATTTTCGAACCGCGTGAAGGCACCTTCGATTTCGACCTGTTCGACCGGGCAATCGAGGGCCTCGCGCGTCACGGCGTCAACACGATCCTGTGCACGCCGACCGCCACCCCGCCGCGCTGGCTGACCGCAAAGCATCCGGAAATCCTGCGGCTTGATGGAAATGGCCGGTCGATGGGCCACGGCTCGCGCCAGTATGCCGACACCAGCAGCCCGGTGTTTCGCGACTATAGCCGCAAGATTACCAGGGCGATGGTGGACCACTACCGCGACAACGCAAATGTCATTGGCTGGCAGACCGACAACGAACTCAACACCAGCATGCCAGAATCCTATTCGCCGTCGGCATTGAAGGAATTCCAGGCTTATCTCCAGGAAACCTACCAGACGATAGACAGGCTGAATTTCGCTTGGGGTGGCGACTTCTGGGCGACGGCTTACGGCGATTTCAGCGAAATTGTCTTCCCGCTGGAATTCTCACCGTCCTTTCCCGGTCCCGGTCACCTCCAGGACTACCACCGTTTTCTCGCCTTTTCGACAGCACGGTTCCAGCACGACCAGGTCGAGATCCTGAGAAAAGCGAATGCCAGTTGGTTCATCTTCCACAATCTCGGCGGATTGCGTGACATCGACTTTCGCGGCCATTTCTCCACCGATCTCGACTTCGTCGGCTACGACATCTATCCGTTCCTCTATGACGAGTTCTTTCGCCTCGGCAATCACGCCAAGATCCAGGCGCTGCATCTCGACATCTGCAGGGGATTTTCCGGCAACTACATAGTGCCGGAACAACAGTCGGGCTTTGGCGCTCAGCCGGGCTTCTGCACGCTGACGCCGGAGCCGGGCGAAATGCGACGCATGGCGATGTCGTCGGTTGCGCGTGGCGCCGATGGGATCATGTTCTTCCGCTGGCGTCCCGCACATTTCGGCGCCGAGATATACTGGATGGGCATCATCGATCACGATGATGTCGCTCGCCGCCGCTATGACGAAGCCAGGCAGTTCGCCACCGAGATGACGGCGCTTAAAGACAAGATCCTAGGCACCCATGTGCGGATGGATGTCGGCATCGCCGGCTCGGACTTCGACAATCAGGAAGCCCACAAGACCTTCCCCATCGGCCTGCCAAGTCCGCAGGATGATGCAACCTTGCTGCATCAGTATTGCTATGATCGCGGCATCGCCTGCGGCTTCATCCACCCGGAAGACGATCTGTCGAAGCTCAAGGTGTTCTACGTGCCGCATTGGGTGATCTGGAAGGACAGCTGGACCGAGCGGCTGCAAGTCTTTGCCGAAAATGGCGGTACCGTCATCATCGGCGCGCGCACTGGAACCCGCGACGAAAACAACCACGTCATCCGCGAGACAGCGCCGGGCCGGTCGCTGTCGAAGTTGACCGGCGTTCGCGTCGAGGATTTCGGGCGGCTGGCGGCACCTGGGGCCAATGGCCTGTTCAATACCATGTCGCGCTCCGGCGGGCTCGTCATTCCTCCCGACAGACCGGCCGAATCCAGCCGCCGTATCCGTCGTTTTGCCGTCGGAAACCACGAGTTCGATGCCGGTTATTTCTATGAGAACCTCGCAGTCGAACCGGAAGTCGAAATTGTAGGGGTTTGGTCGAACCGCTACGCGGCGGGAACGCCTGCAATTACCTCCCGCGCCGTCGGCAAGGGCCGTGTGCTCTATGTCGGCACTTATCTAACCCCGGAGCTGACAGCTCAACTCGCTACGCGCACTTTCGTGGATGCGAATGTGGAGCCTCTGGTTCCGGGTCTGCCGGACGGCGTCGAGGTCACGATGCGCGAGAATCACGAACGCCGGCTGTTGTTCGTGCAAAACGTCAAAGACACGCCCGTTACGGTAACCGGCGTTCCCTTCGGCAGCAACCTGCTCGATAGCGAAGGACCTGTCCCCGGAGTGTTGACGCTGGACGGCTATGGCTGCGCTGTCCTCGAATTGATCTGAGCATTGTCGCGGACGTTAGCCATACGAAACCTGAGTACTCTTTGATCCTGGAATTCGACCGCCATCGGCAGCACGCCGGCATCGATCCATATCGAACCGGCGCTTTGACGTGCGCAAGGAACGGCCGGCGCACTGCTGTTGCTCCCATTCAACGACGGCAGTTACACTAACCGCGCGACCATCGGACCCGATGGCGGCATATCGTTTCATCCTTGTGAGCGCCATGAATTTCGACATTTCCGTCCGAACCGAGGCCTTCCGCAGCCGGATCGCCGATTTCGTCGAGCGCGAAATCCTGCCGCTCGAGGCTGACAAGGCTTGCTATGACGGCCATGGCAATATTGCGCTGCCGCTGCTTGAAACGCTGCGGGGCAAGGCGAAAGCAGCCGGCCTGTGGTGCCTGCAGCTCAAACCCGAGACCGGCGGGGCCGGCCTTTCCAAGGTGGATATGGCCGTCTGCTATGAAGAGATGAACCGCTCGATCTTCGGTCCGGTCGTGTTCAATTCCGTGGCCCCCGACGACGGCAACATGATGGTGTTGGAGCGACTGGGGACGCCGGAGCAGAAGCAAAGATGGCTGAAACCGATCGTCGAGGGCAAGGTGCGCTCGGCCTTTGCAATGACGGAACCGCACCCGGGCGGCGGCTCCGACCCGTCGATGATCATGACCAGAGCCGAACGGCGTGGCGACAGATATGTCGTCAAAGGCCGCAAATGGTTCATCACCGGCGCGCAAGAGGCGAGCCACTTCATTCTCATTGCGCGCACTTCGGACGATCCGCGTCACGGCCTTTCGGCCTTGCTGTTCCACAAGGACCAGCCGGGCTGGCGGATCGTGCGGCGCATCGAGATCATGGGACCGGAAGAACATGGCGGCCATTGCGAGCTGGAGTTCGACGGCCTGGAAGTCCCGGTCGAGGACGTGCTTGCCGGCGAAGGCAGCGGCCTCCGGGTTACCCAGGTCCGGCTCGGTCCGGCGCGGCTCACCCATTGCATGCGTTGGCTCGGGCTTGCCAAGCGCTGCATCGAGATCGCGCGCGCCTATGCCGCCGAGCGTAGCGGTTTCGGGCAGCTTTTGGCCGACCGTGAGAGTATCCAGCTGATGCTCGGCGACCTTGCCATGCGCATCGAGATCGGGCGGCTGCTGGTGATGAAGGCGGCTTGGGAGCTCGATCGCGGCGGCTTTGCCCGCAAGGAGGTCTCCATGGCCAAGATCCAGGTCGCCAACGTGCTGCATGACGCCGCCGACGTGGCGATCCAGATCAACGGCGCCCGCGGCTATTCGAAAGACACTGTACTCGAATGGATCTACCGCTACGCCCGCCAGGCTCGCCTGGTCGACGGCGCCGACGAGGTCCACAAGATGGTGCTCAACCGCTTTCTCAACGAGGAAGGTGCGGGCTTCTGGCGCTGGCATGTCGAAGCCGGCAGAAAAGACGAAACAGGTCGCGGCGGGAACCGCTGAGCCGGCAATGAGGATGGATTTCGATCCAGTACGCCTGGAGGATTTTCTGAGAGCGCATTTTGGCGATAGCCAAATGTCGCTTGAGCGGATCGTCGGCGGCCAATCCAACCCGACCTATTTCGTCGACTATGGCGGCCGCCGCATGGTTCTGCGCAAGAAACCTCCGGGACCGATCCTGCGCGGCGCTCATGCGGTCGATCGCGAGTACCGGGTGATCGAGGCGCTAGCATCGACAAAGGTGCCGGTGCCGCGGCCGGTGCTCTATCACGACGGCGACGAGCCGCTCGGCACGCCGTTCTATCTGATGCAGCGGCTCGACGGCCGCGTGTTCCACGATGGCGCGTTGCCGGGACTGACGCCGGACGAGCGGCGCGGCATCTATTTCGGCATGGCCGAGGCGCTGGCAAAGCTGCACGCCGTCCGGCCGGAAGAGGTTGGGCTCGGCGACTATGGCCGTCCCGGGAACTATTTTGAGCGACAGATCGCGCGCTGGACCAGACAGTTGCGGGAATCGCCGAGCGAGCGCATTGCCGCGCTCGAAGCCGTCGCCGAATGGCTGCCGCGACATCTTCCGCCAGATGATGGCCACGTTTCGATCGCGCATGGCGATTTCCGTCTCGGCAATCTCATCTTCCATCCCGAGCGGCCCGAGGTGATCGGCATACTCGACTGGGAGTTATCGACCCTCGGCCATCCGCTTGCTGATCTCGGCTTCTGCTCGATGCCCTGGCATTCCTCATCGGACGAATATGGCGGCATCCTCGGCCTTGATCAGGCAGCCCTCGGGATTCCGACACAGCGCGAATTCCTCGATCATTACTTCGCCCACGCCGTGCCGACGGCGCCGCTGCAGCGGTTCCATCTGGTGTTTGCCATGTTCCGCTTTGCCGTGATCTTCGTCGGCATCGCCGACCGCGTGCTGGCCGGCAGCGCGGTTGCGGCCGATGCGGCGGATGTGGCACCGCTGGCCGGCCGTTTTGCTGCACGCGCCATGGAAGTCATCGACGGCGCGCGGCCCTGGTGACGCGAGGCTGGCAGTCGGCTGAGCGAGTTGCAGCGATACGCGTTCAGTTCATGCGAACTTCCGGTTCGGCAAGCAGTGGAATCTCCAAGCCACGCCGCAAGCCGGTCGCCACGACCGACACCCTGAATTTTCCGGCGAGTGCCTTGTCGAAGATGGCGCCGACGATGATGTCGGCATCGTTGTCGACCTCCTCGCGGATGCGGGTAGCGGCTTCGTCGACCTCGAACAGCGTCATGTCCATGCCGCCCGATATCGAGACAAGGACGCCCTTGGCGCCCATCATCGAAGCTTCGTCGAGCAGCGGGTTGGCGATTGCCGCTTCCGCTGCCTTCTTGGCGCGGCCTTCTCCGGCGGCTTCGCCGGTTCCCATCATGGCGCGGCCCATGTCGCGCATCACCGACTTCACATCGGCGAAGTCGAGATTGATCAGGCCTTCCTTGACGATCAGATCGGTGATGCAGCCGACACCCGCATAGAGGACCCGGTCGGCCATGGCGAAGGCGTCGGCGAACGTGGTTCTGGCGTCGGCGATCCTGAACAGGTTCTGGTTGGGAATGACGATGACGGTATCGGCGCTTTCGCGCAGGCGCTCGATGCCCTCATCGGCAGCGTACATGCGGCGCCTGCCTTCGAAGACGAATGGCTTGGTGACGACGGCAACGGTCAGTATTCCGGCTGCCCGCGCTGCCTGCGCTATCACAGGCGCGGCACCAGTGCCGGTTCCGCCTCCCATGCCGGCGGTCACGAAGCACATGTGCGTTCCAGCAAGGTGATCCATGATCTCGTCGATGGATTCCACGGCCGCAGCACGGCCGACCTCGGGCAGGGACCCGGCGCCGAGACCTTCGGTGATATGAGCGCCCAACTGGATCAGCCTCGTTGCCTTCGACATGGCAAGGGCCTGGGCATCGGTGTTGGCGACGATGAATTCCGCGCCCTGCAGGCCTTCGGCGATCATGTTGTTGACGGCGTTGCCGCCGCCGCCGCCGACCCCGACGACGGTGATCTTGGGCCTCATCTCCGAGATTACCGGCCTCGTCGCGGTGTTCATTGCCGTTCTCCCTGGATACGCCGAGTGGTCGCTGGAAGCTTGTCCCGGGCGCACTGCGAAAACTCTGAACCGGGCAGTGCGAATCAGGACAGCCCCAGAATGCAGGGAATCAGAGCGCGGAGCGGGCTGCAAGTGCGCGATGTGCCTCATAGGGGACTTGCGTCTGAAAGTTCACGCAATGCGCCTTGATACAGTGCAGATCGCGGCGCGGGGCGCCGCACGCTACAACTTCGGCGCGAGGCACTGCGCGACGTGGTAGGCAATCGTCAGGCAGGAGGTCAGGCCGGGGCTTTCGATGCCGAACAGGTTGACCAGGCTATCCACGCCGTGCACCGCCACGTCCTGGACGACGAAGTCGGCATTGGCCTCACCGGGACCGGACAGTTTTGGCCGGATGCCGCTGTAAGCGGGTTGCAGGCTGCCATCGGCCAGGTCCGGCCAGTATTTGCGGATCTCGCTGTAGAACTGCTCGCCACGAGCCGGGTCGACGCGGTAGTCGAGTTGATCGGTCCATTCGACGTCCGGCCCGAAGCGGGCGACGCCATCAAGGTCGAGTGTCAGATGAACACCGAGCCCGCCGGGTTCGGGCACCGGATAGACCAATCGCGAGAACGGCGCCCGGCCGGCCACCGAAAAATAATTGCCCTTGGCATAATGGAGCTTTGGCACGAATTGCTGATTGAGCCCTTCAAGCGAACCGGCAAGTGCTGCGGCGCCAAGCCCGGCGGCATTGACGAAACGCGGAGTGGCGATCTCGAAGCGCTCGCCGCCGGCAGCGTCCACCGTCTCGAGCACGACGCGGCCTGCTTCGATGCGGCCGGAGGCGATGCGCGTGTTGAGACTAACAGCCGCCCCGTGCTCCTCGGCGTCGCCCAACAGGGTGAGCATCAGGGCATGGCTGTCGATGATGCCAGTGGCGGGCGACAGCAGCGCCGCCGTGCACTTAAGGCTGGGCTCCAGCGTATGCGCCTCGGCTTCGCTCAAGCGCAACAGGTCGCCGGCGCCGCAAGCGCGTGCATTGGCCCGGATTGAGGCGAGCACCGGCTCCTGTTCGGCATTTGTGGCAACGATGAGCTTCCCGCAGCGCGCGTGCGGGATCGCCCGCTCCTCGCAATAGCGATAGAGTCTTTCCCGGCCGGCCACGCAGAACCGGGCTTTCAGCGATCCAACCGGATAATGGAGGCCGGCATGGATGACCTCGGAATTGCGCGAACTTGTCCCGGTGCCGATAGCGCTCTCGGCTTCCAGGACCAGCGTATCGATGCCGCGCTGCGCCATCTCTCGCGCGATCGCCAGGCCAACAACGCCGGCGCCGGCGACAATGCAGTCGACATGGTCCACGGTCAGGTCAAGCCGAAGTTCTGCATGCGTCCATCCATCCGCTGGCCCTGTCGAAAGCGCTTGACACTATACCGTTCGAGAAAGATGCATCAAACGGCATAACGCACGGGGACCTGCTGAGCCGGACCGGCGGCAGGACTGTTCCGCGTGCAACACAGGAGCCGTCATGGACGCACGACCGAATTCACCCGAAGCCCGCGACATAAGCTTTCACATGCATGGCTATACGAATGCGCGCAAGCATCAGGAGTCGGGGCCGCTCGTCATCGAGAAGGGCGACGGCATCTATGTCGAGGACCTTGCCGGCAACCGCTATATCGAGGCGATGGCGGGGCTCTGGAGCGTCGCGGTCGGTTTTTCGGAGAAGCGGCTGGTCGATGCGGCAGTACGGCAAATGTCGAAGCTGCCTTACTATCACGATTTCGGCTCCAAATCGCATTCGCCGCTGATCGATCTTGCCGAGAGACTGGTGCAGATGGCGCCGGTGCCGATGAGCAAGGCGTATTTCACCAATTCCGGCTCCGAGGCCAACGATACGGCCATGAAGATGATCTGGTACCGGTCGAATGCGCTCGGCCAGCCGGCGCGCAAGAAGATCATCAGCCGCAAGAAGGGCTATCACGGCGTCACCATCGCCTCGGCAAGCCTGACCGGACTGCCCAACAACCACACTTCCTTTGACCTGCCGATTGCCAATGTGCTGCATACCTCGACGCCGCACCATTGGCGCGAGGCGCTGCCGGGTGAAAGCGAAGAGCTGTTTTCGACGCGGCTCGCCGACGAGCTGGAAAAGCTGATCCTCGCCGAAGGACCGGAAACCATCGCCGCCTTTTTCGGCGAACCGATCATGGGCGCCGGCGGCGTCATCGTTCCGCCGGCCGGCTACTGGGAGAAGATACAGGCGGTGCTATCGAGATACGACATCCTGCTCATCGCCGACGAGGTGATCTGCGGCTTTGGCCGAACAGGTGAGATGTTCGGCTCGCAGACCTTCGGCATCAGGCCCGACATCATGGTGTTGTCGAAACAGATCTCTTCGTCCTACCTGCCGATCTCAGCCCTGCTGATCAATGACAAGGTATTCGAGCCGATCGCCGACGAGAGCAACCGTATCGGCACCTTCGGCCACGGTTTCACCGGCGGCGGCCATCCTGTTGCGGCAGCGGTCGCGCTCGAGAACCTGAAGCTGATCGAGGAGCGCGACCTTGTCGGCAATGCGCGTGCGGTCGGCGCGCATTTGCAGAAGCGGCTGCGCACGCTCGCTTCGCACCCGCTTGTCGGCGAGGTGCGCGGCATCGGCCTGGTCGCGGCGGTCGAGCTGGTCGGCGACAAGGCAAACAAGACGCCGTGGGGGAAGACCGGTGAACTGGGCGGGCTCGTCAACGGCTTCATGCAGCAGAACGGCGTCATCTCGCGCAATATGGGCGACGCGCTGGCCTTCTGCCCGCCGCTGATCATCACCGAGCCGCAGGTCGACCAGGTGATCGACGCGTTTGAACGGTCGCTCGAGGCTGCCGTCAAGCAGGTCCGATCGCAGAGCTGAATAGGCAAAGTCGATTTTGAAACCTGAAAACAAAAACGCCTCGGCGACGGCTGGCAGAAGGTTACCCTCCACACCCGTTGCTGCCGTTTAGTCTCCGTGCTTTGTTTTCGCAGATGAGCCGCTGAATCCTTCCAGTTCCTCGCCGATTCCTGAAAGTGCGTTGACGATCGTCGCCTCGACGTCGCCACGCTGTTTCTGGGGAATCAAGCCAAGTCCTTTTTGTATCGCTTCACGCCAATGTTTCCCCCTGTCCCACGCTTCCGAAAACGCGATGGCGAGATCGTCCTGGCGACGGGTAGCTTCCAGTGCCTCGACCAGAAGTGCTGCCTGGTGGACATCCTTTTCCCGCTTGCCCACGCCGTTTGCGTTGTTCTGTCGGCGCGAGGCAACGATCAGCTTGTGAACCGCATATCGTCCGGGCGACGGTACCACGACAGGCACTCCCGATCGATGCAGCAGCACAGTTCTGATTGGTTCGTGGATCAGGAAATCGAGAAACCGAAGAGGCTGCGCGGATGCACCGCCCAAAGACGGCATCGAGGTTGCATGATCGGCGTAGTCATCGCTGCCCGTATTCGGTGTAAGGAACTCGACCTTGTATCGGACTGCGTTCTCGAATTGCGTCGCGTGTCCGGGATCTGATCTGTGAGGGATTTCCCTGAAGGTTGGGTCGATCTCCCTCAAGATTTCGAGGATGGGCGGCAGGCTGTCCTCGACCGCGGCCGACACGGAATGGAATAGGGCGAAGTCTGCATCGCCCGTCTGCAACGCTGCACCGGGCAGCTTCACGCCCAGATAGCCCGCGTAGGACTGAAAGGCGACTGTGCCGACCAGGACGCCGCGCAAGCGGAAGATGCCAGCCTTCCCCAGCGCCTCGACGACATCCCCGGTGAACCTTTCGGGTTCTGTCAGCCCTGCCTCGCGCACGAGCGTGGATACCAGCTTCCTGCGGGCGCGGAGGTCGTCCTTGATCTGACGGAAGGATTCAACGCGTTTTGCAATCTCGGGATCGCTGTCAGGCCCGACATACCGTCGCGTCTTCGTCGGCTGCGTTTCCTCGAAATACCAGTATACCTTGCCCTTGACGGGCACCTTGACGAGATTGCCCGTCGTAGGGAAATCCGTTTCGAAGGCTGCGTCCAAGGATCGCTGGACGAGTTCCGCATACATCGTGCGGTAAACGAGGTCGACCGTCTTCATGTCGGGCGGCTCCGGTTATAAGAAAAATGCGGTTCTCTTATAGCGCCATGACCTCAAGGGACGCAAGCGGGGGTTATAAGAAAATCGCGAAAACCTTATAACGCCGCAGGAGAGGTCAGGAATCCTTGTTGCCGGCGTGCAGCCAAATCAGAATGGGTTTTGCTCATTCCGCGTCCACGAACGGCCCGAGCCTGTCATAGGCGTTTGTGGTCGACGCGCTATTTTGGCGGCCGCATCCGGAACGACCACCAGCTTGCCGACGAAATCCTTGGCGATGAAATCCGCCTGGGCGCGATGGAAATCGGACAGCTTGTAGACGCCGCCGACCAGCGGCCGGATTTTCTTGTCCTCGATGTAGCGCACTATGCGGCGGAAATCCGCCCGCGTGCCCTGGCTCGAGCCATGCAGTTGCAGCTGTTTCAGATACATGGTGCGCAGATCCAGCTGCACGACCGGGCCGGCAATTGCACCAGCCGTGGTATAGCGGCCTTCCGGCCTCAAGATGCGCAGGAGGTCGTTGAAGATCGCGCCGCCGACCAGATCGGCCACCACGTCGATCGGCTGGCCCCCGGTCGCCGCGCTGACGGCGGCCGGCAGATCGGCAACGCCACGGGTGATCACCGCCTCGGCGCCGATGTCACGCACGGCCTGTTCCTTGCCCTTGCCGGCAACCGCATAGGGAATGGCGCCGCGCGCCCGCGCCAGCTGCACGATGCCCGAGCCGACGCCGCCCGAGGCGCCGGTGACCAGCACACGCTCGCCGGCTTTCAATGCGGCGCGTTCCAACATCTGCTCGCCGGTGAGATAGGCGCAGCAGAAAGTGGCAAGCTCGACATCGCTCAGATCGGTGTCGACGACATGGGCGTTTTCGGACGGTACTGCCTGGTATTCGGCATAGCCGCCGTCACGGCCATGGCCCATATAGTCGATGTCGGCGAGTGAATCGTCGTCGCGATTGTAGATGGAGAAATCGACCATCACCCGCTCGCCGATGCGGGCCGGCGACACGCCGTCGCCGACGGCAATGATGTTGCCGACCGTGTCGGTGCCCTGGATGCGCGGGAAGCTCAGCGTATTGCCCTGACGACGCCAGGTCGACACAGCGGCGGCATCCTCCTCCGTTCCATAGGCGCCCTGGCGCACCCAGACGTCGGTGTTGTTCATGCCGCAAGCGGTGACCTTGACCAGCACCTCGCCCGGGGCGGGCGAGGGTACTTTGACGTCGGTGCGGTAGACGAGCTTTTCCGGTCCGCCGTGCCCGATCAGTTGCACGGCGGCCATGGTGGCGGGGAGGGTTTTGGTCATGGCATTCATGTCGGCTCTTCAGATGTTTGCAAACACGCTCTTCACCGCGTCGGCCGTCTTCGACACGACGATATCGGCCTCTTGCCGCGTCAGGCAGAGCGGCGGCGCGAAACCGAGAATGTCGCCCTGCGGCATGGCCCGGCCGATGACGCCGCTTGTCGCAAGAGCGGTTGCTACCTGCGGCCCGATTTTTTGCGAGGCGTCGAAGAACCCGCGATCGTCCTTGTCGGCGACGAACTCGATTGCCGCCAGCATGCCGTCGCCGCGCACCTCGCCGACATTTTTGTGACCACCGACGGCTTTCGTCAGCTCGGCGCGGAAATAGGCACCGGTCTCGCCGGCGTTCCGCACTAGGTCCATCTCGTCGATCAGTTCCAGGTTGGCGACGCCGGCGGCCACGCAGATCGGATGCGCCGAATAGGTCCAGCCATGGCCGAGCGAGCCGAGCTTGTCTGAACCCTGCACCAGCACCTGCCAGACCTTGTATGAGACGATGACGCCCGACAGCGGCGCATAGGCCGAGGTCAGGCCCTTGGCGATCGTGATCAGGTCGGGCTTGATGCCGTAGTGGTCGGAGCCGAACATGGTGCCCAGCCGGCCGAAGCCGGTGACGACCTCGTCGGCAACCAGAAGCACGTCGTACTTCTTCAGCACCGCCTGGATCTTCTCCCAGTAGCCGGCCGGCGGCGGCACGATGCCGCCGGTGCCGAGGATAGGCTCACCGATGAACGCGGCGACCGTCTCCGGCCCTTCGGCGAGAATCATCTCCTCGAGCTTGTCGGCACAGTATTGCGAAAACTGCTCCTCGCTCAGCGAGCGGTCGGCGCGGCGGAAGTAGTAGGGCGCCTCGGTGTGCAGGACCGGCGCGCGGGGCAGGTCGAAGGCGTTGTGGAACAGGTCGAGGCCGGTCAGCGATCCGGTCATGATGCCGGAGCCGTGATAGCCGCGCCAGCGCGAGATGATCTTCTTCTTCTCCGGCCGGCCGAGCACGTTGTTGTAGTACCAGATCAGCTTGATGTTGGTTTCGTTGGCATCGGAACCGGAGAGGCCGAAATAGACCCTCGACATGCCTTGCGGCGCGCGGTCGATGATCATCTTGGAAAGGGTGATGGACGCCTCGGTGCCGTGGCCGACATAGGCGTGGTAATAGGCGAGGTTCTTGGCCTGCGCGGCGATGGCGTCGGCGATCTTCTGGCGGCCATAGCCGACATTGACGCAATAGAGCCCGGCGAAGGCATCGATGCTCTTGCGCCCGTTGTTGTCCCAGATGGTGACGCCTTCGCCGCCGGCGATCACACGAGTCGGGCTCTCGCCACGCGCGTGCGTTCCCATATGGGTCGAGGGATGGAAGAAATGATCGCGATCCCAGGCGGCGAGTTCGTTGGACTGGTCGAGCATTTTTTACTCCTTGAAAGCAAAAGCCTGACGGGGCGTTACGCCACGTCGAGGCAGAGATATTTGAAGTCGGTAAAGGCTTCGAGCCCGTGACGCGAGCCCTCGCGACCGATGCCGGACTGCTTGACGCCGCCGAACGGGACCGGCGCGCCGGTGATCTTGACGCGGTTGATGGCGACCATGCCATAGTCGAGCGCGCGGCCGATGCGCAATTGCCGGCCGCCGTTTTCAGTGACGACATAGGCGACGAGGCCGTATTCTGTCGCATTGGCGCGGGCGACGACTTCGACTTCGCTGTCGAAAGGCGTCACGGCCGCAACCGGACCGAAGGTCTCCTCGCGCATGATCAGGGCGTCGTCGTCAACATCGGCCAGCAGGGTCGGCTGGTAGAACAGCGGACCGGCCGGATGGCGCTTGCCGCCGGTCAGGCAACGCGCGCCTTTGGCGAGCGCATCGGCCACCTGCTCCTCGACCTTCTTGACGGCGCGTTCGTGCATCAAGGGTCCGATTTCGGTGTCGTCAGCGAGGCCATTGCCGGCCCGCAATGCCTCGACGCGTTTAGCGAAAGCAGCGCAGAACCGATCGTATATCGGACGCTGGACATAGATGCGGTTGGCGGCGAGGCAGTCTTGGCCGGAGGTGGCGAATTTAGCGTCGACGGCGATGGTCACAGCCTTGTCGAGATCGGCGTCGGCGAAGACGATCAGAGGCGCATGACCGCCAAGCTCCATCACCAGACGCTTCATCGTCGGCGCACTTTGCGCGGCGATCAACCTGCCGATCTCAGTCGAGCCGGTGAAGCTCATTGCCCGCACGCGCGGATCTTCGCACATCCGCCCAACGATGGTCGAAGCCTTACCGGTGAGAACGTTGAAGACGCCAGCCGGCAGGCCGGCACGTTCGCCAAGTTCGGCTAGCGCCAGTGCCGACAGCGGCGTTTCCGAGGAAGGATGCGCGACGATGGTGCAGCCGGCGGCGAGGGCGGCCGCCGCCTTGCGGGTCAGCATGGCCGCGGGAAAATTCCACGGGGTGACGACGCCGACGACACCAAGCGGTTCGCGTCGCACCACCATCTCGGCATTTGGCAGATGGCTGGTGACGCTTTCGGCGTTGAGACGTTTGGCCTCCTCGGCATACCACTCGACAAAAGAGGCGGCGTAGTCGATCTCGCCGCGCGATTCCTTCAGCGGCTTGCCTTGTTCTAGCGTCATCAGCAGGGCCAGGTCATTTTTGGCGGCGACGATCAGATCGAACCATTTTCGCAAGATTTTCGACCGTTCCTGCGGCAGCAATGCGCGCCAGGCAGGAAAGGCGCGCGATGCCGCATCGATCGCCAATGTGGTCTGCCGGGCATCGAGCGCGGCAACGAAAGCGACGGTGGATCCGGTAGCCGGATCGGTCACCTCGAAACTCTCCGCGGTCTCGCTCGCCGTCCAGTGGCCAGCGACATAGGCGAGTTCGCGCAGCAGCCGCCGGTCGGCAAGGCGATCAAGCGCTTCATGGCGGTGCGAGCGGGCAAAATGTGCGGACATCATCGGGCTCCCGGTTCGGGTGATGCCGCAAGACTATCTCTGCCGCGCAAACAGAGAGGCTGTTTGCGTGCCTGCACGTAGAGAGATTGTCTCTATTGCCCTGCCCAGCCAGACGATCTCTCCGGTATCAGGAAGATGCCGGCAACAGGTCCGCCACCGGCAGCACACTCTCCTCCTTCACCGTCTTGGTGACGATATAGGTGAAATAGCGGTCGATGCCGATCTCGCGCTCGAGCAGATTGTCGACCAGCCGCTGATAGGCGTCGATGTCGCGCGCCATGACTTTCAGCAGGTAATCGACGCCGCCGCCGACAGACCAGCAGGCGATGATCTCGGGAATGTTGCGGATGACACGCTCGAAACGGTCGAAATCGGCCTGGCGGTGGCTAGCCAGCGTCACCTCCATCAGCACGGTAGCGACCGGCGCGATGGCGCGCATGGCGATCCTGGCATGGTAGCCCGAGACGATGCCGGCCTTTTCCAGCTTGCGCAGCCGCATCCAGCACGGCGTCGGCGACAGGCCGACTTTCTCGGCCAGCGCCAGCTTGGTGATGCGCCCGTCGCGCTGGATGGCGTCGAGGATTTTCAGATCGATCGGATCGAGTTTCGCTGCAGCCATGATCGCCCACTTCCAGTGCCGGACACCATGACGGCGCATTATTTCGATTGTCAATTGCACTGATTTCGATCTCTAATAAGTCATGACATTTTGGCGACCAGATCCCGCTCTTATCCGGCGGCCGGCCTATCAATCGCTCGCCGACCAGTTCGCGCGCGCCATCCATGACGGGCGCCTGGCCAATGGCGCTCGGTTGCCGACGCACCGGCAGTTGGCTGAAGATCTGCAACTTTCCGTGCAGACGGTCAGCCGCGCCTATGAGGAGCTGATCCGCCGCGGGCTGGTGTCCGGTGAGGTCGGCCGCGGCAGCTTCGTGCAGACGCAGCGCCGCGAGCCGGAGCCGCCCTATCTGCCGGAGCGGCTGGGCGAGGTCATCGATCTCTCCATCCTGAAGCCGGTCTGCGAACCGATGCATCTGGAGCGGCTGAGGCAGGCGCTGGGCTGGCTCGCCGAAAACCTGCCGTCGAGCTCGGCGCTGTCGTTCAGGCCGAACATGGTGTTCCCGCGCCACCGCGCGGTGGGTGTCGAGTGGCTACGCCTCTGTGGCCTCGACGCGTCGCCGCAGAACATCAGCCTGACCAACGGCGCCACCGCAGGGATGACAGTGGCGCTGATGAGCGTGGCGCCGCCCGGCTCGACCGTCGCCACCGAGGCGATCGGTCACCACACGCTGATCCCGCTGGCGCGTTATCTCGGCTTCAATCTCGAGGGTTTGCCGATCGACAACAATGGGCTGATCCCGGAAGCGCTGGACCAGGCCTGCCGGCTGTCGGACATCCGCGCCGTGTTCGTGCAGCCGTCGGTGATCAACCCTACGGCTACCCTGATGGATGCCGGCCGGCGCGAACAGATTGCCGCCGTTGCGCGCAGGCATGACATCGCCATTATCGAAAACGACGTCCTCGGCCCGTTGGTCGAGGACCGGCCGCCGCCGGTAGCCGCCTTCGCGCCCGAGCGCACGCTCTACGTCACCTCCTTCACCAAGATCGTGGTGCCGGGCCTGCGCATCGGCTATCTCGCGGCGCCCGATCGTTATGTCGCCGCGGTCGCCAATCGCCATCTCGTCTCGAACTGGATGGCGACGCCGCTGGTGGCCGAGATCGCCACCAAATGGGTGACCGACGGCACCGCGATGGAACTCGTGCGATGGCAGCGCCTGGCTTTGCGGCGGCGTCTGGACATAGCCGCCGAGGTGCTTGCCGGAGTGGACTATCGCGCTCATCGCGACGGGCTGCATGTCTGGCTGCGGCTGCCCGAGGATCGCGGCGAGGAAAGCTTTGTGTCCCAGGCGCGCCTGCAGGGCGTGGCGATTGCGCCCGGTACGTCGTTTCGCATTTCGCAGATGCCTTGGCATCCAGCCGTACGGATTTCGCTGGGCTCGACCACGGAGGGGGAACTGCGTGCCGGTCTCGGCGTTGTCACCAAGCTTCTGCTCGGCGATCCCGAGCATCTCCTGCTTGCGATCTAGGCGACAAATGGCGCGAAATTGTGCGGAATCCGAAATATTGTCATGATATTATTTTCTTGATTGACATGATTTGCCGCGATCCGCATCGTTAAAGGCAAGCTTCTCCAGCACGGGAAATTCATTGTCGGCTCCCATCATCAAGATCGACGGCATTTCAAAAAGCTTCGGCACCTTCAAGGTGCTGGACGGCCTCTCGATGCAAGTCATGCCCGGCGAGAAGCTGGCACTGATCGGTCCATCGGGTTCGGGCAAGACGACGATCCTGCGCATCCTGATGACGCTAGAGCGTATCGACAGCGGCCACATCCAGGTCGACGGCGAACAGTTGTACCACATGGAGCGTAACGGCCGGCTGCTGACGGCCGATGAACGGCATTTGGCAAAGATGCGCCAGAAGATCGGCATGGTCTTCCAACTGTTCAATCTGTTTCCGCACAAATGCGTCATCGACAATGTGACGCTGGCACCGATGCTGACCAAAGGCGTGCCGCGGGCCGCCGCCGAAAAGCGGGCGATGGAACTGCTCGACATGGTCGGCATGGTCGACAAGGCCAAGGCGATGCCGGCGCAGCTTTCAGGCGGCCAGAAGCAGCGCGTCGCGATTGCGCGGGCGCTGGCGCTGTCGCCGAAAATCATGCTGTTCGACGAGGTCACCTCGGCGCTCGACCCTGAGCTCGTCGACGAGGTGCTCAACGTCATGCGCAAGCTCGCCGCCGAGACCGACATGACCATGCTGCTGGTCACCCACGAGATGGGTTTCGCCCATGACTTCGCCGACCGGGTGCTGTTCTTCGATCGCGGCAGAATAGTCGAGGAGGGCAAGCCCGACGAGATTTTCCGCCATCCCAAACAGGAGCGTACGCAAGGTTTCCTGAAGAAGATCATTGCGGCCGGACATCGGGTCTGACTGCCATGCGAGGCGGCGACGCCTCAAGCAAGCCAAGAAGACAGACAAACAAGGAGTTGGGAACAATGAAGAAATTTGCCATTTTGGCCGGCGTCGCCGGTATTGCGCTGACGGCGGTGCTGGCCGCCTCGACGGCCGGCTCGGCCGACGACAGCAAGCTCGAAGAGCTCAAGGCGCAAGGCTTTGCCCGCGTCGCCATCGCCAACGAGCCGCCCTATACGGCGGTCGCTGCCGACGGCAAGGTTTCGGGTGCGGCGCCTGACGTTGCCCGTGAAATCTTCAAGCGCCTTGGCGTCAACGATATCGTCGCCTCGATCTCGGAATATGGCGCCATGATTCCCGGCCTGCAGGCCGGCCGTTTCGACGTCGTCACTGCCGGCCTGTTCATGAAGCCGGAACGTTGTGCTGCGGTCGCCTATTCGGAACCGGTGCTGTGCGACGCCGAGGCGATGCTGGTGAAGAAGGGCAACCCGAAGGGTTTCAAGAGCTACGAGGACGTCGCGAAGGACGCGAGCGCCACGATCGGCGCGCCGGGTGGCGGCACTGAAGAGAAGCTGGCGCTCACCGCAGGTGTGCCGCGCGAGCGCGTCATCGTCGTGCCGGACGGCCAGAGCGGCCTGAAGATGCTGCAGGACGGCCGCATCGATGCTTATTCGCTGCCCGTGCTGTCGATCAACGACCTGGTCAAGAAAGCCAATGATCCGAACCTCGAAGTCATCGCGCCGGTGGTCGGTGCGCCGGTCTATTGCGACGGCGCGGCCTTCAAGAAGGGCGACGAAGCGCTGCGCGACGCCTATGATGTCGAGCTGGCGAAACTGAAGAAGTCCGGTGAGTTCGCCAAGATCATCGAGCCTTACGGCTTCTCGGCGGCGGCGGCAATGTCGACGAGCCGCGACAAGCTCTGCTCGGCGAAGTAAAAAGTGCCGCTCACCCTAGCCTCTCCCCGTCAAAAACGGGGAGAGGGGGGCGTCAACGCTGGAGCTTCACCCTTCTCCCCGTCCCTATAACGGGGAGAAGGTGCCGGCAGGCGGATGAGGGGCGGCGCCGGCGTTCTGCAATGATCACCAAGCGAGGAAACGCTTAGCCCCAATGACCCAATGGTCCGGCTATTTCGGCCTGATATTGCAAGGAGCGCTTGTCACCATCGAGCTGACGCTGATGGGGTCGGTGCTGGCCTTGGTCATGGCCTTTCTTGCCGGGCTGGGGCGGCTGTCGCGGTTTTTCGTGCTACGCGCGCTGGCCACCGCCTATATCGAGTTCTTCCGCGGCACCTCGATTTTCGTGCAGCTGTTCTGGGCTTATTTCGTGCTGCCTTTTGCCGGCATTTCGTTGACGCCGCTGCAGGCCGGGGTGCTGGCGCTGGGCCTCAATGTCGGCGCCTATGCGGCGGAAGTGGTGCGTGGCGCCATCAAGTCTATCGGCCGCGAACAATATGAGGCCTGCACCGCCCTCAATCTCGGCCGCTGGCAAGCCATGCGCCATATCATCCTGCCGCAGGCGCTTCTGGTGATGCTGCCAACCTTCGGCAACAACGCCATTGAATTGCTCAAGGCCACCGCCGTCGTTTCGCTAATCTCGCTCGCCGACCTGACCTTCCAGGCGCAGGTGGTGCGCTCGCAGACCGGCAATACTCTGGTGCCGTTCAGCACCATCCTCGTCATCTATTTCGTGCTGGCGCTGCTCATCTCCTGGGGCGTGCGGTCGCTGGAACGCCGCATGGCTCGTGGCCTCGACGGGGTGCGCGTATGATGGATCGGGCCTGCTAATGGAATGGGATTGGGATTTTGTCCGGCAGATCCTGCCGACGCTGATCGAGGGGGTGAAGATCACCATCCTGGCGACGCTGCTCGGCTCGGTGCTGGCGGCCATCGTTGGGCTGGGCATCGCGTTGGCGCGCCGGTCGCCGAACAGGGCTCTGTCGCGCACCGTCGGTTTCCTTGCCGAGTTCATCCGTGGCACGCCGCTGTTGGTGCAGCTCTATTTCATCTTCTACGTGCTGCCGGATTTCGGCATCCTGTTGCCGCCGCTGGTGGCGGGCGTCATCGGTCTCGGGCTGCATTACGGAACTTACACGGCCGAGGTCTACCGCGCCGGCATAGACAATGTGCCCCGCGGCCAGTGGGAAGCGGCCAAGGCCTGCAATCTAAACGCCACCCAGACCTGGACGCACATCATCATTCCGCAGGCGATCCCCCCGATGATCCCGGCGCTTGCCAATTATTTCATCGCCATGTTCAAAGAGACGCCGCTGCTGTCGGCGATCACCGTGCTGGAACTGATGAACCAGGCCAAGAGCGTCGCCAATACCTATTATCGGTATATCGAACCGATCACCTTGGTCGGCGCCTTCTTCCTCGCCATCAGCCTGTTCTCGGTGGTGCTGCTGCGCTGGCTGGAACACCGTTATGGGCGGATCGAACGATGAGCGCTGCACCCGATATCCGCCTGCACTCGGCCCGGCCGCCGCTCGATGCGCGTCCGCTGGAAAAGCGGGTCGGCCTGATCATCCTTGCCACCGACCATACGAGCGAACCGGATTTTCACCGCATGGTGGCAAGCGACCGCATCGGCATCTATGTCGCGCGCATCCCCTACGCCAACCCGACGACGCCGGACAATTTGCGCAAGATGCAGCCGTCACTGACGGCGGCCGCGGCCCTGATCCTGCCCGACGAGCCGCTCGATGCGATCTGCTATTCCTGCACCTCAGCTTCCGTCGTGATCGGCGATGCCGAAATCGAGGCGGCGGTGCAGGCCGCGAAACCCGGCGCGCCGGTGGTTACGCCGCCGATGGCCGGCGTGCGCGGCCTGAAGGCGCTGGGCGCCAGGACGATCAGCATTCTTACCCCTTATACGGTCGAGACCAGCCGGCCGATGGCGACCTATTTCAGCGAGCATGGATTCGAGATCGCCAGCTTCACTTGCCTCGGCTTCGAGGACGACCGCGAGATGGCGCGGATTGCGCCGAAATCCTTGGTCGATCTGGCTCGCGAGGCGACGGCCGAACACTCGGACGCGCTGTTTGTCTCCTGCACGGCACTGCGGTCCGCGGCGGCAGTTGTGGGTATGGAAGAGGCCATCGGCCGCCCTGTCGTCACCAGCAACCAGGCGACGGCCTGGAATTGCCTGCGGCTTTGCGGAGATAAGATGTCGCGTCCTGAATTCGGCCGTCTGATGACGCTGCCGCTGAACTGATTGCAGAGCCATGACCACGTCCAGGATAAGCCTCTCCGATATCCGCGCCGCGCGCGAGCGCATCGCAGGCAAGATCGAGCGTACGCCGACCGTTCCTTCCCGGAGTCTTTCCCAGCACTTGGGCGCTCCTGTTTATCTCAAGCTCGAACATCGGCAGACCACCGGCGCCTTCAAGCTGCGCGGTGCCTCGAACGCTATCGCTTCGCTGACAGACGAGGAGAGGGCGCGTGGCGTCGTCGCTGCCTCGACCGGCAACCACGGCCGGGCGCTTGCCTATGCTGCTCGACTGCAAGGCATCCACGCGACGATCTGCATGTCGCGGCTGGTGCCGCAGAACAAGCTGGACGAGATCCGTCGGCTCGGCGCCGAGATCCGCATCGTCGGCAACAGCCAGGACGATGCGCAGCGGGAGGTCGAACGGCTGGTCGCGGAAGAGGGGCTGATCATGCTGCCGCCCTTCGACCATCCTGCCATTGTCGCCGGGCAAGGCACGCTCGGGCTGGAGATCATCGAACAGGTTCCGGACGCCGCCTTGGTGCTGGTGCCGCTTTCCGGCGGTGGGCTGGCGGCTGGCGTCGCTGCTGCCGTGAAGGGCGTCAGCCCGGCGACGAAGGTGATGGGCGTTTCAATGGCGCGCGGTGCGGCGATGAAGGCGAGCCTCGACGCCGGACATTCGGTTTTGGTCGAGGAACTGCCGACGCTGGCCGATTCCCTCGGCGGCGGCATAGGCCTCGACAACCGGCTGACCTTTTCCATGTGCCGCGACCTGCTCGACGATGTGATCCTGCTCAGCGAGGACGAGATCGCCACCGGCATCCGCCATGCCTATGAACAGGAGCGCGAGATCGTCGAAGGCGCCGGCGCGGTCGGCATCGCAGCCGTGCTTGCCGGCAAGGTCAGGGCGAGCGGCCCGACGGTGCTCGTGCTGTCCGGCCGCAACATCGATATGACACTGCACCGCAAGATCATCTGCGGCGAAGCAATTGCGGAGAGCGCAGCATGAGCCGGATGACGATCCTCACCGAAGCTGAATTGCGCAAGATCGTGAAGCTCGATCTTGATGCCATCGCCTGCGTCGAGACCGCGTTCCGGGCGCTCGCCACCTTGCCGGTGGCGATGCCGCCGATCCTTCGGCTCGACATTCCCGAGCATCGCGGCGAGGTCGACGTCAAGACCGCCTATGTACCGGGTATCGACGGTTTTGCGATCAAGATCAGCCCCGGCTTTTTCGATAATCCCAAGCTCGGCCTGCCCAGCGTCAACGGTATGATGGTGCTGCTGTCGGCGAAAACCGGATTGGTCGAGGCGCTGCTGCTCGACAATGGCTATCTCACCGACATCCGCACGGCGGCGGCCGGCGCGGTTGCCGCCAAGCATCTGTCGCGGCCGGGTTCCTCCGTTGCCGCGATCTTCGGCGCCGGTGTTCAGGCCGGACTGCAGCTCGAAGCGCTGATGCTGGTGCGGCCGATCACCGAGGCTCGCATCTGGGCAAGGGATACCGCCAAGGCCGAGGCCGCGGCCGACGCATTGTCCGAAAGACTGGGCATCGCCGTTCACGCCGAGCCCGACGCGGCAAACGCTGCGGCCGATGCCGACATCATCGTCACCACGACGCCGTCGACCGAGCCGCTGATCAAGGCCGGCTTCGTCTCCGCCGGCCAGCATATCACTGCCATGGGCTCGGATGCCGAGCACAAGAACGAGATCGCGCCGGCGATCCTGCGCATGGCCGATCTCTACGTCGCCGATAGCGCCAAACAGACGCGCCGGCTGGGCGAACTGCACCATGCTATCGCGGCGGGCGTGATGGCGTCCGATGCCGAAATCACCGAGCTTGGCCACATCATCGCCGGCGAAAGGCATGGCCGGCGCTCGGACAGCGACATCACCATCGCCGACCTGACCGGCACCGGCGTGCAGGACACGGCGATCGCCACGCTCGCCCGCGACCGTGCGCGTGCAGCCAAGACCGGTACGATTTTCGAAAGCTGATGCTGGCCGCAAGGCCCAACAAAAGAGGACCAAGAACAATGCAGCCTAATTTGAAATTCTCGCGCGGCGAATATGCGGAGCGCCTCGCCAAGACGCGGAAGGTCATGGAGGCCAAGGGCGTCGATCTATTGATCGTCAGCGATCCGTCCAACATGGCGTGGCTGACCGGCTACGACGGCTGGTCGTTCTACGTGCACCAGGCTGTCATCGTGCCGCCGTCGGGCGAGCCGGTGTGGTACGGGCGCGGCCAGGACGCCAACGGCGCCAAGCGCACCGCCTATCTCGCGCACGACAACATCATCGGCTATGCCGACCACTATGTGCAGTCGACCGAGCGCCATCCGATGGATTTTCTGTCCAGCGTGCTCTCCGATCGCGGCTGGGGCAAGCTCAGCATCGGCGTCGAGATGGACAATTACTGGTTCTCGGCCGCTGCCTTCGCAGCGCTGCAGAAGCACTTACCCTATGCCCGCTTCGTCGACGCCACGGCACTCGTCAACTGGCAGCGCGCGGTGAAGAGCCCGACCGAAATCGACTACATGCGCAAGGCCGCCCGCATCGTCGAAGCGATGCACCAGCGCATCGTCGACAAGATCGAGGTCGGCATGCGCAAATGCGACCTGGTCGCCGAGATCTACGATGCCGGCACGCGCGGCGTCGACGGCATCGGCGGCGACTATCCGGCGATCGTGCCGCTGCTGCCGTCGGGCGCCGACGCATCGGCGCCGCATCTGACCTGGGACGACCGGCCGATGAAATCGGGCGAGGGCACCTTCTTCGAGATCGCAGGCTGCTACAACCGCTATCACTGCCCGCTGTCGCGGACCGTGTTCCTTGGTAAACCGACGCAGGAATTCCTCGATGCCGAAAAGGCGACGCTGGAAGGCATGGAGGCGGGACTTGCCGCCGCCAAGCCCGGCAACACATGCGAGGACATCGCCAACGCCTTCTTCGCGGTGCTGAAGCGGTACGGCATCGTCAAGGACAACCGCACCGGGTACCCGATCGGGCTTTCCTATCCGCCTGACTGGGGCGAGCGCACGATGAGCCTGCGTCCAGGCGACCGCACCGAGTTGAAGCCCGGTATGACCTTCCATTTCATGACCGGCTTGTGGCTTGAGACGATGGGGCTGGAAATCACCGAATCCATCCTGATCACCGAGACGGGCGTCGAGTGCCTGGCGAATGTGCCGCGCAAACTGGTGGTGAAGAATTGAGCCCGATGTCCAGCCTTCGCCCGTCACCGATCACGCCGACCGTCGATTTCGAGCGCGACGGCGTGCAGCACGGTTTCCTGCGCCTGCCTTACAGCCGCGACGATTCCGCCTGGGGATCGGTGATGATCCCGATCTGCGTCATCCGCAACGGCAAGGGGCCGAGCGCATTGGTCACCGGCGGCAATCATGGCGACGAGTACGAGGGGCCGCTGGCGCTCTATGACCTCGCCCGTACGCTCGACCCGAAAGACGTCAGCGGCACGATCATCATCGTGCCGGCGATGAATTATCCGGCGTTCCGCGCCGGCACGCGCACCTCGCCGATCGACAAGGGCAATCTCAACCGCAGCTTTCCCGGCCGGCCCGACGGCACGGTGACCGAGAAGATCGCTGATTATTTCCAGCGCGAGCTTCTGCCCCGTACAGACATCGCGCTCGACTTCCACTCCGGCGGCAAGACGCTCGACTTCGTGCCGTTCTGCGCCGCCCACATCCGGCCCGACAAGGTGCTGGAAGCGAAGGGTTTCGCTGCGGTTGAAGCCTTCTCCGCACCATGGTCGATGAAAATGCTGGAGATCGACGCGGTCGGCATGTTCGACACTGCCGCCGAAGAGATGGGCAAGCTGTTCATCACCACAGAGCTTGGCGGCGGCGGGACTTCGCGCGCGGAAACGGTGCGGATCGCACGTCGCGGCGTGCTCAATGTGCTGCGCCATGCCGGCATCGTCGCCGGCGCGGTCGAGATGCAGCCAACCCGCTGGCTCGACATGCCGTCCGGCGATTGCTTCTCGTTCGCCGAGGACGACGGGATGATCGAAACGATGATCGATCTCGGCGAGCCGGTGGCAGAGAACCAGGTGCTGGCACGTATCCATTCCATAGGCCGCACCGGCGGCGCTCCGCAGGAGATCCGGGCCAAAATGTCCGGTCTGTTGGCGGCGCGGCATTTTCCGGGGCTGGTCAAGGCCGGCGACTGCGCTGCCGTGGTCGCCGTGCTGGTCGATTGACGGTTAGGAAGCCGATGTCGGGAACGGCTCGGTCCTGCCTTTGGGGCGATCGCCGATGGCAAAGACGGCGCTCGCCTCGCTGACGATCGAGACATGATCCTTGGCGGCTGTTCCGGCCGCCGCACTGTCGCCGCGCATGATTGCGGTGACGATGGCGTCATGCTCCTGCCATGACTGGGCCAGCCGGCCGGGCAGCATGAATTGCGCGCGCCGGAACGGCGCCAGGCGGCCGCGGGTCATGACGGTCAGTTCATAAATGTGCTTGCTGTGGGCGCCGCGATAGAGCCGGGTGTGGAATTCGGTGTTGAAAAGCTCATACTCTTCTTCAGCACCGAGCTGCACCAAGCGCGCCGAGGCCTGATGCTCGGCCTCCAGCGTGCGGCGCTCGCCAGCGGTCATGCGCTCGGCCGAGAACCGCGCGCAGATCGCTTCAAGCTCGGCCATGCTTTCGAACATCGAGGCGAGGTGCTCCTGCGTCACCACGGCGACGGTGGCGCCGCGGTTCGGCCGCCTTTCGACCAGCCCCATGGCGCTGAGCCGGCTGAGCGCTTCCCTGATCGGCGTGCGTGAGACGTCGAAGCGGGCGGCGAGCGAGGCTTCGTCGAGCTTTTCGCCCGGGCGCAGGAAACCGGTGACGATCCGGTCGCTGATCGCCCTCACCATCTGATCGACGGTCGTGCCCGACCTGATCAAATTGCGCTTTCCCGACACGTCTCCTCCGTCCAGTCTTTTCGCTAGAGCCGTAAGCCACTCACCGGCTTCGATTCCTCCGCATCTCTGTATGCCTATGTTTTAGCCGTCATGTCAAATTGGCGATTTTGGAGGCAAAAAGTGTATGCAATTGCTCCGGCTTTGTGCAGGCCACATCGGCACCCTCATTGATATTGCTGAATAAATCTCATTTCTGAAACTGGCATGCTGATTGCATACACTTCTTTCATTGAGGTGTTAACCGGCCCCAAAGGCCCCACAGAGGGAGCATTCAATGTTCGAGAGATTCATGCTTAGCCGCCGCGACCTGCTCAAGACCTCCGCCGCCGGAGCGGCGCTCGGCCTTGCGTCCGCATCGTTTCCGATCAGCAGGGCCTTCGCCGCGACGGCCACCGTCGGCTTCATCTATGTCGGGCCAAAGGACGATTACGGCTACAACCAGGCGCATGCCGAAGGCGCCGCCACGCTGAAGGGGATCGAAGGCATTTCCGTCGTCGAGGAGGAGAACGTGCCGGAGACGGTCGACGTGCAGAAGACGATGGAATCGATGATCAACCTCGACGGCGCGTCGCTGATCTTCCCGACCTCGTTCGGCTATTTCGATCCGCACATGCTCGCCATGTGCGCGAAATTCCCCGACGTGCAGTTCCGCCATTGCGGCGGCATGTGGAACAAGGACAAGCATCCAATGAATGCCGGTTCCTATTTCGGCTATATCGGCATGGGCCAGTATCTGAACGGCGTCGTCGCCGGTCACACCAGCAAAACCAAGAAGCTCGGCTTCGTCGCGGCAAAGCCGATCCCGCAGGTGCTGCTCAACATCAATTCCTTCCTGCTCGGCGCGCGCTCGGTCGACCCGACCATCGCTTGCCAGGTGATCTTCACCGGCGAGTGGTCGCTGGCGGTCAAGGAGGCGGAGGCCACCAATGCGCTGGTCGACCAAGGTGCCGACGTCATTACCTGCCATGTCGACAGCCCCAAGGTGGTGGTCGAGACGGCGGCCGGACGTGGCGCCTTCATCTGCGGCTATCATGCCAACCAGAGCCCGCTGGCGCCGGAAAAATACCTGACCGGCGCGGAATGGAACTGGGCCAAGGTCTACAAGATGTTCGTCGACGATCTGGTGGCCGGCACGCCGCTGCCCAATTTCACGCGCGGCGGCCTTGCCGACGGCTTCGTCAAGATGAGCCCGCTCGGCCCCGCCGTCGGCGATGCGGCCCGCAAGCAGTTCGACGGCACGCTTGCCGAAATGATGAAAGGCGGGTTTTCCGTCATCAAGGGTCCGTTGAGGAGCAACAAGGGCGTTGTCGTCGCGACCGAAGGCCAGACCTTCGCCGAGACCGCGATCGAGCTCGAAAGCATGGACTACCTCGTCGAGGGCGTCGTCGGTTCGACCGCCTGAACCGGATCGGAGACGGGGCCATGGCAGACACGGTCAGCACTGCGGGCGCACCGGCGCTGTTTGGCGCCAAGAATTATCCGGCGGCGCTCGAATGGGTGGCGCGGCGGGCGGAAGCCTTCGTCATACCGCTCGCGGCGCTGATCGTCGGCATGGCGCTGTTCAGCCTGTTCATTGCGCTGGTCGGCAAGTCGCCGGTACAGCTCTATGAAACGATGTGGCGCGGCGGCTTCGGCTCGTGGTTCTCGATCCAGAATTCGCTGTCGCGGGCAGCGCCGCTTTTGCTGGCAGCGCTTTGCGTTGCGCTGCCGGCCCGGCTCGGCCTCGTCGTCATCGGCGGCGAAGGCGCGATCGTGCTGGGCGGCGTTGCCGCCGCCGCCATCGGCGTCGCAGTGAATGGCGCGCCGGCTTTTCTGGTCATCCTGCTGATGGGCGTGGCGGGCATGGTCGCCGGCGGCATCTGGATCGGCGCCGTCGGCGCGCTCCGCCACTACCGCGCCGTCAACGAAACCATCTCCAGCCTGCTGATGGCCTATATCGCCATCGCGCTGATGAATCATCTGGTCGAAGGACCGCTGCGCGATCCGGCCTCGCTCAACAAGCCCTCGACCGAGCCGCTGGCGGATGCCTACCGCATCGGCAACATTCCGGGCATGGACGTGCATTGGGGCCTCGTCGTCGGCATCGTCGCCTGCGTCCTGTCCTGGCTGCTGATCGAAAAGACGCGCTGGGGGTTTGCCGCTCGCATTGCCGGCGGCAATGTCAGGGCGGCCCAGGTGCAGGGGCTTGCCGTCGGACCGCTGATCGTCGGCTTCACCGGGCTGGCCGGCGGCTTCGCCGGCCTTGCCGGCATGCTGGAAGTCGGCGCCGTGCAAGGCAGCGCCAATGCCTCGCTAGCCGCCGGCTATGGCTATACCGGCATCCTCGTCGCCTTCCTCGCCCGCCACAATCCGCTCGCCATCATCCCCGTCGCCTTCCTGCTTGGCGGCATCGACGCGTCCGGAGGGCTGATCCAGCGCCGCATGGACCTGCCCGACGCGACGGTGCTGGTGCTACAAGGCATGCTCTTTATCGTCATCCTGTTCAGCGAAACCTTCTACGGCCGCTTCAAGGCCTTCAACGCCGACCTGTGGAAGAGGCCCGATCTCTTGAAGGGGACTGCCTGATGAAGGGAACTGGCTGATGGACGCGACCGAAATCGGCTTGTGGGGGGTGCCGCTCGCCATACTCGGCGGCGCCATCCGCGTTTCGACGCCCTTCATCTTCGTGTCGCTGGGCGAAGCCATCACCGAGCGCTCCGGCCGCATCAACCTCGGCCTGGAAGGCACGCTGGTCTTCGGTGCGATGACCGCCTATGCCGTCGCGGTGATGACCGGCTCGCCATGGCTCGGCCTGCTGGCTGCCGCAGGCGCCGGTCTTTGCTTCGGCCTGTTCCACGGCTGGATCTGCAAATTCCGCGGGGTGAACGACATCGCCATCGGCATTGCGATGATGCTGTTCGGCTCGGGTCTCGCCTTCTTCTTCGGCAAGCCCTTCATCCAGCCCTCGGCACCCGACCTGCCGGCCATCGCCTTCGGTGGCTGGTCGAACATTCCGCAGGTGCAGGCCGCGCTCAACGTCAACGTCCTGTTCCTGATCGGCGCGGCACTCGCGCTGTTCCTGTGGTGGGCCTTTCGCAACACCCGCGCCGGCCTGATCGTGCGCGTCGTCGGCGACAGCTCCGATGCGGCGCGCGCCATGGGCCTCAATCCCAACACCGTGCGCCTGCTTGCGACAGGTGTCGGCGGTGCGCTCGCCGGCATCGGCGGCGCCTATCTGTCGCTTTATTACCCCGGCAGCTGGACCGAACGCATCTCGTCGGGGCAGGGCCTGATGGCGGTGGCGCTGGTTATCTTCGCGCGCTGGAATCCGCTCGGCTGCTTTGCCGCGGCACTATTGTTCGGCGGCGCCGGCGCGCTGGGCCCGGCGTTGCAGTCGGTCGGGGTGACGCAGGGCTACTATCTCTTCTACGCCGCGCCTTACATCCTCACGCTCATCATCATGACCGCCACCTCGTCGCCGAGCTGCTCGCTTGCCGGCGCGCCGGGCGAGTTGTCGATCACCAAATGACTGGAGTTTTTCCGATGAACGCCAGAGCCGAGATCACCCAGCGCTACATCGATGCCGACCCCTATCCATGGCCCTATAATGGCGAGCTGCGGCCGGACAATACGGCATTGATCATCATCGACATGCAGACCGATTTCTGCGGGCCGGGCGGCTATGTCGATCATATGGGCTACGATCTTTCGCTGGTGCGGGCGCCGATCGAGCCGATCAAGTCGGTGCTCGCAGCCATGCGGGCCAAGGGCTACACCATCATCCACACGCGCGAGGGCCATCGGCCCGATCTCGCCGACCTGCCGGCCAACAAGCACTGGCGCTCGCGCCGCATCAATGCCGGCATCGGCGACCCCGGGCCTTGCGGGCGCATCCTGGTGCGCGGCGAACCCGGCTGGGACATCATCCCCGACCTCTATCCGGCGGCTGGCGAGCCGATCATCGACAAGCCGGGCAAGGGCTCGTTCTGCGCCACCGACCTGGAGCTGATCCTGCACCAGCGCGGCATCGAAAACATCGCGCTGACCGGCATCACCACCGATGTTTGCGTCCACACGACGATGCGCGAGGCCAATGATCGCGGCTTTGAATGCGTCATGCTGGAGGATTGCTGCGGCGCGACCGATTACGGAAACCATCTCGCCGCGATCAAGATGATCAAGATGCAGGGCGGCGTGTTCGGCGCGGTGTCGAATTCGGCATCCTTCGTCGCGCAGCTGCCGTGAGGACACGATCTTGAGCGGAAGCATCGGCAAAAAGGCCGTCGGCGTCGAGACCATCGGCATGACCATGCGCTTCGGCGCCTTCACCGCGCTGGACGACGTCTCGATCAAGGTGCCGGCGGGATCGTTCCATGCGCTGCTCGGCGAAAACGGCGCCGGCAAGTCGACGCTGGTCAAATGCATGATGGGTTTTTACCATCCGACCGCCGGCGACATGCTGGTTGATAGCCGCGAGGTCGCGATCGCCAGTCCGAAGGATGCCTCGGCATTGGGGCTCGGCATGGTCTACCAGCATTTCACGCTCGTCCCGTCGCTGACCGGCGCGGAGAACCTGGTCATTTCGCGCGAGAAGGTGCCCGGCGTCATCGACTGGCGCAAGGAGCGCGCCGCACTTGCGCAATTCATGCAGCGTATGCCGTTCAAGCTGCCGCTCGACGTCAAGGTGGCGGAACTTGCGGCCGGCGAGAAGCAGAAGCTCGAAATCATCAAGCAGCTCTATCTCGGCCGCAGTTTCCTGGTGCTCGACGAGCCGACTTCGGTGCTCACTCCCGGCGAGGCACACGAAGTGCTTGGCCTGGTGCGCGACATGACCAGGACCGGCGACCTCACCGTGCTGATGATCTCGCATAAATTCCACGAGGTGACGGCCTTTGCCGACGATATCACCGTGCTGCGCAAGGGCAGGCTGACCGGAACCGGAAAGGTCTCCGAACTTTCCCACAAGCAGATGGCGGCGATGATGATCGGCGACCAACCGATCGCCGCACTCGACAGCCGCGCCCCGGTGCCGGCCGGCGCCAGACAGGTGCTGACGGTAAAGTCGCTGAAGGCGCCCGACCGCACCGGTTTGAAAACCATCGACATCGGCGAACTCGATGTGAAGTCGGGTGAGATCGTCGGCATTGCCGGCATCTCCGGCAACGGCCAGAAGGAGTTTCTCGAAGTCCTTGCCGGACAGCGGGCGCGCAATGGCGGCGACGTTCTGGTGAAAGGCTCGCCCTATGGCGCCAGCCGCAGCGAGGCGCGCACGCTCAATGTCCGCTTCATTCCGGAGGAGCCCTTGCGCAATGCCTGCGCACCGAAGATGACGGTGGCGGAAAACATGGCCTTCCGGACCTTCGACCTCAACGAGGCCGGCAAGCCGGTCAACTGGATCAGGATGAGTGCGATCAGGGACTACGCGGCCCGTCTGGTCGAACAGTTCAAGGTCAAGACGGCCTCGCTCGCTTCGCCGATTTCGTCGCTCTCGGGCGGCAATGTGCAGCGCGCGGTGCTGGCGCGGGAACTGACCGGCGAGGTCGATTTGCTCATCGTGTCGAACCCCTGCTTCGGCCTCGACTTCTCCGCCGTCGCCGAAATACGCGCCCGCATCATGAAGGCGCGCAATGCCGGCGCCGCGGTGCTCCTTATGTCGGAGGACCTTGATGAGCTGCTCGAGCTCTCGGACCGCATCTTCGTCATGTCGGACGGCGCGCTGGTCTACGAGACGCCGATCGCGCAGGCGAGCGTGCAGACGATCGGCGAGCACATGGCGGGACATCACTGATGGCTGGGATCGAGGCGCTGCCGTTTCCGTTTGTGTTCAAGCCCGAGGCGATGGCGCTGGTCGTCATCGACATGCAGCGCGACTTTGCCGAACCCGGCGGCTTCGGCGCCAGCCTCGGCAATGACGTCAGCCGGGTCACGGCGATCGTGCCGACGGTGAAGAGGCTGATCGAGGGGTTTCGCGCCGCTGGCCTGCCGGTGATCCACACGATGGAGTGCCACAAGGCAGACCTTTCGGATCTGCCGCCGGCCAAGCGCAATCGCGGCAATCCGTCGATCAGGATCGGCGATGTCGGGCCGATGGGTCGTGTGCTGATCGTCGGGGAGCCGGGAACGGCGATCCTCGATGAACTTGCCCCACTGCCTGGCGAGATCGTCATCGAAAAACCCGGCAAGGGCGCGTTCTATGCCACCAGCTTCGGCGACGACCTCAAGCGGCTTGGCGCACAGCAACTGGTCTTTGCCGGGGTGACGACGGAGGTCTGCGTGCAGACGACGATGCGCGAGGCCAACGACCGCGGCTATGAATGCCTTCTGGCGGAGGATGCCACTGAGAGCTATTTTCCGGAGTTCAAGGCGGCAGCCCTTGCCATGATCAGGGCGCAGGGCGCCATCGTCGGCTGGACGGCAACGACGGACCAGGTGCTCGAGGGACTTTCCAATGCCTAACGTCGCATACGCGGCTCTCATCCAAGGGGGCTGGCGTGATCTGCCATTCGAGCATTTTCGCGAAGGCATCACAGTGCATTGGCTGCTCAAGGGTGGGCCGATGGAACCGTCGGTTGCCATCCTGAACTACCGGGCTGGCGCCAGCGTGCCGCGTCATCGCCATGCCGGGCTGGAGACGATCATCGTGCTGGAAGGCACGCAGAGCGACGAGAACGGCGATCATGCCGCGGGCAGCGTGATTCTGAACCCGGTCGGAACCGAACACTCGGTGTGGACGAAGGATGGCTGCGTGGTGCTCATCCAGTGGAACGTGCCGGTAGTCATTCTGGGCGAGGCCAAATGAACGACATCCGCTTCGACATAGGCAACTTGCACGCCGCCTATCAGGCCGGCGTCAGCATCGGCGAGATGGTCGATACGGTGCATGCGCGGCTCGCGGCGGCCGATGATCCGGGCATCTTCATCCATCTGGCGAGCAGGGCGGAGATGCTTGCCGAAGCAGAGAAGCTCGGCCCGTTCGATCCCGCGGCAAAGCCGCTGTGGGGCGTGCCATTCGCGGTCAAGGACAACATCGACGTCGCCGGCATGCCGACCACGGCGGCTTGTGCGGAATATGCCTACTTGCCGGCGAAAGACGCCACCGTCGTCGCGCGGCTCAAGGCCGCCGGCGCGCTGGTTGTCGGCAAGACCAATCTCGACCAGTTCGCCACCGGCCTGGTCGGCGTTCGCACGCCCTATCCAATCCCGAGGAATGCGATCGACCCGAAACTGGTGCCGGGCGGTTCCTCGTGCGGCTCGGCCGTGGCGACGGCGCGCGGCATCGTCTCCTTCGCGCTCGGCACCGACACCGCCGGTTCGGGGCGCATTCCCGCCGGCCTCAACAACATCGTCGGGCTGAAGCCGAGCGTCGGCGCGCTGTCGGCCGCCGGCGTCGTGCCGGCCTGCCGCACGCTCGACTGCATCTCGGTCTTCGCGCTCACCGTCGATGACGGCTACCGCGTGTTCGAGGCGGCGGCGGCAAAGGACGACGCCGACCCCTATTCGCGTGACCTCGGCGTCCAGGGCCTTGCCGCGCGCCCGCCGGTGCTGACTGTCGGCGTGCCGGTCAGGGCGGACTGGACCTTCTTCGGCGACGAGGCGATGCAGGCGGGTTTCGAGGCGGCTCTTGCCTCGCTGGAGACGCTGGGCTGCCGGCTGGTCGAAATCCCGTTCGGTGATTTCTACGCCACCGCCAACCTGCTCTACGAAGGCGCCTGGGTGGCCGAGCGTTATGCCGCGATCAGGGACTTCATGGAAGCCAAAGAGGCCGCCATGCATCCGGTGACGCGGCAGATCATCGGCGGCGCGCGAACACTTTCAGCCGCGGACGCCTTCAACGGGCTCTATGCCTTGCAAGGCTACAAGGCCAGGCTGGCGCCGGTCATCGCCTCGGTCGATCTTTTCTGTGTGCCGACCGCGCCGACGCATTACACGGTTGAAGCGGTATTGGCAGACCCCATCGTCACCAACAGCCGGCTTGGCACTTACACCAACTTCGTCAATCTGCTCGACATGTGCGGCATTTCGGTACCGAGCGGAACCCGCAGCGACGGTCTGCCGATGAGCGTCACCTTAGTTGCCGCGGCGGGCAAGGACCATCTGCCGGCGTCGCTTGCGCAGGATGTCCATGCGGCAAGCGGCCTTTCGCTTGGTGCTACCGGCTGGCCGCAGCCGCAGCGCGGCGATGTTCAGGCGGGCGTGGACGAGGGCACGATCGAGCTGGCCGTGGTCGGCGCGCATCTATCGGGGATGGCGCTGAACGGCCAGTTGCAGCAGCTCGGCGCGATTTTCGCCCGGGCGGCAAGAACGGCGCCGCTCTACCGGCTTTATGCGCTCGCCGGCCAGTCGGTGTCGCGACCGGGGCTCGAGCGCAGCTGCAATGGCAAGGGGACAGCGATCGAGGTCGAAGTCTGGCGGCTCTCGCCACAAGCCTTCGGGCGCTTTGTTGCCGCGATCCCGCCGCCGCTCGGCATCGGGACGCTTCTGCTTGATGACGGAACTTCGCCGAAAGGCTTCCTCGTCGAAAGTGCCGGCCTCACCGATGCAAAGGAGATTTCGCATTTCGGCGGCTGGCGCAATTTCATGGCGGGTCAGCTGCAGCGAAGCTGACGCTATCACTCGACCTTTTGCCTGAACTTCGAATGGCAGCTCGAGCAATCCTGCAAGATGAGATGCAGGAGGTGCTCCGCCGGCAATTTAGTGGGATCGGCTTCCGCGAGTGATGGTCGCTTGCCAAGCAGGCTGCCACCGCCCATTGCCAGGCCGGAACCCATTCTCATGTCGTCGGTGATAAACGGCGGCGCCCGCTCGGCGTCGGAGGCCAAGGCGCTGGCCAGCGTCCCGATGTGGCGAGCCAGCTCTTCGAACTCCGCGCGGGCGGGGTCGATATCCGGCCTGGCGCCTGACGGCGCACCCAATGTCGCGCTTGGGAATTCGGCAATCAGGGCAGGGCCGGTGCGGGCGCGGATGGTCTCGGCCGCCGCCTTGAAGGCCGCGGCGTCGTACGCCTGCTTGCCGTCGAACATCCCAGCGATCGCCTTTGCCGCCGCGGCCATTTCCTTCATCGAGGCCTGGCGAGCCTGGATGACCGCATCACGACCCGAATGGGCGGCGGCGAGCACGACAGAGACGCAGGCAAGCGACAGGACCGCTATGATAGCTGCTCGTCTCATCGTTGGCACATAAGGAGCTAGAGAATTCTTGTGACCAGACTGTCCAGTCGGGAGTTCTCGCGATAGGCCAATCGGACCACAACGGCACCTAAGACGCCAGTGATGGCACCGCCTATCACGTCGGTGAGATAGTGGGTGCCGATATAAATTCTCGACCAGCAGATCAGCAATGCCATGATGGAGAGGGCCAGCGTCCGGCGCGGCAGACCTTGCATTGCAAGAGCCGCAACAACCGCAAAGCTGGCTGTCGCGTGGTCGGAGGGAAACGACCAGTCGGCGCTGGGCGCAATCAGCAGATGCGTCACGCCGGCATCGTAGGGCCGCAGCCGGTGGACGAATAGCAAAATGAACTGATTGATCGCCAGACCGAGCAGGAACGCCAAGCCGGCGGACAAGGCAGCATGGCGCACATGGTGGCGGTCGGCCTTTGCCCACCATTGCAGGGCAACAGCCAGCACCATCAGCGGAACGCCGATTTGTGAGACGGCGATCATTGCCTTATCAAGAAAAGGGCTGATCCCGGCTGCCGCGTTGATCCAGTGGGTTAGAGCTGCATCCATCGTTTCTCGTTTCCGCTGTTGTCGATCGCAAGGTGAATTTTGTGAAAGCAGTAGACGAACGCCGCATCCATCAGATTTTCGAGCTCAGCATCTGGCTTAAAGGGGCGCATGCCCTGATCGAATGCGTGGGCGGGATCCTGCTTTATGTCGTCACCACCGACGCCATTGCCTCCTGGGTCAATACATTCACCCAAGAGGAATTGATCGAAGATCCGAACGATTTCATAGCTGGCTATCTGTCGCAGATGGCAAGCCACTTTTCCGTCGCCAGCAAGGAGTTTTATGCCTTCTACCTGCTTAGCCACGGCCTGATAAAACTGCTGCTCGTTGTCGGGCTTTTGAGAGGCAAGCTGTGGTCGTATCCGGCTTCGCTTGCGGCGCTGGGCGCATTTATGTTCTATCAAGTCTACCGCTACTCCTACACCCATTCGTTCGGCCTGCTTGTCCTGACCGTATTCGATGCTGTCGTCATGGTGCTGATCTGGCATGAATGGAAGGTCGTGCGGCAGCACAAGCCGGCATGACAGCGAAGTTTGCACGTCAGCCGCTCCGATTTTCAATCCACCTCACTGGGCGACGCCTTGTCCTGCCAGCTCGTCGATGATCGGGCAATCCGGCCGCTCGTCGCCGTGGCAGTGACTGACCAATTGGTGGAGCAGGCCGCGCAATCCGACCAGTTCGGCGATCTTCCTGTCGATCTCGACCAGCTTGGCTTTCGCGATCGCCTTCACGTCGGCGCTGTCACGTTCCCTGTCCTGGTACAGCGACAGCAGTTGGCGGCATTCGTCGACCGAAAACCCCAGGCTTCGCGAGCGCTGCAGGAAGCGCAGCCGGTGAATATCGGCCGTCGAGTAATCGCGATAGCCATTGTCTGTCCGAGCCGGGTGCAAGAGCCCGATATCCTCGTAGTAACGGATCGTCTTGGCCGGCAGGCCGGATTTTTCGGATGCGATACCGATGTTCATGGCGGAAATCTCCTTTATCGGAGGAAATAGACCTTCCAGTAGATGGAAGGTCAACATGATGTGGCGATTTTGGATGCCCGACGCAACCGCCCGCCCGCTCCAACCGTTTGCCTGCCAACAGCGCACACTGAACCTTCGGGAAGAAATCAGTTTTCGGAAACGTTTATCGAACAGCGCTCAAAACCCGGTGTTCGACACCGGGTAACGATGAGCAAGGACCCTCCGGCGGCACGTTACACCGTGCACACGCCGAGGAGACAGAATATGCCCGTCAACGCCTATATCAACCGGATCGCGACGGCGGTGCCGGAGCACGAGGTTCATCAATTCTACCTGCGTTTCGCGGCCTCCATGCTCGCGGCCGATCGGCGGAGGATCTTCGAACGCATGGCCGATCTTGCCGGCATCGAGCACCGCTATTCCTGCTTTGCGCCGGCGTCCGACCCAGAAGGACCAACTGCCGACCTGGCCGGGACCTTCATCCGGGGCGCGTTTCCCGGAACGGCCATGAGAATGGCGATGTTCGACGATGCTGCACCTGTTCTGGCACAAAAGGGCATCGACGGATTGCAGCTTGGCGATGACGCTTCCCGCATCACCCATTTGATCGTCACCACCTGCACCGGCTTTTCGGCGCCGGGCATCGATCTGGAGCTGATCGCGCGTTGCGGGCTGCCCGATAGTGTCGAACGCACGATGATCGGGTTCATGGGGTGCTACGCGGCGATCAACGGCCTCAAGCTGGCCCGTCACATCGTCCGCTCGGACCCGCAGGCCAAGATCCTGCTGGTCAATATCGAGCTCTGCACGATGCATCTGCGCGAAACCACCGAACTGGAAAAACTGCTGTCGTTCTGCATCTGGGGCGACGGCTGCGCGGCCACGCTCGTCACCGCCGAGCCGGCCGGCATCGAGCTCGACAGCTTTCACTGTCTGGTGGCGAGGAAGCGGCGGGATCTGATGCGCTGGAATATTCGCGACCACGGCTTCGAAATGGTTCTTTCCGGCCAGGTGCCGGCAGCGATTCATGAGGCGTTGCGGAACAGCCAGGCCGCCATGCTCGGCGGCCGGCCGACGGAAGACATCGACCTTTGGGCCGTACACCCGGGTGGACGTTCGGTGCTCGACGCCGTCGAAAGGGCCTTGAAACTGGAGCCCACCGCGCTGGAACCATCGCGCGAGGTGTTGCGCCAATACGGGAACATGTCGTCGGCGACCGTCATGTTCGTGATGAAGGAGATGTTGAAGGCGCCACCCGGCCTGCTCGGTTGCGGCATGTCGTTCGGACCCGGGCTGACGGCCGAAACCATGCTCTTTCGAACGGTGTCATGAGCGGCCTGGAGCACCGGCAGCTTGCGCCGGAAATCCTCGACGGACTTGCGGCCGAAGATCCGCGAGCGCTGGCCGCGCGCCGCGACCTTCGGCGCATCAATATGCTGATGTTTCAGGTGCCGATCATGACGTCGTTGCTCAGGAGGTTCGTGCCAACGCCGCCACGCCGCATTCTGGAGATCGGCGCCGGCGATGGCTCCTTCATGCTGGCGGTGGCGCGGCGCATGGCCGGGCATTGGCCCGGGGTCGAACTGGTGATGCTCGACCGCGTCGACCTCGTCACCACGCAATTGCGCGATGATTTTGACAGGCTGGGATGGAAGGCCGAAGGCGTCACCGCCGATGTCTTCGACTGGGCAGGAAAGATCGAGGGTGCGCCGTTCGACGCCGTCACCGTCAATCTGTTCCTGCATCACCTCGACGATGCGCAGCTCGTGCGTCTGTTTTCGCTGATCAGGCCGAAAGCCCCATTGCTCATCGCGACAGAGCCGCTGCGGGCGAAACTGCCGCTGGCCGCGACCCGTCTTCTGCCGGCAATCGGCGCCAACGACGTCACACGAAACGACGCGGCGCAAAGCGTGCGTGCCGGCTTTCGCGGCAGCGAGCTTTCCCGTCTCTGGCTTGCGGCCAACGGCAAACCGGTCGAGGAGCGGCGCGCCGGCCTGTTCTCCCACATCTTCGTCGGCGCCAGTGCCAGTGTCGAGCCATGACGCGATTGTCGACTCATGACGCGATCGTCATTGGTGCCGGCCCGGCGGGCACCTCCGTCGCGCTCACGCTGGCCCGGCGCGGATGGGCCGTGGCAATTGTGGAAAAGACCGCATTTCCGCGCCGCAAGGTCTGCGGCGAATACATCTCGGCAAGCAATCTTGCGCTTCTCGACCGGCTGGAGATCGGCGATGCCTGGCGTGCCAAGGCGGGCCCCGATATCCGCCGCGTCGGCCTGTTTTCCGGCGAGACCTGCGTCGACGCGGCAATGCCTGGTGCAGGAGCTGGGCCTCGTGCGAAAGATGGCTTTGGCCGGGCGCTCGGCCGGGACATTCTCGACTCTCTGCTTCTACAGGCGGCGCGATCGGCGGGTGTCGAAATCTTCCAGCCCTGCCGCGCCGTCGCCATCGAGCCGGACGGTGAGATGCAAAGGGTGCGAATTCAGGCCGGGGATGAAGCGGCGATATTGCGAGCGCCGGTGATTGTCGCCGCTCACGGCTCTTGGGAACCGGGACCATTGCCCAGCCAGCTCGGAAAGGCCAATCGCCCGTCGGACCTGCTCGGCTTCAAGGCGCATTTCACCGGGTCGTCGCTGGCGCCGGATTTGATGCCTCTGCTGGCCTTTCCCGGCGGCTACGGCGGCATGGTTTCGGCGGATCATGGCCGGTTGTCGATCTCGTGCTGCATCCGGCGCGATATGCTCGCGCGGCTGCGTAAACAATATGGCCCCAAACAACGGAGCCACGTGTCGGCCGCCGATGCGGTCTCCCGGCATCTCCTGAATTCATGCCGGGGCGTGCGGGACGCCCTGGAACCGGCTCTCCTCGACGGTCCGTGGCTTGCCGCAGGTCCGATCCGGCCGGGAATTCGCTCGTGCTACGAAGGGGACATCTTTCGCGTCGGCAATGCAGCCGGAGAGTCTCATCCTGTCATCGCCGAGGGCATCTCGATGGCGCTTCAGTCCGGCTGGCTGCTGGCTTGCGAACTCGCATACGCGCCAAGTGGCCGAGCAGGGCGCGAGGCTGCCGCCAGACGCTACGAGGCGGCCTGGAAAAGACTGTTTTCGACACGGGTCTACGCCGCCGCGGCCGTTGCCGGAATTGCCCTTCGCCCCGGCAGCGCCACCTTGATGGCGGCGATCGTCCAGAATTTCCCGCAGGCCCTGACGCTGGGCGCGCAACTGAGCGGCAAGACCAAGCCGGTTCCAGGCTTCGTCTAGGCGACATAGCGGTCCCATGAGCCGTAGTGCTCCTTGCTTCGGCGCCCCCGAGGCAGGCTGAGGCCGATCACAACTAGCCCTGCGACGGCATTGTTCAATGTCGAACCTCTGGTCGCGCCGTCGAGCAGCCAGGGCGCTGCGATCAGCCATAACCCGAACGGCAGGTTGAGGAAACGCAATGGCCGTGCCACCTCGGCCATGGCGCAGACCGCGATCGTGATGATCATGGCGCCCGAGAGGTGATCGCTGTTTGCAATGGCGCCGGCCGTGCCGAAGACCAGCCGCGAGACCATCAGCCAACCGCCGACGATACAGCATGCGACCAGCGTCCATGGAAACGTGACACCGCGAATGGCTGCGGCGGACTGTGCGGCAAGCGCGGCGGAAAAGCCGGGATCGTTCTTGTCCGCCTCGCCGTTCGGCTCCGGCCCGCCTTGGAAAAAGGTGCGCCAGAACGGACGGTCTGTCCGCACGCTGCGCAGCATGTACTGGCCCATGGCGACCACCTCGTCCAGCGTCAGCGGGATCATGACCAGCATGGCCGCCGCCGCGATGAGGCACAGTGTGCAATAGGTGCCGATCATGATCGGCTGGATGATGATGAAGAAGATCGAGACGCCGCCGAGCGGCACCACCAGGATGAAGAAGAAGGTCACCATCCAGGGCATGGTGCGCCAGCGGGTCGCCGTGCCCATCGCGCCCATCAGGGTTTCGATCATATAGGCCACGGCGCCAAGCCCGGCATCAGCGACTGGCCAGGCTCGAGAAACGTCGGATGTGATGATGAATTCCGTGCCGTTCCTGCCGTCTCCGCCGAGGAAGAATGGCTCCCAGACAGCACCCACATGGCCGAGCTGGTAGGCAGTGAGATAGCGGGCGATGAGGAAACCGAAGAAACCGAGCGCGATGATCGGCAGGCGCTGCAGCCAGGATGACGGCGAGTAGGTCCAGCCAGGCGGAACGGTGCTCTCGTCCATCATCCCTTCGTGGCTCATGCCCGGCATCATCGGGACGAGCACCGAGGAAGCGATGGCCAGCGCGCCGACGATCGTGTCGTTCATGGTGGCGGCGGCGCTCGGCGTCCAGAAGAACAGCGGCGCGAACAGCAGCCACAGGCCGGCGATCGTCGTGCCCCATTGCGCCCAGGAAAAACGCGGCGACAGTGCGAGCCCGCCAAACAGCATCAGCAGCAAGCCCGAGACAATGTCGCTCCAGCCGGTGAGCGCGTTGCGCAGCACCGGTTCCCACAGTCCACGCTCTTGCGTGACGTCACGCACAGTGCCGGCCGCCGCCGGATCGAACAGCGCGAACTGAAGCGGGCTGGTGAGGAGCCACACGCCAAGCGTGATGACCAGGAAATGAGCCCACAGCATCTGCTGGCCCATCCCCGCCATCTCGGCCATGTGTCCGGGTTTCATCTTGTCGTGTTTGGCCTCGAACGCCTTGTCTTTCTCTCGCGCTTTTGTTCCGCTGCCGGCCACCTTGGCCGCGTTGAGCTTGTTGGCCCGATACCAGCCGGCGGGATCTGCCTTGAGCGCGTCGACGATCCGCGGCAACGTCTCGCGCAGGGAATGCCGGGGCTGCCAGCCGAGGACATTGCGGGCACGGCTGATATCGATCGCGTAGTGGTCGTCGGCGATATCGACCATCCAGGGACGAACGAATGATTCTTCGCCCAGCACGTCCTGTTGGACCCAGGCACCCGCCTTGGCGAGCGCCTTCGGCACCTCCCGTGTCTCCCAGTTCTCGCCACGGATCAACCGACCAATCTCGGCTTGAAGTTCGCCGTAGCCCATGACCTCAGGCTCGCCGAGAAGCAGCGCCAGCTCCGTGGGAAGTTTCTTCCGCCGATCTATAAGGCGCCCCACCGCATCGGTGAGGTCTTCCAGATGCAGGAACGACTGCCCGGTGAGCAGGTCACCCGGATATACATGCCCGGTCGGATCCTCTTCGTAGATACGCGCAATCTGATTGGCGAGGAATGCGTTACGGCCGAGATCATCATAGACGCCGGCCGGCCTGGCATAGACGACAGGGATCGCCCCGTGCTGCTCATGGATCAGGCGCTCGGTCTCGATCTTCGAGGTGCGGTAGGGTAGGTTCGATTCGAGCGGCCAATCCTCATCGATGATGTCGCCTGGTCGGCCACCCTTGTGCGCCAGCATCGAACTCATGAAGACAAACTGCTCGACCTCAAATTGTTTCAGGGCGCGCAGGAGCTTCTCGGTGCCGCCAACCGTAATCTTTTCGTAGAGCGGGTTCCGTTCGCCTGTGAGATCGAAATAGGCCGCAAGATGGATCACCGAGGCGAGGCGGGCGCCATAGGCCGTCCGCACGCGCGCCAAGCCGGCTGCCACGGCGTCCTCCGATGTCAGGTCGATGCAGACGCACTCCGCGGCCGGCGGCGGCTGACGCGTCGCCGCCCGGTCGAGGCCGACGAGAGCAAACCGGTCGGCGAAGCTGTTGACCAGAGCCGAGCCGATGAAGCCGGTGCTGCCGGTAACAATAACCGTGTCTTTGCGCTTCGCCATCCAGACCTCATAGCCGGCGATTTGCCACTCCTGAGAGGGCCGAAGGCGACAGACGTTAAGAGCCGAGGGGCCGGACCAGTTCCGACGCCGACCCGATGACGCTGCTGCTTCCGATGACGACTACAACTTTCCGCCCTTTTTGCTCTTTTGACCCCGACTGCCTATGCCGTCAGGTTCGCAAATATTTGACCAGCGCCGCGATCGCGAGCACGAGGGTGACAAGCACCGGGACCCAAATGAGCGCCATGCCGCCCATCATCCACATTGAACCGTCCATCATCATCACAACCATCCCTCCCGCCGCCGCTGCCACCGGCGATTGCGAGGGGAACTAGTTCGCCATGTACGCCCGTCAAGGCGAACTCGATCAGCCCACGAAGGCGGTGGCTTGCCGGTCAATCAAGGCACGTTCAATGCTATAGACGAACGAGTACATAATAGGCTTCTGCCAGAACATGCTGGCCACGCGGTAACTCCGAAAGGGCAGGGCTTTAATCCAGCGCCTCCAGCGCCCGCAGCAAGTGTTCCGCGACATCTGATCTGCCTTGCCGATATGCCTCTCTGACAGGGCCAGTAGCTGCCTTTCGACATTCATGGTTCGGTCCGCAATTGGACGACCTCCGGAAGTTAGCAATGAGCCTGACGGTTCCAGCCACCGGAAGGTCAAGCGCTCCTTTCAAGAAGCTAGAACAGGTTGAGAGCGCTTGTTGAACCGCAGCCGAGTTGTCGCCCGGCTCTACTCTCCTCCGCCGCAGCCGTCTGAGAGATCCCAGACGTCGACGACCTGCTTGCCGGTGAAACCGTGCTCGCGGATCAGGAACTTCGCCAGCCCGCCATACACTTTCCAGCGCCAGCATTGGCAGCAGCATGGACCTTTCTCGTTGGAATTGGCCATCGCATAGTCGTAGGCCTGCTGCTCTTCGCCGGAGAGTTTCACATCGTAGTAGGGCATCATCTTCTGTGCGATGCCGGCCGGAATATCGTACGGATCGCTTGGGATCATCGCAATCTCGCGGTACCTGGCCAGGCCGCTCACCTGCTCGGCATAGCGCTTCGTCTCCATCGGGCTGCAGCACGAGCCCGTGATCCGCGACGTTGCCGGCATGGTCGCGATCGATTCCGTGAACTTGGTCGAACACGTGCTGTTGCCGTTCTGGCTGAGATATCTGAAACGGCGTGCCAGATCGGGATCCTCAGCGGCGATCGCCAAATCCGGCCCCTTGAGCAGGCTCACGACCGCAGCGGCGCCAAAGGCGCTCCCCAGAACAACCGTCCGTCGGTTTGGGCAAAATATTCGGCTCATTTGCTGGTCCTCGCCTGCTCGATCAGTTTCTTCATCGTTGCGAGGTCGGTCGCGCCGGGGAAAATCTGCTCGCCAACGACGAAGCTTGGCGTTCCGCTGATCTTCAGCGCCTGGGCCAGTTGCGTATTCCGGTCGATCGACGCCTGGATATCGGGCTGCTGCATGTCGGTCTTCAGTTTAGCCACATCGAGACCGACGTCGGCAGCCACCTTCAGCACGACCGCTTCGGTCACCCGCGTCTTCACCGCATACAAGGCCTTGTGGAACGCCATGTATTTGCCCTGGCGCACTGCGGCGAGAGCCGCCTTGGAAGCAAATACGGAATCCGTGCTGAGGATCGGGAATTCCTTGTAGACGATCTTGAGCTGCGGATCGTCGGCCATTGCTTGCGCCATGATCGGCGCAACCTGCCGGCAATAGGGGCAGTTGTAGTCGAAGAACTCGACCATGGTGACGTCGCCTTCGGCGTTGCCGCCGACCGGGCTCGCCGGGTCCCGGAAAATCTCGTCCGCCTTGTCCGTCAAAGCGGCTTTCGCCTCTTTTGCGGCAGCCTCGCGCTGGCGGGCGTCGAGGCTCTGCAGCGACTGCACGAGCACCTCTGGATGCGCAAGAATGTAGTCGTGAATGCGCTGGTCGAACTGGTCCTGGGACATCTCGCCCGCGGCGATCGCCTGATTGTGGAGACCGAGCGCGAGCCAGATCGTCGCGCCGGCCAGCATGACGGCACGGGCCATTTTGCCGACGGCTCCGCTCAATGGATTGGACTTGTGGGTCACAGGGTTCTCCTTCCCTCTGTTTCGCCGGACCGCCGGCACGTGCAAATGATGCCTCAGAACATGCCCTTGATTTTCGCCCACCATCCCGTTTCCTGCTCATGGTGCGGGCGCTCGACATTGTTGGTAAGCGCATTGACGAATGTGACGAGATTGACCGATGCGAAATCCAGGCCATGGAAATTCGCCCGCCAGCGGCCCTCCTTGTCGATCACATGGGTGATGGTGCCGTGCATCTGATAACCATCATCCGTCAGCGTGAACTTGTGGCCGAAGGCCTCCGCCAGTCTGCGGGTCGCATCCTCCGGCTGATCCTCCATCGTGGTCAGGAACAGCCAATTGACGGGATCGAGCCCGTGCGCCGGCCCGTATTTGCTGAGCACGTCCGGCGTGTCCCTGGTCGGGTCGGTGGTGATGGTCACAAAGCTGACCCGGTCCTTCATCGGCGTGCCGTTCACCATTTTCTGGATCTCGGCGATCTTCTCGGCATGAAGGGGGCACACATCCGGGCACGACGTGTAGATGAAGTGGAGGACGACCACCTTGCCGCGCAGATCGGCCGTCCGCACGACACGCCCGTCGGCGGCGCGCAGCGTGAAATCAGGCGCCGGCTTGTCGATCGGCTGGAAATATTTCTCGTCGGCCTCAAGCGTGGCGTCGATTTCGTCGAGCGAGTGGGCTTGCGCCTGATACGAAAGGCCCGCGGTCAGCGCCGCAATGGCAATTACGTTTAGCAGCAAGCACCTCCATTCGTTCAAAGCCGATGCAACGCAGCGAGCCTTTAGCCCGAACATATCTGTCCCTTTCTCACTTGGCGGCGATGCGGCTGCGGATGAAGTCGACCATGTCGGGGGCGTCCCATTCGGCCGGCCCAATCAGCCGGCCGATCTCCTTGCCGTCGCGGTCGACCAGCAGGGTTGCCGGAAGGCCGACGGTTCCGATGGCGAACATGGCCCTGCCCGAGACGTCGATGTTGAGGGCGAGGTGCTTGATGCCGATCTCGGCGAAGAACTTCTTCACAATCTCAGGACCGGCGCGGTCCATGGACAGCGCGACGACCTCGAAATCCGGACCGCCGAGTTTGGCCTGTAGGCGATCGAGCGTAGGCATCTCCTTGCGGCAGGGCGCGCACCATGTCGCCCAGACGTTAAGCAGCACGACCTTGCCGTGGAAATCCGCAAGCATTTTCGGCTTGCCATTGCCATCCTCGAAGCTGATTTCCGGCACGGGGACGGGCGCCTCGTGAACGGCAAAGTTCTGCGGCGGCTCAGCGGCTGATACCGGCCACGAAAACGCCAGCAGCATGCCAACCAGGACCACGGCTAGTTTGCTCACAATGTCCTCACTCGGTCGCGTAGACGGTGGGCGCCTTGCCGTCCTTGGTGAAGGCGTAGACGACGAAGGGGCCTTGCTTCTCGCCACCCATGCCTGGGGCGCCGGCCGGCATGCCGGCGAGCGTTATGCCGGTGATCGCAGGGCGCTCGGTCAAAAGCTTCTTGACGATCTCGACCGGCACCAGGCCATCGACGATATAGCCGTCGACCATCAGCGTGTGGCAGCCTTCGAGGTCGGCCGGCACACCGGCATCGCTGCTGATCTGGGAGAGATTGTTGACCGGCTTGATGTCGACCTTGAAGCCGTTGTGCTCGAGATAGTTGGCGTAGGACTCGCAGCAGCTGCATTGCGGGTTCTTGTACATGACGGCGTTGATCGTTGCGGCGAAGGCGGGCAGCGGCGTTGCGATCAGCAGGGACAGGGCGGCAAGGCGGTAGGTCAGTTTCATTGCAGTTCTCCTTGGTTGGATAAAAGTTTCAGGTCACGCGGAACGCCGTCATCAGGCCGGCCATCTGGTGATCGGCGACATGGCAGTGCAGCATCCAGTCGCCGGGATTGTCGGCGACGAAGGCGCATTCGATCGTATCCTTGGGGGCGAGCAGCACCGTGTCCTGCCATTGCCGGTGCGGCACCGGCGAGCCGTTGCGCGAGATGACCGACAGGCTGAAGCCGTGGACATGCATCGGGTGCCACCAGGCGGTTTCGTTGCGCATGGTGAGATGGCAGGTCACACCGCGTTTCAGCGTGAACTGCGGCGCCATGCCGGCATGGCCGTCGCCGGTCATCGACATGCCGTTGATCGCCCAGGCCGCACCGCCGTTCATGTCCATCATCCCCATGCCCATCATGCCGCCGACGCCCTTGAGCTTGCCGCCGCCCATCATGCCGCCCTGCAGGACGATCTCCTGGCGCTCGGCGCCAGCGAGGTCGGGCCGGGGCAAGGGGTTGCGCGGCAGGCCGACAGGCGTGTCGAGCGGATGGGTTCTCAGCGGCGGCGCTGCGTCATAGGCCAGCGTGGTCAGCGTATAGGCGAGGCCGTCGTAGAAATCGTCGATCACCGCGTGGCGGCTGCCGGGGTGGCCCTGCATGTCGAGCACGATGTCGATGCGCATGGCGGGCGCCAGCACCAGGCGACCGCCCTCCGGTTCATGCGGATCGCAGGGCTGGCCGTCGATGGCGACGACGACCGGACGGTGGCCTTCGAAGCGCAGCGCCATCATGCGGGCAAGCGAGGCATTGGCGAGCCGCAGCCTGACGCGCTCGCCGGCCTTCACGCTCCGATCGCCTGGCCCCGTGCCGTTGACGGTGACGACATTGCCGACGCGACCCGACATCGACGCATCCATGGCACTGCCGAAGCCGCCGGCGATCTGCCCATCGGCCGCAAGCCGCCAGTCCTGCAGCAGCCACAGAATGTCACGGTCGACGGCGACCGGCTCGACCTCCTCGACGACCAGTGCGCCGGCAAGGCCACGGCCGAGCTGGACCAGGCTGTTGGCGTGCGGGTGATACCAGAAGGTGCCGGCATCGGGCGGGGTGAATTCATAGATGAAATTTTCACCTGGCCTGATCGGCTTCTGCGTCAGGCCGGGCACGCCATCCATCGCGTTCGGCAGCCGGATGCCATGCCAGTGAACCGTGCTGTCTTCGTCCAGTCCGTTCTCGACGATGATGCGAGCGGGCTGCCCCTGGCGTAAGCGCAGTGTCGGGCCGGGGACCGTGCCATCATAGGCCCATACCGGAGTGCGCGGACCATCAGGGCCGGCGAACCGGGCCTGGCCCGGCGCCACCCTGATCCGGTATTCGCCGGTGGCCATCGCCCGCGCAGGGCGGATCGGCACTGCGGCGGCAATGCTCGCTGCCGCAAGCAGGAATTTGCGGCGCGTTATGAACGGATTTGAAACGGAATTCACTTTTGTGACCCTTGCGGTAACCGACGGCGAACGTCGCGACGTCGATTGAATTGCCACCGCGCCCGCTGCGCAGTACGCGCAACCGGGCGATCAAACGCCGCTAATCAGCCGCGGAACGGCAGAAACGGCGTCAGACGAGAGCGCTGGGTCTTGGAGGGAATGGCTCGGGCAGCAGACTTCGCCCGTGCAGGAACGGGGCGGTAAGCGCCGACGGCAGCTCGGCCGGCGGCAGTCCCGTCACGGGGAGAGCTTCCGGCAGTACCGCCAGAACCGGTGCGACACAGGTCGGCGCACATTGCATCGGTTTGTCATTGCCGGCCGAGCCCTTGAGGCAAGCGTTGCAGTCACCGTCCCTGGCATCGGCCATCTTGGCCATGTCGGCGTCGGTGGTGCCGGTATCTGCGGCCATGGTCATGCGGCCGTCGACTGCCATCCTGGCCGACATGACGGCAGCTTGAGCGGCGGACAGGCTGAACCCGGCGGTCACGACGACCGCGAGAAGCATGACCAGGAGGTGTTTTGGTGACAGGCGCGCCATCATCCGCTCAGGTTGACCGTAAAGTGCGGCTTTTGCAAGCTCCGGATGCCGCGACATCGGGGCTGACGCGAGCTCTGCTCTGGCAAATCAATGGTGAGGATGCTCGCATTTATCGTGATCCGCCAGGACCTCGATGACACGGCATTCGCAGACTTTTCCGTGCCGGCAGCCTTCGACCATATGCTCCAGCTCGGCTTTCAATGCTGTAAGGCTGCGTATCCGCTGAACCACGTCGGCCAGACGCGCCTGGGCAATGGCGTCGGCGGTCGCACAAGGCTGGCTGGGATTATCCTGCAGCGTCAGCAGCGCCCTGATGGCTTCGATCCCGAACCCCAACTCGCGCGCGTGCCTGATGAAGGCGAGCCGGCGCAAGTCTGCCGCTTCATACTGCCGGCGATTGGCTTCGCTGCGGGCAGCGGCAGGAAGCAACTCTATCTGCTCATAGTAGCGGATGGTTGGAACCTTCACGCCGCTGTGTCGGGCCGCTTCACCGATGGTCACACCTGTTGACATTTCGCTTGCTCCTCTAGTCGCTAGAGGATGTAGCGTCGCGGTCGAAGATACAAGAGGTTCATCATGGCTGCGACCAAACAACAGACCCGCTACCGTGTGGAAGGCATGGATTGCGCCGGTTGCGCCAGCAAAATCGATACGGCCGTGCGGCGGATGCCTGGTGTTCAGGACATCAACGTATCCGTTTCGGCGGGCATTCTGACGGTCACTCATACTCCCGAAAGCAATCTCGGCGCGATCGAGAGGAAGGTCACCGGCCTCGGCTACGCCGTCGCTCCGCTGACCTCCAAGTCTGGGACGCCGGCGTCCGATCAATCCGCCGACAACCATGCCGACGGAAGGCGCAATCACGACGAGAACGTAGCGCGGTTACATGATAACGATGATGCGCCGGCGTCGGAGCTATGGTGGGACAGCGCCAAGGGTCGCCTGGCCATCGCCAGCGGGGTCGCCTTGGCCGTGGCTTTCGCGATTGATTACGCCTGGCCCGCGACCGGCCCGTGGGCCTTCATCGCCGCAATGCTGCTCGGCCTGGCTCCGATCGCGCGCCGAGCGGCCATGGCCGCAGCGGCAGGCATTCCGTTCACAATCGAAATGCTGATGACTGTGGCGGCGGCCGGGGCCGTCATCATCGGTGCCGGCGAGGAAGCGGCGACGGTGGTCTTCTTGTTCCTGATCGGCGAGTTGCTCGAAGGGGTTGCGGCCGGCAAGGCACGGTCCAGTATTCAAGCGCTCACGGTCCTCGTTCCCAAAACCGCGTTCGTCGAGAAAGACGGCCAGACCCGCGAGGTGCCGGCCGAAAGCCTGGTTGTGGGCGCCATCATCCTCGTGCGGCCGGGCGACCGGATTCCGGCTGACGGCGAGATCACCGAAGGCGGGAGCGCCATCGATGAATCACCCGTCTCCGGTGAAAGCGTGCCGGTGCGCAAGGACGTCGGCGACACGGTCTTTGCCGGCACTATCAACGGTGACGGCGTGCTGCGCGTCAAGGTGACGGCGACCGCCGCAGACAACACGATTGCACGCGTGATCAAGCTGGTCGAGGAGGCGCAGGAAAACAAGGCGCCGACCGAGCGCTTCATCGATCGCTTTTCGCGCTGGTACATGCCCGGCGTTGTCGCCGTCGCGGCGCTCGTGGCCGCCACACCGCCGCTGCTCTTGGGCGGCGATTGGAACGAATGGATATACAAGGGGCTGGCGCTGCTGCTCATCGGCTGCCCGTGCGCGCTGGTCATTTCAGTTCCGGCGGCGATCGCGGCGTCGCTTTCGGCCGGAGCCCGGCGCGGCCTGCTGATGAAAGGTGGGGCGGTGCTGGAAGGGCTCGCGACCATCAACGCCGTGGCGTTCGACAAGACCGGCACGCTGACGCTCGGCAAGCCGCAGGTCACCGATGTCGTTGCGGTGGGTGCCAGTGAACGCGACATCCTTTCGCTCGCGGCAGCGCTTGAGATCGGCTCGAGCCACCCCCTCGCTTTGGCCATCCTCCAAAGGGCCAAAGCCGGCAACATTCCTGTGCCGCCTGCCGCCGAAGCCAAAGCGATCGGCGGTAAAGGGGTTATCGGTCGTGTCGGCGGCAAGAACCTGTTTCTGGGCTCGCCAGTCGCGGCGGGCGAGATAAACCTGCTGCCAGCAGACCAGGCGGCACGCATCGTGGCATTGAACGATGAAGGCAAGTCAGTGGCGGTGCTGCTTGTAGACAACGCGCTGGCCGGCTTCATTGCCATGCGCGACGAACCCCGGCCGGATGCTTTCGCCGGGCTAAAGGCGCTGACCAATGCAGGCATCAGGACAGTCATGCTAACCGGCGACAATAAGCGCACGGCGGCTGCCATTGGCAAACAACTCGGCATCGAGGTGCGCGCCGAACTGCTCCCGGAGGACAAGCAGCGCATCCTCGACGAGTTGAAGGGGCAGGGGCTTAGGGTAGCCAAGGTCGGCGACGGCATCAACGATGCGCCGGCACTTGCCGCCGCCGATGTCGGCATTGCCATGGGCGGCGGCACCGATGTGGCTCTTGAAACGGCTGACGCAGCGGTGCTGCATGGACGCGTCGGCGACGTTGCGGCCATGATCAGGCTGTCCCAAGCAACCATGGCCAACATCAAGCAGAACGTCACCATTGCGTTGGGCCTGAAGGCAGTGTTCCTGGTGACGACGATCGCCGGCATCACCGGCCTCTGGCCCGCCATTGTCGCGGACACCGGGGCGACGGTGCTGGTGACGGCCAATGCCATGCGGGTGTTGCGTTGGAAGAGCAGCTGGTAAGAGCGACAACGGCATCGTGTTAGGGCAGACCATGCAGCAAGCCATTGCGTCGGACGGCCTTCGCCGGGTGGTGCTTGTCGTCGCACTGCTGAACCTGGGTTATTTCGGCATTGAATTCGCTGTCGCGCTGGCGATCGGCTCGGTGTCGCTGTTCGCCGACAGCGTCGATTTTCTGGAAGATGCCTCGGTCAATCTCCTCATACTGCTCGCCATGGGATGGTCGCTGCGTGCCCGCTCGCGGGTCGGCATGGCGCTGGCGCTTATCCTGCTGGTGCCGGGCCTGGCGACGCTGTGGACCGCGTGGGGAAAGTTCAACATGCCGGTGCCGCCGCAGCCAACGGCGCTGACGCTGGCGGGATTGGGCGCTCTGGCGGTCAATCTGTCATGCGCCTACATGCTGGCGCGCTACCGCCATCACAGCGGCAGTCTTACCAGGGCGGCATTCCTTTCGGCCCGCAACGACGCCGTCGCCAATATTGCGATCATACTGGCCGGGTTGGTGACGGCCTTCCTGTGGCGCTCGGCGTGGCCGGATCTGATCGTCGGCCTGGGAATCGCGGCACTGAATGCAGATGCGGCGCGCGAGGTCTGGGAGGCAGCTCGGGAAGAGCACCGGGCCGTTTCGTGAACTCCAAAACGCTCAGCGCGCTGCCGGATTGCCAATCCGCCAATGCAGGCCCCTATACCGGCCAGCAGTGAGAACCGCTCATAAGTAAAAATCGGGAGGAAAAACCATGAACAGCATGAGCCTCACCACACTTGGACGAAGTCGACCGGGTCGAAGCGGTGAAACGATGAACCGCTCAAGGCCACGCACGTCATCAAAAGGCCCGCGTCTCCGAAGAGGACGCGGGCCGATTTCGTCGGTATGCGCTAGGCAGGTATCAAGACGGCGATGCGGTGGATGCCGACCACCTTGCTGGTGTTGGCTGCCGCATCGGTCTTGCCCTTGGAGCAGGTATATACGTCACCTTCCTTGAGCTTGAATTCCTTGTCGGCTTTCTTGATCGTGAATTCACCGGCGGCAATGGTGCACACCATGTCGTTGTCCATTACCATTGCAGGGGCGGCTGCTCCCGGCTGGAAGACCACATCGACAATTGAGATGCTCTTGTAGGCGGGGATGTCGGAATTGCCGGTGCCGACCTCGACCACCCTGACGCCGGGGGCTATCTCCTTGCCTTCCTTCGGGCCGTATTTCTTGACCTTTGCAGCTGCCGCCAGCGTGAACAAAGGCGTTACCGCTGCCGCCGTCACGCCGAGCGCAATTGCAGACCTGCGATTTATGGTTTTCACGGCATCCTCCCATTATATTGGCCACGCACCAATGCGCATGACCACAATATATTAGCACATATGCAGGTAATTGCAGCACGATTAGCACATGTGCAGGTAATTGCAGCACGGCGTTTCGGAGCTCACGGAAGCGAAACCGCCTCCCGGTCGAATGCGACCGAACAGCAAACAATTCCATGCTATGCTGGCGAGCCATCAAACGGGCGACGGGGGACAGCAATGTTGGAAACGGACAAGGTATTCGCTGGCTCAATTCCGGAAAACTACGACCGCTATATGGTGCCGTTGATTTTCGAGCCGTTCGCCGCAGATCTTGCACGACGAGCAGCGTCCTTGTCGCCAAGCGCCGTTCTGGAAACCGCCGCAGGCACCGGGGTTGTCACCCGCGCATTGGCGCCAAAACTGTCCGCCGATGCAAGCTATGTCGTAACCGACCTCAACCAGCCGATGCTCGACTACGCCGCTTCGCGGCAAGCTCCCGACGATCGTATCAAATGGCGTCAGGCTGATGCTCTGGCGCTACCGTTCGAAAATGCGGCCTTCGATCTCGTTTGTTGTCAGTTCGGTGCGATGTTCTTTCCCAACCGCTCATGTGCCTATCGCGAAGCCCGGCGAGTCCTGAAGCCCGGAGGACATTTTCTATTCAGCGTATGGGATCGTATCGAAGAGAATGTATTTGCGGACGATGTGACGAATGCTCTGGCGAGGATTTTTCCGAACGATCCGCCGCGCTTTCTGGCACGCACGCCGCATGGCTACCACGATACGGCACTGATCCGTAGCGAGCTGGAGGACGCAGGTTTTTCCGGTGTGGTGATCGAGACGAGAGCCGAACAAAGCCGTGCCTCCTCGCCGCGCCTTCCGGCCGTTGCTTATTGCCAGGGCACTCTCCTTCGCAATGAAATCGAGGCCAGAGAGGCGGGAAAACTGGACGCTGCAACCGACTACGCCGCAGCCGTGATTGCAGACAGGCATGGCAGCGGCGAGGTTGCTGCCAAAATCCAGGCTCACATAGTGGTGGCTGTGGCCTAGGTGTTGGATATCCCGCTCCGGCACTTGGCGACATTCAGCTGCTGTGCGGCAAACATCTTGCCGCTATCCCGAATTCTCAGACGTTAACGTTCATTCGCCCGAGTGGCAGGTCGACAAGTGCCAGGTCGATAATCGCCGGTTTGACCGATCGCCGGGGCTTGATGGCGGCGGCTGCCGGCCGCAAGATTCTGGTCGGCCCGGCTTCACTTTCGCAGCCATGGCCGACTCCGCCCAGCAAGGTCTAGTCATTTCGCTTTCTTGACTCGGCCGACAAAAACGGGCAGCAAAGTCATCATTGGAGGGCAGTTTTGCCAACTATGCAGGTTTTGGAGGGTGTTTTTCGGTGTGACCGTCGCCCAATCGGCGGTCGGTAGAGGGATTGGTTAACCAACTTTGTCCATCTTTTGAATCAATCGGCAACAGACGCAAAGCGTGCTGGGGGCACCAGGCGAACTGTGAATGTCACGGCTGCGAAATCCGCTAGCCGGCATCGGCCGATTGAGAGTGGTTGAATGGCGTTTGTAAGTGCGAAAACCCGGGGTGACAGTCCTGCAACTGGATTGACTTCGATGAGGCCCGGCCTGCGCTGGGTCGCGGTTCCGGCCGTCGGCGCAGCCATTGCTTTATGGTCGGTGGCGACCTTGGCCGGCCTTTATTCAGTGGGAACCTCGCTCAGCGCCGCTTCCAACGGTCTCCCGCAAAGCCTGCTCGCGCCGCGCACCATCGCGCTCGCCGATCCTCGCCGCAGCCTTGCAAAGGCGCAGGCCCCGACATGGGCCGCAGCAAACGCGGCGCTGTCGGCCAAGCTGCTGCAGCACGGATGCGATGCCAACTGCCTGCGGTCGGCGTCGAACTTCGTCCACCAGGGAAAATCGGCCCGCCTCAAGCGCAACACCGTGCCGCTTGTCGCTGATGCGTCGCGGCAATCGAGCTTCGACGACGTGGTCGCCAAGGCCGCGCTGTCGCCGCAAAAGCTTGCCGCCGCCTTTGCCCGTGCCTCAGCCGGCTCACCCGTCATGCTCGCCAGCCTGCCGGCCGACGCGCGGTTCGCCGAGCCGGTACGCATACCCGACCCGAACGGCCCGGCACCGGTGCGCTTCGGGCCGGAGGTGGCGGAGATCGAACGCTCGTCGCGCCTTGCGCTGGCGCTGGCGAATACATTGCCGGAGCAGATGATCGATGTGCTCCCGGCAGCCATCGCGGCAAGCGAGCCCGCAGCCTCACGAGAGCCGCAAGAACCTGAGGTCGAGGTAGCCTCGCTGCCGCCGCAAGACGACATGCCCGACAGCATTCCGCTGCCGACGCTGCGTCCGCGGGCGGACATCGATAAGCCGGCCGAGGCGCCGCGGGCTCAAGCGTCAAGAGATCAGGCGCCAAAAGACCAGGCGCCAAAGGCCCAGGCGCAAAAGGATCAAGCATCGAAAACGGAGCCGCCCAAGGCGCAGGCCTCCAGGACCGCCAAGGCGAGCAAGGTGCAGACGGCCGAAGCGCCGCCGGTCGAGACGCAACCCGGCAGCCTGTCGCCTCGCAATTCGTCACAAGCGGCAGTGCCGGCCGTGTCGGGCAAGCCGGGCAAACGGTCGAAGACGCAGGGCGGCGACATGCTGGCCTATGCCAAGCCCGACATGTCTTCCGGCGGTCTCGGCGGAGCCTTCAGGAACCTGTTCACCACGCCTAACCTGGGCAGCGGCGTCGCCGTCTACGACATCTCGGCCAAGACCGTCTATATGCCCGACGGCTCGCGGCTGGAGGCACATTCGGGATACGGTTCGATGGTCGACCAGCCGCGCTACGTCCACAAGAAGAATGTCGGCCCGACGCCGCCGGATACCTACAATCTGACGATGCGGGAATCGCGCTTCCACGGTGTCGAGGCGATCCGTCTGACGCCGGCCAGCGGCAGCAACAAATATGGCCGCGACGGCCTGCTCGCCCACACCTACATGCTGCGCGGCGGGCGCGCCGAATCGAATGGCTGCGTCGTCTTCAAGGACTATGCCCGCTTCCTCGCCGCCTACAAGAAAGGCAAGATCAAGCGCCTTGTCGTCGTGCCGCGCCTGTCGAAGCCGCTGACACGCGTCGCCCAAGAGGGGCGAGGGGCTTAGGTCGCTCGCGGCAGTCCTTCATGGCTTCGTCATCCCAGGGCGGAGCGAACGCGAAGCGGAGCGCAGACCCTGGGATCCATGCCGTTACGTCAGCCGAAGAATGCAACGACGCAGATTGAAAGCCGTTCTGTAGCGATCCCTTTCACCTCCTGTCCTTCCCGCATCAAAAAGTCCCGCCCGTTGCAGCGCGGAGAGGTCACGGAATGGATCCCAGGGTCTTCGCGACGTCGCTTCGCGCCTGCTCCGCCCTGGGATGACGAAGCTGGGGAGGTTTGGCCAATCTCGAAGGTTTTCAATCCCGTCCGATGACACTATGAATGACCGGACCGGGCGGCTCCAGCTTCAAACAATCACGAGGACATCATGACAATACGCGCTGTCGTCTGGGGCGAGAATATTCATGAGCGGACCAATGAGGTGGTCGCCGGCATCTATCCCGAGGGCATGCATGCGACGATCGCCAATGCACTGAAGCTCGACCCGGAGATTTCGGTGTCGTGGGCGACGCTGGAGCAGCCGGAGCATGGGCTGCCGGCCGACCGTCTGGCCGAGACCGATGTCTTGCTGTGGTGGGGGCACAAGGACCATGGCGCCGTCGCCGACGAAGTGGTCGAGCGCGTGACGCGCCGCGTCTGGGAAGGCATGGGGCTGATCGTTCTCCATTCCGGCCACTTCTCGAAAATCTTCAAGAAGCTGATGGGCACGCCCTGCACGCTGAAATGGCGCGAGGCGGGCGAGCGCGAACGGCTTTGGGTGACCAGCCCCAACCACCCGATCGCTGCCGGGATCGGCGAGTATTTCGAGCTCGAGAACGAGGAGATGTATGGCGAGCAGTTCGCCGTGCCGGAGCCGCTGGAGACCGTCTTCATCTCGTGGTTCCAGGGCGGCGAAGTGTTCCGGTCGGGGCTGACCTATCGCCGCGGCGCCGGCAACATCTTCTATTTCAGGCCCGGCCACGAGACCTATCCGACCTATCACGACGCCAACGTCCACAAGGTGCTGCGCAATGCGGTGAGATGGGCGCACAACCCGCAAGGCTCCAATCCAGCCATCCTCGATGCGCCGAACGTGCCGGTGGAAAAGGCACTTGAGCCGATCGTCGAGCGCGGCGGAAAACTTCATTCCGCCGGCGAAGCCGGCTTTCGCTAGACCAAATCCATGATCGAACAAGAAGATAAAGCCCTGTCCTAAGGATAAGAATCATGCGCCTCTTGATACTCGGCACCGGTTGGATGGCGGAGGAGCACGCCAGGCAGTTCGGCAAGATCGAGGGCGTCGAACTGATCGGCGCCGTCGATCTCGACCGTACGCGTGTCGACAAGTTTTCGGACATCTACGGTATCCCCAACCGGTTCGCGTCGCTGGACGAGGCGCTGGCATGGGGCAAGTTCGACGCGGTGGCGAACGTGACGCCCGATCGCATCCACCATCCGACCACCATGATGCTGATCGCGGCGGGCAAGCCGGTGCTGTGCGAAAAGCCGCTCGCCGAAAACTTCGAGAAGGCCAGTGAGATGGCCGATGCCGCCGAGCGAGCCGGCATCATCAACATGGTCAACCTGACCTATCGCAATGTCGCGCCGCTGCAGAGAGCGCGCGCCATGGTGCTGGCCGGCGACATCGGCACGGTCAGGCATGTCGAGGCGTCCTATCTGCAGAGCTGGCTGATATCCAAGTTCTGGGGCGACTGGCGCACCGATCCGAAATGGCTGTGGCGGCTGTCGCGCGGCCACGGCTCCAATGGCGTGCTGGGCGACGTCGGCATCCACATTCTCGATTTCGCCAGCTATGGCGCGGCGCTCGACATCGACCATGTGTTCTGCCGCCTGAGATCCTTCGACAAGGCGCCCGGCAACCGGATCGGCGAATACGAGCTCGACGCCAACGACAGTTTCACCATGGCGCTCGATTTCAGCAATGGCGCCTTCGGCGTCGTCCATGCCAGCCGCTGGGCAACCGGCCATTTGAACGAACTCCGCCTGCGCATCTACGGCGACAAGGGCGGCATCGAAGTCGTGCACAATCTGACCGGCTCGGAGCTGAAAGCCTGCGTCGGCCAAGACGTCGAGAACGCCAAATGGCAGGTTCTGAATGCCGGAACGGTACCGACCAACTACCGGCGCTTCGTCGATGCGGTGCGCAACGGCGTCCAGGCCGAACCGTCATTTCGCCATGCGGCCGAATTGCAGAAGGTGCTGGACCTCGCAGTCGTCTCGGATGAGAAGCGGGCCGAATTGAGCACCGATACGCAGCGATATCGTTCAGGGAATCGTGAGAGGAGCCAGCCATGATCACGCGGCGCGCCGAATGTTCCTGCGGTCAGCTGTCAGCCACTTGTTCGGGCGAGCCGCAGCCGCTGCAACGAAGTAGGGCGGCTTTGATCGGAACGAGATTTTTCGCCGAATAATGGGTGAATGTCCGCCCTGGAGGTGGTGAGGCCGATATCGGAACGGCAGAAATGGGTCGATTCGAGCCGTTGCGCGAGGGGAGCTTTTGAGAAGCGCCATGAATGTCGCGATATTGGCGCTACCTACTCGTTCCCATCGACGAGACGAATGGCAGCATTCCATCACCGTTCCCGGTCCTCGGCGGCGGACGCGATGAACGGCTCGATTGAGCCCGAAACGAACTTCTGTCACGTTGGTAACCTGGCGCCACCTCCTCAGCAAGATATGTGCTATTCTGAGGCTATGCCCGCGCCCTCCGACCGATCACCCGACAAGTCGCCGGAAGACGGTGCAGTTGCATCGGATCCGTATGCGGAGCTAGCCAATCGCGGCGATTGGTCCAGGCTTCACCGCGAACTGTCAGACAGAGACCGCTGCAGTGAACTTGGCGGCGCCGAGCTCCAGCGCCTCGGGGAAGCCGCCTACATGCTTGGGCGCGAGGAGGAATTCGTTCGGGACTACGAAAGGGCCTTCGAAGAGCATCTCCGGAACGGACGCGAACGATCCGCAGCGCGTTGCGGCTTCTGGATCGGGCTCACCCTGATGTTTCGCGGTGAATTCGCCCAAGGCAGCGGATGGCTGACGCGCGCCAACCGGCTGGTCGAGGATCATACGCAGGAATGTGCAGAACACGGTTACCTTCAGCTCCCAATGGTCGAACAAAGCCTCGCCGCCGACAGTCCGGACGAAGCATTCGCGCACGCAACACGTGCCGCGGAGATCGGACAGCGCTGCGAAGATCCGGACCTCTTGGCTATCGCGCGCCACCTTCAGGGGCGGATATTGATCCTGCGCGGCGACTATGTGCGCGGCTTCGAACTGCTGGACGAGGTGATGGTTTCGGTCACCTCGGGCCGGCTCTCACCGATCGTCACCGGGCTGGTCTACTGCAGCGTGATCGAGATCTGTCAGAAATTTCATGCCACGGGCCGGGCGAGGGAATGGACATCGGCGCTGGTCGGATGGTGCGCGGGACAGCCCGAAATCGTTGCCTTCACCGGCAGATGCCTGATCCACCGGGCCGAAATCCTGATCCTCGACGGCCACTGGGACGAGGCCGGCCGCGAGGCCGGTGTCGCCAGCATCCGCCTTCAGCAGGGGCCCTCGAAGCACCACGCCGGTCCGGCATTCTACCAGAAGGGCGAGGTATTTCGCCTCCGCGGCCAATGGAACGAGGCCGATGCCGCCTATTGCGCGGCGAGCAGGCTCGGGTTCGATCCGCAGCCGGGGCTGGCGCTTATGCGATTGCAGCAGGGGCACGAGCAGCCGGCCCTTTCGGCGATCCGCCGCGCACTGCAGTCCGTCGACGACATGCCGGGCAAACTCCGCCTTTTGCCGGCTGCGGTGGAAATCACTCTCGCCGTCGGTTCGGCCGATGACGCTTGGGAGCTGTGCGAAACACTGCACGACTGCGCGCGCCAATATTCCGCGGATGCAGTCCGCGCCGCAGCCGCCGAGGCTACCGCGCGGGTGCTGATCCATGCTGGTCGAGCCGCGGAGGCATTGGCCCATATCCGGCGCGCGGTAGCGATCCTCTGGGAGCTTCGGGCGCCCTATCATCTTGCCCGGATGCGGGTGCTGACAGCGCGGGCCTGTCTCGCAACCGGCGATACTGAAGCGGCGCGGACCGAACTGGACGAAGCGATAAGACTTTTCCGCGAGCTCGGCGCGCGCCCCGACGAAGCCGTTGCCGGCAAGCTGCGGGTCACCATGACGGCGACAGGCAGCGAAGTTCTCACCCCCAGACAGACGCAGGTTCTGCGCCTGATCGCGTCAGGCCTGACCAACCCGGAAGTTGCCGGCGAGCTCGGTCTGAGCCAGCGGACGGTAGACCGTCACGTTAGCGATATCCTGACGCGGCTGAACGTGCGCACGCGCGCGGCAGCCACGGCCTATGCGGTCGAGCACGGCCTGATCGGCATGGACGTGTTTGGGTAATCCTACCCAAGCCAAAATTTCTCGTTGCGTGGGTACTTACGCCGAAGCGGGCAACCGTGGCGCGGGTCTAAACCTCATGGGGTGGTAAAGGCCACAGGAGGTTTTCCCGATGCCAACGAATAATAACAGCATGAGCGGGCCGGGCGGTGTCTGGCTCGCCACCGGAACGCTACTGCTGGCGGCTGCGCTCGTCTTTCACGGGCCACCGGACGCGGATTTGTCTGTTCAGATGCAGAATATCGCCGAGGGCCATGGGCGATGGGCTACGGTCCATTGGACGGCGGCAGCGGCGCTGTTCCTGATCGCCGGCGCTTCGTTCCTGAACCTGGCGCTCAACCCCCGGGTCCGGCATTCGCCGATGCTGAGTTCTGCCTGGATGGTGATGGCTCTCGGCGCCCTGATCACGTTCTCCACCGCAGTCGCCGAGGCATCGGTGGTCGCGGTCGCGGCCGACCGGGGTGACACCAACGCCTTCATGACCTGGTGGGCGTTTTCCGGCGGCATGGGTAACGGATTCTGGGCGCTCGCCCTGGCGACAGCGCTTGTCGCGTATCACGACGCCCGCGATGACGTCGGGATACTGCCCCGATGGGCCGCGATCGTCGGCTCGGCGTTCGGTATCCTTTCGGCAACCGGGTGGACACTCGGTGAGCAGCTCGGGATCGGCATCGGAGGTCCGATCTGGCTGATTTCCTCGCTTCTCATGTGCCTGTGGCTCGCGTGGTACGGGCTGTCCTCAAGGAGCGTCCGGTCGGGCAAGCCACAGCACAAAGCGCCTGATCCAGCATCATCTTAAGACAGGAGGAAAACATGTCCCTTCAAACGAAGGAAATCGAAGCGACGATCCACGACGTCCACGAATTCTTCACCGACTGGGTGACGGGCCGATGCCGTGGCGACGATGCGACGTTCAAGAAGAACGCGCTCGACCGGATCAGCGATGATCTGGTCGCCATCATGCCAGGCGGCAGGGCGTTCGGGAAAAAAGACTTCGCAGGTTACATGAAGAGCATCTACGGATCGAATCCGGCCTTCCGTATCAAGATACGCGACATCCGGATCAGCCATCAAAGCGCCGACCTGGCGGTCGTGAACTACCACGAATGGCAACGCGACGCGAAGGACTCCGATCAACCGAACAATGGCCGGGTCACGACGATGGTGGTCCGCGATCGCGGCTACAGCCGGGGGCCCGAGATCTTGCAAGTTCATGAAACCTGGCTCCCAGCCGATGTCGTTCAGTCCGCGGATTTCGCGTTCTGAGAAGCGTCGGTCCGAAACGGGCAGAGAAAGGAATTGCGCTGGCGGGACCATCGGCTCTGCCGGCGTCATCGAGCCAGAACTGTGCTTCTTTCAGCCCGTCGGCTGGGTCGAGATCAGCGCCGACCCTCTGGCGACGTTTGGCTGAAGACGCCGGCCACGGCCGGCTGAAGTTTTAGGTCAAAACCCAATCATTCTGAACGACCGAGTTGAACCCTCTGCAGACCTCTCGGCATGCTGTGTAAACCACGTCCGTTAGTTGATATTGAGGGCCAGGGACTCGGCCGCTATATTGAAAGCGTGATGCGCTTTCTCTAATTCGCAAGTTGCTTCTTCCGCCTGCCTGCTCGCTATTAACAATATTCTTGTCCGATTTTTTCGTTTGGGAGGCCGGCATGTCAGGATTGTAATCAATCAATTAGAGCGCCTAAAGACGGCGAAAGGGGAAGAGCTTTTGACTGCGGATCGGTTAGAGGATGGAAAGATTGCTAACGTAGCTCCACCGCCTATCCCGAGTGACAAGCGCATTAAGATTGAGCGTGGCGACAGAGCTGTGACCAAGGTCACGGTGCGCGAGTCCTAAGGTCGATTTCCACTCATCTCGGTCGCAGCCGGCAGTCAGCTAATTGAGTTGTTAGCCCTAATGCCGCAGGATCTTGCTCAGGAAGGCGCGGCTGCGGTCGGTCTTCGGGTTGGAGAAGAACTCGTCCGGCGTGCCGCTCTCGACGATGGCGCCGGCGTCCATGAATACCACCCGCTGCGCGACCTTGCGGGCAAAGCCCATTTCATGCGTCACCACCATCATAGTCATGCCTTCCTCGGCCACCGCGACCATGACGTCGAGCACTTCCGAGATCATCTCGGGATCGAGCGCCGAGGTCGGCTCGTCGAACAGCATGATCTTGGGGCGCATGCCGAGGCAGCGCGCGATCGCCACGCGCTGCTGCTGGCCGCCTGAGAGCTGCGCGGGATAGGCGTCGATCTTGTCGGCAAGACCGACCTTGGCGAGCAATTCGCGCCCGGCCATTTCGGCCTCGGCGCGCGGGATCTTGCGGACATGGATCGGCGCCAGCGTGACGTTCTCGAGCGCCGTCTTGTGCGGGTAGAGGTTGAACGACTGGAAGACGAAGCCGATCTCGGTGCGCAGCCGCGTCATGTTGGTGGCGGGGTCGCCGAGGCGCTGGCCGTCGACCGTCAGGTCGCCGTCGCGGATCGTCTCCAGCCCATTGATGCAGCGGATCAAGGTGCTCTTGCCCGAGCCGCTCGGGCCGCAGACGACGACCACTTCGCGCGGCTCGACGCTCAGCGTGATATCCCTGAGCACGTTGAGCTGGCCGAACCATTTGTTGACGCCGCGAAATTCGATCATGCCGGTGCCATTTTTGCTGGGGTTCGACATCACAATTGCACCTCGCCATGCGCCGCGCCCATGCGTTGCTCCAGCCGGCGGGCCAGCATGATCAGGGGGTAGCAGACGATGAAGTAACCGAGGCCGACGAGGAAGAAGACCAGCAGGCCATTTGGTACACGCTGCACCACCAGCCAGCCGACGCGGGTGAGGTCGGTGAGGCCGATGGCCGAGACGACCGAGGAATCCTTGATCAGCAGCACATATTGCCCGACCAGTGGCGGCAGCACGATGCGCATCGCCTGCGGCAGCACCACCTGGCGCATGCGCTGCCAGCGCGACAGGCCGGACGCAAGTGCTGCCTCGACCTGGCCGGTCGGCACCGAGCGGATGCCGGCGACGACGATCTCGCAGATGAAGCAGGCGGCCAGGTTGGTCAGCGCGATGATGCCGGCGGTGAAGGCGTCGAGCTCGATGCCGAGTTCCGGCAGGATGAAGAAGATCAGGAAGATCTGCACCAGGAACGGCGTGCCGCGGATCAGGTCGACCCAGGCACCGATCGCGCCGCTGATCAGCCGGTTGCCGCCGGTGCGCAGGATGCCGAGGCCGAAGCCGAGCAGCGTGCCCAGCACCAGGCTGATCAGCGACAGCACCACGGTCATGCCGAGGCCGCGCAGCGCCAGGGGATAGCTGCCGGCGACGCTTTGCAGCTGCTGCCAGATCATGTCCGTGTCCCCGCCAGGCCGAGCCAGCGCCCGGAGAGCGCCGCCAGTCCCTTCAGCCCGTAATAGAGCAGGAGGTAGAAGGCGGCGATGGTGATGAAACCTTCCGCCGGCATGAAGCGGTCGGAGGCGAGCAATTGTCCGGCGCGCGTCAGTTCGGCGACCGAGATCAGCGACAACAGCGCGGAATCCTTGACCAGCACGATCGCCTGTCCGAGCAGCGGCGGGATCGTCACCTTGAACGCCTGCGGCAGGATGACGAGGCGCATGCGCTGGACATAGGTCATGCCCGAGGCGACGCCGGCCTCGACCTGGCCGCGCGGGATCGACAGGATGCCGGCGCGGATGATCTCGGCGACATAGGCGCCGCTGTTCAGCGACAAAGCGAGGATGCCGACGACGAACTCGGGCAGGATGAGGCCGAGCCGCGGCAGGCCGAAATAGAGGAAATAAAGCTGCGCCAGCAGCGGCGTGGCGCGCACCGCGTCGATATAGGCCTTGGCCGGGACGCGGAACAGCCGGCCGCGCTGCAGGTTCATTGCGGCGAGCACGATGCCGACGGCGAGCGCGCCGGCAAAGGAGAGGACAGACAGCCACACGGTCGTGACGAGGCCCTGCCCGAACAGGGGCAGATATTCGACGATGGTGCGGAAGCTGAAGTTTTCGAGCATGGTGGGGCGGTGAATGTGAATAGTGAATGGTGAATAGTGAATAGTTAATAGTGAAGTGTGAGTAGAGAGTAGAGAGTAGAGAGTAGCGAGTAGAGAGTAGCTCTTTCTCTACTCCCTACCCCCTACTCCCTGCTCCCTACTTACTATTCACTATTCACCATTAACCATTAACCATTCACCCTACTCAGTGATCCTTCTTCCAGGCGTCGGAATTCACCCAGTAATCCAGGTTCTTCTGCAGGCGGCCGTCGAGGCTGACCTGGTCGAGGAACAGGTTCATCCAGACCAGCAGGTCCTGCTCGTCATAGCGCGTGGCGAAGGCCAGCGGCTCCTTCGACAGCATATCCGGCATGATGGTGAAGCTGCCGGCCGGGTAAGCGGTCGACTGGCCCTTGACCGCCGAGACGTCGTTGACGCCGCAATCGGCCTGGCCGTTGTTGACGGCGTCGAGCAACAGCGGGCCGCCGCCCTTGTAGCTCTTGATGTCGGCATCGGGGAAGGCGGCCTTGGCTTCCTTCTCGCCGGTGGCGCCGAGCAGCACGGCGATCTTGGTGCCCTTGGCCTTGCAGTCCTCGGTGGACTTGAAGGCGGTCCCAGCCTTGGTGAAGACGGTGCTGCCAGTGTACATGTAAGGCTTGGTGAAGGCGACCTTCATGCCACGCGCCAGTGTCGGGGTCATGTCGGCGACCAGAAGATCGGCCTTGCCCGACAGCAGCGCCGGGATCAGGCCGTCCCAGTCGAAGTCGAGGAAGGTGATCTTGACGCCCATTTCCTTGGCCATCAGTTCGGCGAGTTCGACCGAACTGCCGGTGCGTTCGCCGGCAGCACCGACCAGCGAGAAGGGCGGTCCTTGCGTCTGCACGGCGACACGCAACTCTCCGCGCTTGGTGATCTCGTCGAGCGTTCCCGCACTGGCGGCAGCGGTAAGGCCAGCGAGCGCAAGGCCGGCGATGAAAAGCTTGGCAATGTTCATTTGGGCATTCCTCCTTGTTGTCGTTTGTTGTTCCACTTGTTGTTTCACCCCATCGGGGTGCCTTTTGAGCGGCGGCGCCGTTGCCGGCGGCAACCACCGTTCGAAAATCTTCAATCCCAGCTCACCGTTTCGGCGACATTGATGCCACGCCTGGCGAGCTCATCGAGGAAGCGGCCATCCGGCACATGCAGCAGCGGGTTGAGCAGGCCGGGCGCGGCGATCTCGCGCCGTGCCAGCATCTGCGCCACGATGCTGGCGGGATAGCCGACGCCGAGGCTCATGCCGAACAGGCCGGAGGCGAGGTCGCGCTCGATGACCAGCTCTGAGGTCACCGTCTTGCGGCGGCCGCCTTCGCTGCCGACAAAGACGTTGCGCATGACGCAAAGGTCCTTTTCGTCCGCGCCATATTGCAGTTGCGGGCCAAGCAGCCGGCCGAGGAATTCGCGTGGGCTAACGCCGGTGCCGGGCACCTTGTCCTCGGACAGGAGGCCGAGCTGCTTCAGCGGCGCCCAGAACGCCGACCAGCCGGGCCAGCGCAGCGAATAGCGGCCGGAGCGCTGCAGTCCCTTGGCGGCGGCGAGCATGCCGGCATAATGCGGCGCGTCGCCATTGGGGAAGGCTTCGAGCCTGCCCAGCCCGGCGATCTCGATGTCGTGGATGAAACGATTGTCGTGCTGGCGGGCGGCCGGCACATCGACCCATTTGCCGTTCTCGACCAGCACACTGTCGCGGTTCTGGCTGACCAGAACCATGTCGAAATTCCAGCTCACCTTGTAGCGCAACGGCTCGACAACCGCTTTCGGCTCGGGAATGCCGCCGCAGTAGGAATCGATCGCGGTGATGGTGTCGAACTGGCTTGCGGCGCGCGCGTAGAGCACAAGGTCGATGCCGGGGTCGAGCCCGCATTCGGTGACGATCGAGACGCCGGCCTTTTCGGCCTCGGGCGCGAGATCGGCGATGGCCTTGCCGTAATTGGTGGTGACCAGCGGCGTGCGCGTCGCGATCGCCGCCTGCACCGCCTCGCGCATCAGCGGCAGCGGCAACAGGTCGATGACGGCGTCGACGTCCTTCATCACATCGGCCAGCACCGGACCGATCGCGCCCTCCGGCACGACAAAACGCACCCGGGCAAGGTCGGTCAGGCCGCCAAGCCGCGCAGCGCCGTCGGTTGCAGTGTCGAGGCAGACCACTTGCTCGACGCCGTCGCTGGCAACGAGATCGGCGATCGCCGCCCGGCCTTGCAGGCCGAGGCCGCCGAGAACCGCGATCTTCATGCCATTTCCTTCCGCGTCTCGTCCGACCAGCAGCCTTCCGGCAGGCTGACCCATTTGTTGCAGGACGCCATGACGACGAAGGTCTCGCTGCGCACGACTTCGCCCGGCTCGCCGGCGCCGGGGATCAGCTCGCTGGTGACGCGGTAGAGATCGGCGACATCGCCGGCCACGGTTACGTCGACGATGATGTCGAAACGCCCGGTGACGACGGCGGCCGAGTTCACGAAAGGCAGTTCGGAGATGCGCTGCGCCAGTTCCCGCGCCCGGCCGCGCCCTTGCGCATTGATGCCGACGATGGCCGAGATCAGCTCGGGGCGTTCGGTCAGGTTGAGCAGCCCGACGATCTTGAGCAGGTTGCGGTCGAGCAGGTTGCGCAGCCGCATGCGCACCGTCGGCACCGAGATCGCCATCTTCTCGGCGAGGCGGTTGACGCCAAGCTGCGCATCCTGCGACAGCAGCTTGACCAGTCGCCGGTCGGTCTGATCGAGATGTTCCCGCAAACACTCAGGCTTTCATAAAGGGAAAGAAACAATCGTATTTTCTTTCGGATATGAAAATACCTTATGAGAGATTTTTAACAACGGCAAGAGCCATGGCATCCGCCGTGCCTTGTGCCTATCGGCAGTTTCGTCGATGTCGCCACATTTTGTTCTTGCTTTGTGCCGGCAGCTATGCTACTAATCTGGGTATGGTGCTAATTGGCTCCAAAGACCCGCCTCCCCGAGGCGGGTCTTTTGTTTTCCCATACCTTTGAAGGTTTAGCGCCGCCGGTTTGAGGTTGGCGGGACAGCGCCGTTCGGAACGCGCTGTGTTCGAGGGTGGAAAAGCAAACGGCGCAAGAGGTGCCTGGAATCCCATGGTTTAGAAAGGAACGGTAAATCGACATGAAGAAGATTTTTCATCTGTTGGTGCTGACGGCAATCTGCACCATTACCGCCGCTATGGCGCCAGTTGGCGCCGCATATGCCCAGAATGCGCCCTACTGGCGAGCCGACTGGGAGGAGGGGCCTTGCACCGGAGCCTCGTGCTATACCGACTGGTCTTTCGTTCAGGCGGAGGATTCCGCGCAAGCTGATCCCAGCCTGAACGCGATTGTCAGCGGCCTGTTCTCGTCCGGCGCAGGGAATGTTTCCTCGCACGGCGGCAGCAGCTTCGAAAAGTTCGAAACGACGCTGGCTGCCATCAATGCCGGGAAGCCCCACTCCAAAGTCTACAAGGAGTGGCTCTTTCCTGGCGGCTTGGCCAAGAACGACGCTTTCGGACGTCCACTTCAGGCGGTGCCGCCGTCAGGGATCGATGGAACCTATGTCGCGTGGTTTTTCATTCCGTCCGATTACGAGTCGAAGAACGACTGGACGAATATCTTCCAGTTCAAGGTGACCGAGCAATCGCCTTTCAAGCAGGAACCAACGTGGTGGATCAACCTGCGCGACAGTCTGACTGATGATACGCTGTTGCTGCATGTGGAAAATTGGGCGGACGGAACGTACAATCCGGAGAACGATGTTGCCGCACCGAAAGGCCGCTGGTTTCAGCTGCGCGCGGATCTCTATGAAGGGGTAGGCATCGATTGGTATCTGGACGGGGTGTTTTGGCAATCATCGTCGAACGCAACCTGGCCGGTCGGGCGGGATTCCGACGGATCAGGTACACCTCAGTCATTCGTGTTTGGCGTGGGTCACTATGGTGGAGTTGGCAAACTCTATACTGACGATGCCTACATGATTGCAAAGTAACCATTGGCAAATTGTCGAAGTGCATAAAATAATAAGCTGCTTCGGGTCCAACCGGGCGGCTTTTTTTGCACTTAGAGCGCGTCGCATTTGAACGGTTCCTGCGACGCGCTTTAAGTCTTTATTCTATGCATGTCGCTGCCCCAAAATCGCTGCGAGGCGCAACCGGAACTTATTGTGCCTTCACCCGATAGGCGGAGAGGCTCATCCGCGAAATGGCCAAAAGCGGCTTTTCAATAAAACTGTAGCTGGCCAGGGAGACGGCGATGCAGGCGGTGACAATAACCATGCCTGCAATCCATGGTGACACATTGGCGCTTGCAACGACAGGAGCGGTCGCAAGCAGCAAGATAGGATGGGTCAGATAGAGAGAGTAGGAAGCATCACCCAACCTTGCCAGCACGCGAGGAGCAAAAAGCCGGAAGTAGCTTTCCAGGCTGATGCAACCCGCGACAAGGATCAACGCCGGGATTCCCTGAGCAAGGGTTCGCGGCAAGTTGAAGCCAAGTACCATCACCAGCATGGACATGATAGCGAACACGAGTGCCGAGACACCCAGGACGGCAGGCAAACGAGTCAGCCTGCCGACCAGGTGGCCGAGAGCCATGCCGGCAAGGAACTCAAACAGGATTGGCGTGGTGTAGAAAAACAGCACAGTGTCGGCGGCGGGTTTGAAGACGATGCGCGCCGCTACGGCGATTGCAAAGACAACACCGACCGCGGCCATTTGCGTCAACCTGCCAAAACCCATAGTCGCCGCGAACAGAATGTAAAACAGGATTTCCAGATTGAGCGTCCAACCCACGCCAAGCACCGGTTGGACATAGCCTGTGACCGTATCGAGATAGGGTATGAAAAGCAGGCTATTGGTGATCTGCTCAAGAGACACTGCACGATCGGCAAACAACCAAAGTGCGGCGACCATGAGGAAGGTCATAACCCAATAGAACGGAACGACGCGCGTGAACCGCTGCATCAAAAAAGCACGGTGGTCTGGGCGTCTGTTCTCCGTCGAGAGAACCATGACAAAACCACTGATGACGAAAAACAAGTCGACGCCACTGTTCAGAACGGGAATACGCAGGTCGAGCATGCCCAGTGCGGCCGGAAGATGATAGATAACAACCATGAGGGCTGCTAGCCCCCGCAGGATCTGTACCGATGTATACTGTTGAATCCGGCGCGGCGCGGCGTGATCATTCTGTGGAATGATGTTCATAAAAAATGGTCCCCGGTGCAGGAGAGCACTAACATGCGGGGTCGTTGATGTGCTGATTAATTGCCCGTGTAATTAATATATAAAGTTTTAGATAGATTTTACTGACGCTAGCTCGCGGCCATACTTTTGACCCGCCCGACTTTGGCCTGCCTCCCTGTCAAATCCTAGCATCTCCCCCGTGAAGAGGAGATCGGCGGACATCGACGCTTTCCCCGCGCTAACGACTGGTCTCGAAGATAGCGACGGCTGCCGCTGTCAGCGCAGCGTTACCGGGTGCTACTGTTCCATCAGGAAGCTCCTTGCCGTCTTCCAGTCCGACGCGCGTCGACCAACGGCGTTCCGGCGCCCGGTGCACGAAAGGCCAGACCGTGGCGTCGGCGCCGTGCAGCAGGATTGCCCGGCGCATTCCGGCGCCGTCGAGCACGGCGGCGATATCGTCGCTGATCTCAAGCGCAGCGTCCGGCTCCTGCTCGGAGATTTCGATCAGGATGCGCAGCACGCGGTTGCCATGGTCGAGGCTCACCAGGCGTTCGGCGTCGGCAACGGAGGCGAGCCCGGCCTCGATGCCAATGCCGCGCTGGCGCAGACGGTCCATGACTGCCGGTGCTGCATTCTCGCTGAGATTGACCGAGGCATAGTCGGGCAGCTCGCTCCAGGCGGCGATCGCGGCCAGCGTCCGCTGGTCGTCGTTCTCGATCCAGGCACCCGTCGACACGCCAATCAGCGTCCCCGGGCAGGCGCGGCGGAGCGCTAGCACCGTCGGGTCCATCGCCGCCGGAGCCAGGCTTTCGCGACCGTCCAGCCCGCGGGCATGAACATGCAGTTCGGCGGCACCGGCGGCGACGCAGGCCGCGCCGTCACGCGCCATGGCCTCCGCCGTCAGCGGCAGTTGCGGATGATAATCGGCGCTGCGCGCGCCATCGATGCAGGTCTGGACGATCATGCCAGGGGCAGTCCGGTTGAAGTGGAACGAGTTTAGCGCATGACCACGAAATCGGAAATTGAATGACGTCCCGTCCCGCGCAGTTCACCCGGCAAGAAACGGGTGGTCCGCGCGCGCCGTTTCACCCATCTCAATGACAGAGAAGCCACAGGAGGCGAAGCCATGACCATCCATTCGATAGGCGCGAAAGCGGCGGTGAAATCGGCGGAGCTGCGCGTTGCCGGATATGATTGGCGGACGCTGGCCGATGAGCTGAGCGGCTATGGCTGCGCGGTGATGGAAAAGCTGCTGACGCCGCAGGAGTGCCGGCAGATTGCCGAACTTTATTCGGACGAGAGCCATTTCCGCAGCCATGTCCATATGGCGCGGCATGGCTTCGGCAAGGGCGAGTACCGCTATTTCCGCTATCCCTTGCCCGACTTGATCGGCGGCTTGCGCACCGCGCTCTATCCGCGCCTGGCTGCGGTCGCCAACGACTGGAACGAGCGCATGGGTATCGCGCAGCGCTATCCCGACGAACACGCCGCGTTCCTCAGGCAATGCCACGAGCAGGGCCAGACGCGGCCGACGCCGCTCCTGCTGCAATATGTTCCCGGCGACTTCAACTGCCTGCACCAGGATCTCTACGGCGATCTTGCCTTCCCGCTGCAGGTGGCGATCCTGTTGTCGGAACCAGGCAAGGATTTCACCGGCGGCGAGTTCGTGCTGACCGAGCAGCGTCCGCGCATGCAGAGCCGCGCCGAGGTGGTGCCGCTGCGCCAGGGCGATGCGGTCGCTTTCGCGGTCCACAATCGACCGGTCCAGGGCAGCAAGGGCAATTACCGCGTCAATCTCAGGCACGGCGTCAGCCGGCTTCGCTCCGGCATGCGCCACACCGTCGGCATCATCTTCCACGACGCCAAGTAACCGAGCCGCCCGGTCGAGGCCCGGCGGCGGTTACCGGGAAAAATCGCTGCGCACGATGCCGTGGCGCTGGAGCTTGTCGTAGAAGGTCTTGCGCGGAATCCCCAGCGCTTCGATCGTGCGCCTGACGTCGCCCTCGTTGCGGCCAAGCGTCTCGCGGATGATGTCGGCCTCGTAGCGCTCCAGCCGCTCCGGCAGCTTCATGGCGGTGTTCGATTGGGTCGGGGCAGGGGGTTGTGCTTCAGCGCCTTCCTCCAACCCAAGCACGAACCGCTCGGCGAAATGCGCCAGTTCGCGCACATTGCCCGGCCAGTCATGGTTGCTCAGATGGCGATGCACCGAAGCCGGCACTGCCGGCACCTGGCGGTGGAAACGGGTGGCGGCGCGCTCGGCGAAATAGAAGAACAGCAGGGCGACATCGTCGCGGCGTTCGCGCAGCGGCGGGATCGAGATCGTCACCACGTTGAGCCGGTAATAGAGATCCTCGCGGAAAGCGCCGCGCTGGCGCGGATCACCGAGATCGACCTTGGCGGCGGCGACGACGCGCAGATCCACCGGCCGCACCTCGTTGGTGCCGAGCGGGGTGACCTCGCGCATTTCCAGCACGCGCAGCATCTGCACCTGTGTCGAGACCGGCATGCTTTCGATCTCGTCGAGGAACAGCGTGCCGCCGCTGGCGTGCTCGATGCGGCCGATCCGTTTCTTCTGAGCGCCGGTGAAGGCGCCGGCCTCATGGCCGAACAATTCGCTTTCGATGACGGTCTCCGGCAGCGTGCCGCAATTCAGCGCGACGAAATTGCCCTTGGCGCGGCGGCTCCAGCGATGCAGAAGGCTTGCCACCACCTCCTTGCCGGAACCGGTCTCGCCGGTCACCAGCACGTCGACGTCGGTGTCGGCGATCTGGCGCAGTGTACGCCGCAGCCTGTCCATCGCCGGCGTCTGGCCGATCAGCGGCAGGCCGTCCTGCGCCTCTCCGGCCGCCTCGCGCAAGGCGCGGTTCTCCATCACCAGGCGGCGCTTTTCCGCTGCGCGGCGCACGCTCTGTACCAGCCGGTCGGCGGCGAAGGGCTTTGTGATGAAGTCGTAGGCGCCGTCCTTGATCGCCTTGACGGCCATGGCGATGTCGCCGTGGCCGGTGACGAGGATGACGGGAATGTCGGTATCCAGCCGCAGGATGCGATTGAAAAGCTGCAAGCCGTCGATCTGAGGCATGCGGATATCCGACACCACGACGCCGGTAAAAGCGGCGTCGAGCCTGGCCAGCGCCTCGGCCGCCACCGCAAAGCCGGAGACCGAGAAGCCGGCAAGCTCCAGCGTCTGCGCGGTGGCCTTGAGGAGATCGCGGTCGTCGTCGATCAGGATCACCGGCGCGGCATTGTCGTTCGTCATGATGGCTTACGCTGCTGTCTGGAGATGAATGGTGAAGCGGGTGCCGCTGTCGTCGCTCGAAACTTCGATGCGGCCGCCATAATCGGCGACGATGTCCTTCGAGATGACGAGGCCAAGGCCAAGGCCTTTTTCCTTGGAGGTGTTGAACGGCGTGAACAGCGATTTGAGGATCGCGGGTGGAATGCCTGGTCCGTTATCGGACACGCCGACCGTCACGCCGTCCGCGGTCTCCTCGACCGACACCTGCACATGAGCGTCGTCGCGGCCGTCGAGTGCTTCGAGCGCGTTCTGGAAGAGGTTGATCAGCACCTGTTCGAGCCGCACCCGATTGCCCATGACCTTGAGGCTCGGCGGCGGCAGGTCGATGGCCAATGCGTCGAGCCGGCCGGCAAAGCGGCTTCTCAACAGCATGACGGCGCCTTCGATAACACCACGTAATTCGACAGGCTCGGCGGCGGTGCGGCCCTTGCGGGCAAATGCCTTCAACTCCTCGGTGATTGAGCCGATGCGTTCGGTAAGGGCTGCGATAGCGCCGAGGTTTTCCTCGGCCGGCCCGGTCTGCTTGCGGTCGAGGAAGGTGCGGGCATTGTCGGCATAGGCGCGTATGGTGGCGACCGGCTGGTTGATCTCATGGGCGACACCGGCCGCGACCTGGCCGAGGATGGCGAGGCGGTTGGCCTGGACCAGATCCTGCTGCACGATTTGGAGCTTGGCTTCCGTGCTGCGGTGGCCTGTTATCTCGGCCTGCAACCGGTCGCGGGCGCGGCTCAAATCCTCGGTCCGTTCGACGACGCGGCGTTCGAGTTCGGTGCGGGCTGCCTGTTCAGCGGCAATCCGCATCTGCGCCGACTGCCGGCGCCACAACAGATACACGGCAAGGCCGAGGAGCGGGACGACGACGCCGAGCGCAAGAAGCCGCATTTCGCGGACCGCGGCGGCGATCGGCGCTTCAGCCGGGATCAGATAGTCGAGCCGCCAGGGGGTCGAAGGAACCGTCGTGGAAAGGCTGAGATACTCCGCGTCGCTGCCGCCGGGCGTCACCGCGTGGACGATCGACACATCCGGGCTGAGCGCCCGCGGGTGCTTGATCGGCAACGGCACAAGCGGCGCGTCGCCGAACTGTTGGCTGTCGCGGATCGCGGCTTGCTTAGGTGCGGCCAGCGGTGCGGTTGTCATGAAGCGCCAGGACGGCACGCTGGTGATCAGCACGACGCCATTCTCGTCGCTGACATAAGCCGGGCGGTTGGCCTCGCGCCAGTCGGCTTCGAGCTGGTCGAACTCCATCTTGACGACGACGACGCCGAGCGGTGCGTCTGTGTCGCCGACGCGCCGCGAAATGTAGAGGCCGGGGCGCTTGCTGACATTGCCAAGCGCAAAATACTCGGCGGTTCCGGCCTGCATCGCGCCGGAGAAATAATCGCGGAAACGGTAGTCGTTGCCGACGAAGCTGATCGGCTCGCGCCAGTTGCTGGAGGCGATCGCCAGTCCATCGGTGCCGATGACATAGAGTACCGACGCCTTGGTGCCGGAGACCAGCCCCTCGAGCTTGCGGTTCAGCACATCGATTGCCGCGGCATTTTTCTGCGTCAGCGCGTCACGCACTTGCTGGTCTGCGGACAAAAGCAGGGGCAGGGCACGCGGGCTTTCGAGCACGGCGCGCAGCAGCGCGACCTTCAGATTGGCGTCGGTACGCCCCTGCGCCGCCAGGGTCTCGACCTCGGCGGTGCGGCCGTAGAGGCCGGCGCCGTAGAGCGCTGCGGTGACGATCAGCAGGGCGACGGCCGCAAACAGCAGCCAGGCTCGGCGCGCCCGCCTGGCGAGTTGCTCGGGCGTCGAAGACAAGGCACCGGCGGGGCGTTGCAGCATCGCCCATTTGTGCATGAACTCGCACAAAACACAATTCGACCCATGCGGAGAGTCGCACTTGACCATGCGTCCGGCAGTGCGGACGTTTGCGAATGCTCAATAAAATCAACGATGAAGCACTCTTCTGCGTATCTGGCACGGCTGTTGCAGATACGAATTCAGCAGTCGCGAGGCTGCTGGTCTCAAAACAACTGCCCCGGGGAGTCGAGCTTTCGATCGGGGCGCCATGGAGGACGTCATGCAGACAGCAATCGCTGCCGCCGAGCCGCGCGGCAAACTTCCCTTATATCGGCATCTTTATGTGCAGGTGCTGGCGGCGATCGCCGCCGGCGTGCTGCTCGGCCATTTCTATCCGGAAGCCGGCGAGGCGATGAAGCCGTTCGGCGATGCTTTCATCAAGCTGGTGAAGATGGTGATCGCGCCGGTGATCTTCCTGACGGTGGCGACCGGCATCGCCGGTGTTTCCGACCTGCAGAAGGTCGGCCGCGTCGCCGGCAAGGCGATGATCTATTTCCTGGTGTTCTCGACGCTGGCGCTTGTCGTCGGCCTGGTCGTCTCCAATGTCGTCCAGCCCGGCGCCGGCATGCACATCAATCCGGCCACGCTCGATACCACCAAGGTGACGGCCTATGCCGAGAAGGCGCACGACACAACCATCGTCGGCTTCCTGATGAACATCATCCCTGACACCATCACCGGCGCCTTCGCGCAGGGCGACATTTTGCAGGTGCTGTTCTTCTCGGTGCTGTTCGGCGTCGCCCTGGCACTGGTCGGCGATCGCGGCCGTCCCGTTGTCGATTTCCTGCAGGCGCTGACCACGCCGATCTTCCGCCTCGTCGCCATCCTGATGAAGGCCGCACCGATCGGCGCGTTTGGCGCCATGGCCTTCACGATCGGCAAATACGGCATCGGCTCGATCGCCAACCTCGCCATGCTGATCGGCACATTCTACCTGACCGCGCTGCTGTTCGTGCTGGTGGTGCTCGGCGCCGTCGCCCGCTACAACGGCTTCTCGATCCTGGCGCTGATCCGCTACATCAAGGAAGAGCTGCTGCTGGTGCTCGGCACCTCGTCCTCGGAAGCGGCATTGCCGGGCCTCATGGCCAAGATGGAGCGCGCCGGCTGCAACCGCTCGGTGGTCGGTCTGGTCATCCCCACCGGCTATTCCTTCAATCTGGACGGCACCAACATCTATATGACGCTTGCCGCGCTGTTCATCGCGCAGGCGACCGACACGCCGCTCACCTACGGCGACCAGATCCTGCTGCTCGCTGTCGCCATGCTGAGCTCCAAGGGTGCCGCCGGCATCACCGGCGCCGGCTTCATCACCCTGGCGGCAACGCTTTCGGTCGTCCCCACCGTGCCGGTCGCCGGCATGGCGCTGATCCTCGGTGTCGACCGCTTCATGTCGGAATGCCGGGCGCTGACCAACTTCATCGGCAATGCGGTGGCGACGGTGGTGGTGGCACGCTGGGAGGGAGAACTCGACCAGACGAAGTTTGCCGCCGCCATGGCCGGCGACTTGCCGGAGGAAGTCGACCTGTCGCTGCCGGGTTTGCAGGCCGCCTGACCGTCTAGGCCACATGACCACAAGGCCCCGGAGGCGGTTCGCCGGCTTCGGGGCAACAGCGGCGGCGGTCGCGGCATGCCGCCTGAAACGCAACCTGAAGTGGCGCTATTTTCGACGCGGGGCTTGTTCCAGCCGCATTTGAAGGCCAGTATCCGCCATGCCTTCATGGCACCGTCCGCTTCGCTCCCGACCTGATCGCGAGGCGAGACATTTCCGTCGGGCTCGGTTTGCAACATCATCCTTGCCGAACCGTCGGAGCTTTTGCTGCCGACCGCGTTCTGACTATGGCGGCAGCCCTCGAAGGCAATGGCGGCCTCACTGCGAAGTCGCAAGCGAAACGTGACCCGTCTCCTGGTGGAAAGCGCAAGCTTTTCTGAGGGGAACTCGTCGCGCCTGAAGAGGGGCACTTGAAGAGGGGCAGGCCCATGAGGGCCTTTGCCGAACCAAAGCAAGATGCGAGGTCAAACGCGATGCAGCCTGTCATTCCGGTATCCATCATCATCCCGAACTACAACTATGCGCGGTTCCTCAAGCGCAGCATCGACAGCGCCCTCGAGCAGGACTACGCGGATGTCGAAGTCATCGTCGTCGACGATGCATCGCAGGACAATTCCACGACAATCATGGAATCCTATCGCGACGAGATACTCGCATGCCCGCGGGCGCAAAATGGCGGACACGCGGCGGCATTCAACACCGGCTTCGCGGCGAGCTCGGGCAAGATCGTCCTGTTCCTCGACGCCGACGATTATCTTTATCCAACCGCCGTCTCTACCATCGTGGAAACCTGGGACGAGGCAACCGCCCAGGTCCAGTCCAGACTGCATATCGTCGACGAAGGACAGCGCATCAAGGATGTCTTTCCGCCGCCCGAATTGCCTTTCGACAGCGGTGACGTCATGCCGAAACTCCTGCACAAGGGCCGCTATCAGACGACAGTGACCAGCGGGCTGGCCTTTGACCGCGCAACGCTCGAATCGATCATGCCGATACCGGAGCCGGAGTTCCGCCAGGGCGCCGACGGCTATCTGGCAACGCTGGCGCCGATGTACGGGCACGTCCAGTCCATCGACGAATGCCTCGGCGCCTACCGAATCCATGGCGCCAACCATTCAGTCTTCGGTGAAAAGCTCGCCGAGCGGGCACGCTGGCGGGTAACTCACGATTTCCGCCGCATGCAGGCGCTGTCGGACCAGGCCTCCGGGATCGGCCTGACCATCGTGCCGTCGGATGCTGTCCGCCACGATCCGGTCCACCTGGAAGAGCGGCTGGCGTCGCTTTGCGCGGACAGAGACCGACATCCCGTGGCCGACGATTCCCGGCTGGCGCTCGGGGCGGCCGGCGCCGTCGCCAGCCTCGAAATGACCGCATCCCTGCGGCGGCGTGCAATCCTTGCCGCCTGGTTCCTGTCGGTCGGGGTGTTGCCGCGGAAAATGGCGACCGCGGTGCTGTCGTGGAAGCTTGATGCGTCGTCGAGGCCGGCATTTTTGAGCCGCCTGTCCAAGAGAATCCGCCATGCGATGGGTTAGCGGATAATGCCGTGACATAGGTCCGCCAGGTATTCGGCTGGCCGGGCCCAGCATCCACCGGGCGTAGTTATTGCCTCCGATGGGCTCGGACCATTCTGTAAATTATTTGCTTACACCTGCTTGACCCGCGTCAGCAATATGCTTACATGTTGCATGATCAAGTCGTTCAAGCACAAGGCGCTGGCGGACCTCTTTCAAACCGGAAAGACCGGAAAGATCGACGCCAAGATGCATAAGCGCATCCTTGTCCGTCTTGACCGCTTGGAAGTCTCGGAAAAGCCTGATGACATGGACCTGCCCGGCTTCGACTTCCATGCTTTGAAGGGCTTTAACCCGACCCGCTACACGATGCATGTCAACGGGCCGTGGTGCATCACATTCGAATTCGACGCCAATGATGCTGCCCGCGTCGATTTCGAACAGTACCATTGAGACGGCTTAGATTGGAGATTCGATTATGAGCGTGTATGAGCCGATGCGTCCGATGGAGCGCTGCCCATCCCACCCTGGGGCGCTGCTCGACGACATTATCCCGGCAACCGGAAAGACCAAGGTGGAAATCGCCAATCTGCTCGGAATCTCGCGCCAGCAGCTTTACGATATTATCCGCGAAAAGAAGCCGGTGTCGCCGGCTGTCGCGGCGCGCCTTGGAAAGATGTTCGGCGACGGCGCCGCGATCTGGCTCAGGATGCAGGCCGCCTATGATGCGTGGCACGCGGAACGCGAGGTTGACGTCAGCGCCATTCCAAGGCTGCATGCTGCCTGAGATGCAATAGATCGGCCGAACCACCGAGGCTATCACAAATCGATCACGGCCCCTGCTGCCGGGATCGGCGCTCCGGTTCGACGGCTCGCTCAACCAGGACATGCGCTTCCCGCGCGGCCTCGATGAACGCGTCCCTGGCGGCTTCGGTCCAGCGATCGTCGCTCATGGCGCGGTGGCATGTGCGCAGTGCCAATCCGTGTTTGGCGCTGCCGGCGTCACGCCAGTGGGTTGTCAGCAACTCGACAGCCTGCCGTGCGTTGGAAATGTTGCGGATATCTCCCACGATGCCGACCGCAACCGCAACCGGCTTGGCAAACCATCCCTGGTTCATGGCAGAGCCCTCGACGTGTTGAACCATCTATAACGAAAATCGTAGCGCAAGGTTTCATTCGCGCCAGTCACCACGGCGTGAGGCGGCCCTCACTGCGCCTCGCGCAGCCTAACCACGACGCTGCGCGCCACAAGCACCAGCACGGTGATGACGATCAGGATCACCGAGAGTGCGGCGATCGCCGGGTCGATGTTGTCGCGCAGGCCCATCCACATCAAGCGCGGCAGCGTGATGGCGTTGACCGAGGTGATAAACAGGGTGACGCCGATCTCTTCCCAGGACAGCACGAAGGACAACAACGCCGCGGTGACGATGCCGAACTTGATATTGGGCATGATGATGCGGGTGGCGCGCTCCCACACGGTGGCGCCGAGGCCGCGGGCGGCGAGGTCGATGCGGCGGTCGAGCTGGCTGAGCGACACCAGGATCAGCACCGTGGCGAAGGGCACCGTCATCACCGCATGCGCCATGGCGACACCCAGCCAGGTGTCATAGCCGAAGAATGAGCTGACGCCGGAGATCGAGGTCAGCAGGAAGTAGAGCGTGATTGCCGAGACCACCGGCGGCACCACCATCGGCAGCAGCACGAAACCGACCAATGCTGCCGTGAAGCGCGGCTGGAACATCCAGATGCCGAGGCTGAAGCAGAGCGCCAGCACGGTGGAAAAGGCGCTGCTGACGATGCCGATCCTGATCGAGAGCAGGATCGAATTGATCCAGCGCGGATCCTCGATCAGCGCCCGGTAATGGCGCAGCGACAATTCGCCGGACGGCATCGCCAGCATGCGGCTCGGCGTCAGCGATACCGGGATGACGGCGAGCAGCGGCAGCAGCAGGAACAGCGCGACCAGGGCGGCGAGGACCAGCGAGACGGGACCGGGGCGGTAGGTCGGCATCGCGCTACACCAGTTGCTTGGGTCTGATATAGCGGAACAGCAGCGCCATCAGCGCGCCGACGAACAACACCAGCACCACGCTGATCGCCGCGCCCAGGCCCCAGTCCGGGCTCTGGAAGATGCGGAGATAGATCAGCTCGGCGATCATCACGCTGCGGCCGCCGCCGAGAATCGCCGGCGTGACGAAGAAGCCGAGCGAAAAGACGAAGACGATCAGCGCCGAGCCGATGATGCCGGAGCGGGTCATCGGCACGAACACCGACCAGAAGGTGCGCATGCGGCTGGAGCCGAGGCCGCGCGCCGCCAGCAGCACACGGTCGTCGAGGCTTCGCATCGAAGAGGCCAGTGGAAACACCGCGAAGGGGATGAGGAAATGCGTCATGCCGACGATAACGCCGAACTCGTTGCGCACCAGCGCCAGCGGCTCCGAGATGAAGCCGACCGCCTGCAGCCAGGTGTTGATCAGGCCGCGATTGGACAAAAGCGCCACCCAGCCGAAGGCGCGCGTCAGCACCGAGATCCAGAACGGCACCAGGATGCAGAACTCGGCCACGACGCGCTGCACCGGCGTGCCGCGTACCCAGACAACGGTGATGGCGTAGGCGGCGGCAACCGAAACGATCGTCACGATCGCGGCGATACGCAGCGTGCGGATGAAGACCGACTGCACCAACTGATCCGTGAGCAGCGCATTGTACTGCCCCAGCCCCGGCGTGGGCAGGGTGAAGCTCCATTTAACCACGCCAAGGAATGGCCAGGCGTAGGCCAGCACAAGAAAGAGGAGCAGCGGCGCCATCAACAGCGCCGCGCCCATCCTGTCGGAGAGGTATGCTCTCATCCGGTTATCCCGGCTTGTCAGGCGGAGATGATCTTCGTGTATTCGTCGAGTGCTGCCCCGTAGTTCTTGGCGTACCAATCCATGTCGAGCGGAATCTGCTTCTTCATGTTCTCGGGATCGACCGGGTTGATGCGCTTCTTGTCGGCGGGGATCAGCGCGTCGGCGGCCGGGTTGGCCGGACCCTGACCGAGCTTGTCGAACATGATTAGTTCCTTCTCCGGGTCCTGGGTGCTGGCGATGAACTTCATCGCCGCGTCCTTGCCGCCGGGATTGCCCTTGAGCACGGCGAGCGCGCCGGGCGAGATCAGGCCCTGGTCCCAGATGAACTTGATCTTGCCGCCGGAATCCTGCTCGATGAGCGAAGCCCGGGTCGACCAGACGATCGCCATCGAGGCCTCGCCATTGAGCAGCACGCTCTGGCTTTCGGCGCCGCCGCCCCAATAGGCGACGACGTTTTCCTTGAAGGCGGCGATCTTGTCATGCGCGCGCTTGAGGTCGAGCGGGTAGAGCGAGGCAGGCGCGATGCCGTCGGCGAGCAGTGCCGCTTCCCAGCTCGACACGCCCCATTTGTAGAGCGAGCGCTTGCCGGGGAATTTTGCCACGTCGAAGAAGTCGGCCATGCCGGTCGGTGCCTGGCTGCCGTATTTCTCGGCATCGTAGGCGATGACGTAGGAGAAGAAATAGGTCGAGGCAGCGTACTCCCAGCCGAATCCCGGCCGCATCTTCTTCTTGTCGACGACCGCATAGTCGATCGGCTCGAGCATGCCTTGGGCGCCGAGAGTGATGGCCGAGAACGGATCGACGTCGACCAGATCCCAGGTCGGCGCGCCGCTCTTGAACTGCGCCGCGATCGCGCCTTCGGTCGGGCCGGAGCCGTCCATCTTGACGGTGATGCCGGTCTCCTTGGTGAAGGCCTGGCCGTAAGCGGCGTCATAGGCGGTGATGGCGTCGCCGCCCCAGTTGACCAGCACCAGTTCCTTCGCCGCGGCAAAGGCGCCGGTCGAACGCAGCAGCATCGGCGTGCCGGCCAGCACCAGTGCGGCCAGCTGCGTGAACTGCCGGCGCGAGATCTCGCCGCGCACTGCCCTGGCGGATAGCGCCTCGATGGAATTTTTCTTGGTTTGGTTTGTCATGTCAGTTCCCCTTTTTTGTCGTTGGTATTTCCTGAATGTCAGCTTGGCGAATTCGCCACGCCGATCGTCATTGCTCTCCATCCGGAAGGAGGAAGCCTTTCTCCGCGGGCCAGGTCAGCCAGACGGAATTGCCCTTGCTGAGGGCAGAGGCGGCGACCTCGTTCGGCACCGAGACCGTCACCTTGGCGCCTTGGCGCGTCGTCAGATCGAGCCGCGTTGCAGCGCCGAGATAGGTCGAGGCGACGGCAGTCGCGGCAATGCCGTTCTCGCCTGCCGCGGCTTCGCGGGCGATCGACATGTATTCCGGCCGGATCGCCAGGATGGCATCGCCACGGACCTTCTCGGCCCTGCAGCGCATGCTGATCGCGCGGTCTTCGCAGAGGCCCGTCGAGCCATTGTCGGCCGGGCGCACGCCCTTCAGCGGCAGCATGTTGATCTCGCCCAGGAACTCGGCGACGAAGCGGTTGTCCGGCCGGTCGTAGACCTCGTCCGGCGCGCCGACCTGCAGCAATTTGCCATGGTTGAAGATGGCGACGCGAGATGACAACGCCAGCGCCTCGCTCTGGTCATGGGTGACGAAGACGAAGGTGGTGCCAGTCTCCTGGTGCAACCGCTTCATCTCGGCCTGCATCTGGCCGCGCAGGCCCTTGTCGAGTGCCGAAAACGGCTCATCGAGCAAAAGTACGCCCGGCTCGAACACCAGCGCCCGCGCCAGCGCCACGCGTTGCTGCTGGCCGCCGGACAATTGCGACGGCAGTTTCTTCTCGTGGCCCTTCAGCCCGACGCGCTCGATCATTTCGCCGACGCGGCGTTTGATCTCGGCCGCCGGTTTCTTGCGCACCTTGAGCGGGAAGGCGATGTTGGCCTCGACGCTCATATGCGGGAACAGCGCATAGCCCTGGAACACCATGCCGGCGGCACGCTGCTCGGCCGGCCGCTCGGTGATGTCGACGCCGTCGCTGTAAAGGCGGCCATCGGTCGGCTGAATGAAGCCGGCAAGGATCATCAGGAAGGTGGTCTTGCCGGAACCGGAAGGGCCGAGCAAGGTGAGGAACTCGCCACGGCCGATATCGAGCGTCAGATCGTCCAGCGCACGGAACGAGCCGAAGCTCTTGCCGATCCCGATTGCCTTGATCTCTGCGGCCCGGCCGGGTTGCTGCATCCTGCCCTTTCCTTAGCGTAGGCGAAATCGTAGGCAGGGCGGCGGCTCACCGCAACCGAATAGTTTTCGCCTGATCGGCAAATTTGATTCATCTATGCGCCAATCTCCCCCCTCGAGGGGGAAATGTCGCCGAAGGCGACAGAGGGGGTCGCTTCGCTTGAAGTGCCAACCTCCTCTGCAGCAGCAGGCCGAGCCCAGTTGGACCGACCCCCTCTGGCCGCTTCGCGGCCATCTCCCCCTCGAGGGGGGAGATTAACGCTGGTTCTCCGACAGCTTCGACCTCAGCCACCGCCCAAACGCCTCCAGCACCGGATGCGCCGCCTTGGCGTGCTCGGAAACCAGAAAATACGAGCGCGGTGAATTGATCGCTATGTCGAAGGGGCGGACCAGCCGGCCTTCGCTCAGTGCCCGGCCGCTGGTCAGCTCGTCGCCCATAGCGATGCCCTGGCCGGCGATCGCCGCCGAAAAGACCAGGTTCATGTCGGAAAAGAAGATGCCGCCTTCCGGGTCGGGGTTCTCGACCTTGGACAGCGCCAGCCAGCGCGCCCAGTCCTCGGTGTCACCGAGATGCAGGAGATTGGCGCGCAGCACGTCTGCCGGCTTGGAGAAGCCGCCGATCTTGTTGAGCAGCGTCGGGCTGCACAGCGGCGTAAAGGAGATCCCGCACAACAGCTCGACCGCGCGGTTCGGCCAATTGCCGACGCCGAAGGCGATGAAGGCATCGGCCTCGGCATTGCTGACGTCGTCGAGACGGCGCGGCGTCAGGATGCGCAGCGCGACATCGGGGTACATCTGCCGGAACTCGCCGATATGGGTGCACAGGAACAGCGAGGCGAAACCCGGCGTACAACTGACGCTGAACGAGCCGCCGATGCCGGTGCCGGCATGGCGCGTCACCGCGTCGCCCAGCACCGTCAGCGCCTTGCGCACGTCGCTGGCATAGCGCTGGCCGCGCGGCGTCAGTGCCACGCCCTTGCCGATGCGCTCGAGCAGGTCGAAGCCGAGATCGCGTTCGAGCAGGCGAAGCTGATGGCTGACTGCGCTGCGGGTCAGATGCAGTTCGTCGGCGGCGCGCCAGACGCTGCCGTGGCGGGCAAAACTGTCGAGGGCGCGCAGCGCCTGCGTCGAGGGAATTCTCAAGAGGTGAACCGAATTTGCATGAGCCGGAAAAACATATCACTTTTTGGCGAGGCGCTTCACTGCTTTCTTTGACGGATGAAGATACCGGTGACCTCCGCGCAAGCGACCACGCTTGCCTGTCTGGACGACATCCAGCCGTCGCTGTCGGCGTGGACGCGGACGATCTTCGATTTCGGCGAGACCGCCTGGCGCGAATACCAGTCGGCGGCCTGGTATGTGGAGCAGTTGAAGCACGAAGGGTTTTCGGTCGAGGAAGGATCGGGCGGCATGCCGACCGCCTTCTGCGCCCACTGGACCAACGGGACCGGCCCGACCATCGGCATGTATGCCGAGTACGACGCGGTGCCTGGCAATTGCCAGGATGCGGCGACGGTGAAGCGACCGCGCCCTGGCCTCGGCGAACAGGCCGGCGGCCACACCGATCCGCATTCCGGCCTCGGCATTGCCAGCCTCGGCGGGCTGCTGGCGACCAAGGCGGCGATGGAGCGCCACGGCATATCAGGCACGCTGCGCTTCACCGGCGAGCCGGCGGAGAAGGTGCGCGGGTCGAAGCCGATCCATGCCGCGAAGGGCTATTACGATGGGCTGGCGGGCATGGTCTCCTTCCATCCTTTTTATATCCTGCCGCTCTGCAATACCGCGCGCTGGGACACGCATTGCGGTGCGGCCTATGCGATGATCTACCGCTTTGTGTGCGACGAACCCGAAAATTGGGTTCGCGCAAGCGATGCAGCACCCATCCCGCAGGCGCATTCGGCGGTCAGGGCGCCCGGCGCTAACGACGCGCTGATGATGATGTATATGGCCTCCAAGGCGCTGCGCGATTCCATGCTGCCGCATCAGGGCGGCTGGTCGATCAGCGAGGCGATCCTGACGGCGGGCCAGGCGACCGCCGACAATCTGCCGGCCGGGCTGGCCGAGATCCAATACATGATCCGCGTGCCGACGCTGGCGATGGCCGAGCAGGTCACCGCCATGCTCGACCGCAATGCGGAAGCCGCCGCGAAAATGAGCGGCTGCCGCTACGAGCGGCACTGGGTGTCGAAGTCGCGGCCGGGGCTGGCCAACCACGCTATGTCAGGCATCGCCTATGAGGCGCTGTCGGCGGTCGGGCCGCCGCGCTGGGACGACGCGGCCAAGGCGATCGCGCGCGAAATCCAGGTCAATGCCGGGGGCGAGGCGACCGAGGAACCATTCATCGACGAACTGGAGCGGCTGATTGCACCACAGTCGGCCGAGGCGCTACTGCGCCGCGACCTGCCGCCTTGGCAGCTCAATTCCACCTCCGACGATTACACCGACATGTCGTGGCATACACCGACGGCACGATTCTACGTCGCCCGGCCGGCGCTGCGATCCGAGAACGGCCACGCGTTTCCGTCCTGGGCGATGAATGCGCTGGGCGGCATTTCTGCCACCATCGACCCGATGGTCATCTGCGGCGCAAAGACGGTCGCGCTGGCAGCACTTCGCCTGTTGGAAGACGAGGCTGCGCGCGACGCGGCGATGGATGAATTCGTCACCCGCACCGGCGGCGGCATCGGTGGCTCGAACTGGATCGCGCCGCTCTGCGACTACGATCCGCCAATCGGATTTCGCTGGCCGGAATACATCACCACCCCGCGCGGACGGGATTGGTGGATACCAGGCAACCAAGCCGCATGATCAACCAAGCCGCCCTTCACGAGGAGAAACCCCATGACCGTCCATGACCGCATCGTCACCGAGCCGTTTTCGCTGCAGCGCCGCAACCCGGCCGGCGGAACCAAGCCGCTGACCGCCTGGGGCTTCGCCAACGAGACCGACGTGCTGACCGACGTGCTGCTCGGCTCGCCGAATTTCCTGCGCCATCTCTCGACCAGCTCGCTGTCGCGCAAGCATCTGCGCGAAGCGCCATGCAACGTCCAGATCGCGCAGGCGCAGCACAAGGACCTGGTCGCCGCCTATGAGCATTTCGGCGTCAACATCCACTGGCACGAGCCGACGCCGGAGCTGCCGATGCAGGTCTACTCGCGCGATTCCAGCGTCATGACGCCGTATGGCGCCATCATCACCGCCATGGCCCAGTGGTGGCGGCGCGGCGAGAACTACGCGGCGATCCGCACCTATGAGAAGCTCGGCATCCCGATCTACGACATGGTCACCGCGGGCACGTTCGAGGGCGGCGACTTCAACGTCATCGAGGACGGCGTCGTGCTGATCGGCTGCGGTGGCGCCCGCACGCAGGAGGAGGGCGCGCGCCAAGTGCAGGCCTGGTTCGACAAGGATGGCTGGGAGACCCGCATCGCCTTCATCGACGAATATTATGTCCATATCGACCTGATGGTGGTGCCGATCGCTGAAAAACTGACCGCCGTCTGCCTCGCCTGCACGGAGCCGGGCATCGTCGATTGGCTGAAGGGCAAGGGCCACGAAATCATCGACGTGCCGTTCCAGGATACCATGGCGCTCGGCTGCAACTTCATGTCGCTGGGCAAGGACCGGGTGATCGCGCCGACCTCGAGCCAGACGCTGATCGGTCAGCTCAAGGCGCGCGGCTTCGAGGTGGCGGCCATCGACATGAGCGAGATCTCGAAGACCGGCGGCGGCATTCACTGCATGGCGCAGGCGCTGAAGCGCGAGCCGGCCTGAGGGGCCGGCCTTTAGCCCGGCCGCTTGCGCGAAAGCGCCATTGTCAGCACCGTCGATCCCGCCTGGCGCGCGGCGCGCGCGCCTACAGCACGATGAGCTTTCCCTTGCGCAGACGCCGGGCGCAACGATAGACGAGGTCGGCGGCGACCATGTCTTCCATCGCAATGCCCATCGCCTTGTAGGTGGTGATCTGTTGATCCGAAACGCGGCCCGGCGCGCGGTCGAGCAGCATGGCGCCAAGCTCGGTGCCGAAATCCGGGTCGAAGCCGGCAAGCTCGCAAGATCCGACCGGGGTCGGTTTGAACGCATCCTTGGTTTCGACAAAAAGACTGGATCTGCCGATGAGCTCGATCGGCATTTCACCGCCGGGCGGCGCCACCCCGACCGAGGAGACATGCGTGCCCGGCTGGACCCAGCCTGCGTCGATCACCGGCTGGTAGGAGTGGGTCGCCAGGCACACCACGTCGGAACTGCGTACTGCCGCCTCGAGGTCGGCGACCGCCACCACCGACGGATGCAGCCGGGCAAGCGCTGCCGCATCGTCGAAACTCTTTGAAGCGACACGGATTTCGGCAAAGTCGCGCACCAGCGGCAACAGATGCAGGTGCTGGTTGGCCTGCACGCCGGCGCCCACCACGGTCGCTATCCTGGCATCCCGGCGCGCAAGCGCGCGCACCGACAGCACGGCGGAGCCGGAGGTTCGCACTGCGGTTATGAAGGTGCCGTCCATGATGCAGACCGGCAGGCCGGACAGCGGATCGAACAGGCTGATGGTGGCAAGGTGGCTGGGCAGGTTCTTGGCCAGGTTGCCTTCGAAGACGTTGACGATCTTGACGGTCAGGTTCATGCCCTCCATCCAGGCCGGCATGGCGAGGCTGTAGCCGGCCCCGGGGATGTCGAGTTGTGGTCGGGGTGGATTGACGACCTTGCCTTGTGACAGCGCCTTGAAGCCGTCTTCCAGAACATCGAGAAGCTGGCTGAGGTCGATGCATGCCATCACGTCGGCTTCGCTTAGCACCAGGATCTCGGTCGCTCCCTTGCTGATTTCCGCCGCACTCCTGCCGGCTGGGCTGAACGCTTGTTTGGTCATCCTGCACTCCTGTGGTCGTCGAAATCGGCTCACCGCGTTTGCTTAGGTGAGAGAGGGAAGCGCAGGTTATTGCGACGTTTTATGTGATGAAATACGTTGTTTTTGGCATCTCTGCGTGAAATAAGCACAAAAATCTCTGAGATAGCGTGGATTGTGGAATGGAGGATCTCGACCAGATAGACCGCAGCCTGCTCAGGCTGCTCCAGGAAGACGGCCGTCGGACGACGCTTGATCTTGCCGGGCGCGTCGGGTTGTCGCCGACCGGAACCAGCCAGCGGGTGAAGCGCCTGTTCCGCGACGGGTTCATCACCGCGGTCAGGGCCGTGCTTGATCCGCGCAAGGTCGGCCGGGGAACGCTGGTGTTCATCGAGGTCCGGCTTGACCACACGGCGCCGCATGTCTTTGACCGCTTCGCCGAAGCCGTGGCGAAAGCTCCGGAGGTTCTGGAGTGCCATATGGTGGTTGGTGGTTTCGATTATCTGGTCAAGGCGCGGATCGCCGATATGGCGGTGTTCCAGGATTTCCTGCAGCGGGTCATCCTGCCACTGCCTGGCGTGCGCGAAACGCACACTTTCGCCTCCATCGCCGATGTCAAGCCGAACGCCCTCTTGCCGGTGTGATCAGGTGGAGGGGGAACGCTATTCAGGGCGACTTGCATCGCATCTTCGCCATCTTATCGCTCCCCCTGGCGTGCCTTCCGGTGCAGAGATGCCGGAGACCGGCTCTAGCCTTGCAGGGTCAGCAGGTTTGCGTCGCGCGCGAGCCGCCACTCACCATCCGCCTCCTTGCGCAGGAGCGTCAGCGCATATCCCGATCGATGGACCGGCTCGCCATTCGGCGGGGTCGCGGTCATATCGATGCGGCTGCGGATGAAGGCCCAATTGCCGAGAAGCTGTAGTTCCACGATATCGCTCGTGCCGTCGATATGAACGCCGGCCGTCTCCCGCGCGGCTGCCGCGAAGATCTCCTTGTCGAAGGGATCCCGGCCGGGAACCATGAAGATAGCGTCGTCCGTCATCAAGCTGAGGACGGTCGCGATGTCTCCACGCTTGCTCGCATCCATCCACGTCTCGACCAGCTTTCGGATTGCTCTTTCGTCGCCCGTCATCCGTTACCTCCCTGGCATCTCGCCGTCATCGATGGCGCACGGCGCTCCTCCCTCGCTGCTACATAGGGCTTAGATCGCTCTCGTCATCGATTGCAGTGCGTCGCGCCGCGGGTAGCACGGTCCGCGAGCCGGCAGGTTCGCGCCCTCCATGCCTATCGCCAGCCACCGGAGGCGGTGATGCGCTCGCCGGTCAGCCAGGACGCTTCGTCGGAGGCGAGGAACACCGCGACGCGGGCGACGTCGTCGGGCAGGCCGAAGCGACCGAGCGGCGTCATGGCTATAATCTGCTTCTCGAATTCGCTGCCGACGATGCCGATGCGCGCGAGGCCCTCGGTATCGATGCCGCCGGGCGCGATGGCGTTGACGCGGATGTTGCGTGCGCCGAGCTCCCGCGACATCGACAGCGTGATCGTGTCCACCGCACCTTTGGTCGCGGCGTAGACGAGCGAGTTCGGCTGCGGATTGCGGCTGGCGACCGAGCTTATGTTGATGATGCTGCCGCCGCCCGCGCCAAAATGGTTCACTGCTGCTTGCGTGGTCAGAATGATGCCCAACACATTGGTGTCGAACTCGCGGTGAAACTCGGCCTCGGTAACCGCTTCCAGCGGCTCGAATGCGAAGACTCCGGCATTGTTGACCAGTATGTCGAGCCCGCCAAACTCCAATTTCGCCGCCTCGAACAGGCGGCGCACATCAGCCGCTTGCGACACGTCGCCCTGGACGGCGACGGCGCGGCCGCCACGGTCCTCGATCTCGGCGACGACGCGGTCGGCGCCTTCCCGTGACGAGGCGTAGTTGACGACCACTGCGGCGCCGGCCGTGGCAAGACTCTTGGCGATGGCGGCGCCGATACCCTTGGAGGCGCCGGTGACGATGGCGACCTTGCCGTTCAGCTTGCTCATCAAACTCTCCTTTGTTGACGATGAGCGGTATTTAATCATGATCGAAACGCGTATTATGGTGCCCACAAGCCGTTCTTTCGTGCCTGGAATTCCGGAATGACCACCATCCTCGAAAAGACCGCCGGTCTCGTCGCCTTCGTCCGCACGGTCGATGCCGGCTCGTTCCATGCCGCCAGCGGGCTGGTCGGCTCCAGCCCGTCGGCGGTGTCGAAAAGCGTGGCGCGGCTCGAGCGCCGGCTCGGCGTCAGGCTGATCCAGCGCTCGACGCGTCGGCTCGGGCTCACCAGCGAAGGCCTCGCCTACTACGAGCGCGTGGCGCCGCTGCTAAGGGCGCTGGACGATGCCGAAGACATCGTCCAGATGGCCGATACGGCGCGCGGCCTGCTGCGCGTTACAGCGCCGGTCGAACTCGGTCGCGGCCTGATCGCGGCATGGGCGCAAGCGTTCCTTGCGCAGCATGGCGAAGTGAAGGTCGAGCTCAGCGTTACCGACCGTCACGCCGATCTGATCCGCGAAGGCTATGATGTTGCCGTGCGCATGGGGGCGCTGTCGGACACGGGGCTGGTTGCCCGCAAGATCGCCAATCTGCCGATCATGCTGGTGGCCTCACCGGCCTATGTCGAGCGGCGCGGCCGTCCGGCATCGGTCGAGGATTTACGGGATCATGAATTCGTCCGCCACCAGATGGCTGGCCGGCCTTATCCGGTCACGTTTGCCGACGGTACGATGATCGTGCCGGATGGCCGGTTAGACACCGACGACGGCGGCGCCATCCGCAATGCAGCACTTGCCGGTGCCGGCATCGCGCATCTGATGCGGTTTGCGGTGCAGGACGATCTCGACGCGGGCCGCCTGGTCCGCATGCTGCCCGAGGTGGCGATGCCGACCATGCCGGTGCACATCGTCCATGCCTACGGGCGGCAGCTACCGGTCCGGGCGCGGCTGTTCGTCGACTTCCTGGTGGGCCAAATGGCGGCACTGACGCGATAGGGCAGACGCGGTCTGACGCAAGCACCCAGGTTTGGCAGAGACCAACCGTGCCGGCCGGTGCGAACCACCCTTACCCGAAGCTAGAAGGTGATCTTCACTGAATCGGCGCTGCGGTTGGCCGCGCCGTGGTGGACGGCCTCGATGTTGTTGCCGTCGGGGTCGAGCAGGAAGGCGGCGTAATAGCCGGGATGGTAGGATCGCTCGCCCGGCGCACCATTGTCGGTGCCGCCGGCCTCAAGCCCGGCCTTGTAGAAGGCATCGACCATCGCGCGGTCCTTTGCCTGGAAGGCCAGGTGGTGGCGGCCGGTCAGCTTTCCCAGGGCCGCCGGGCTGTCGGGGCTGGAGATGAACAGCTCGTCGGCCCAGAAATAACCATCGCCGGCGCCACCGATCGGTATGCCGAGCACGTTGAGAACCGCCTCGTAGAAACGACGGCTGGCCTTGAGATCCCTGACCACCAGCTGGAGGTGGTCGATGAGACGGCCGCGATGAAGTTCCGGATTTGCCATGCTTGACAGCTCCTGATCGCCGGTTGGAAATCTAGCTTCGAATGGTGCGCGGTCAATCCAGAAAGCCGTGGAATGGCGCCATCGCGCCGACTGGATAAAAAATGCAACCGGATTGTCGGATTCAAGACATGTCCAACGTCCTTCGGACGCAAGCGGCTCGGCGGAGCTCGAAAAGGTCGTGCCGTATCAACGCTTCCGGCATGGGAGAAAAGTGAAATGAGCCTTCCCTATCGTTGGGTTATCGTCGCGGCTGGCGCACTGATGACCTGTGTTGCCCTCGGGGCGATGTTCTCGCTGGCGATCTTCCTCGAACCGATGGCGCTCGACACACAATGGTCGCGCGCCGGCATATCGAGCGCGATGACGCTGAACTTCCTGGTAATGGGTCTCGGCGGCTTCGCCTGGGGCGCCATTTACGACCGCTTCGGCGCCCGCATCGTCGTCATGACCGGCGCCGTGCTGCTCGGCCTGGCGCTGGTCCTGGCCAGCCGCACCGGTTCGCTGCTCGTTTTCCAGTTGGCCTATGGCGTGCTCGTCGGCCTCGCGGCAAGCGCCTTCTTCGCGCCGATGATCGCGCTGACCTCCGCCTGGTTCGACACGAACCGCAGCCTCGCCGTCTCGCTGGTCTCGGCCGGCATGGGCGTGGCGCCAATGACCATCTCGCCCTTCGCCCGTTGGCTGATTTCGGCCTACGACTGGCGTACCGCGATGTTCGACATCGGCATAACCGCGTGGGTGCTGCTACTGCCGGCCGCGCTTCTGGTGCGCCAGCCGCCCAAGCCCGCTGCCGACGGCGCTGCCCCAAACGTTGCCGCCGAGGGTGCCGGCATGACGGTTCCGCAGGCGCTGCGCTCGCCGCAATTCATCGTGTTGGGACTGACCTTCTTTGCCTGCTGCGCGGCGCATTCCGGGCCGATCTTCCACATGGTGAGCTATGCGATGCTGTGCGGCATAGCGCCGATGGCGGCGGTCAGCATCTACAGCATCGAGGGCCTGGCAGGGCTGGGTGGCCGGCTGCTTTACGGCGTGCTTGCCGATCGGCTGGGCGTCAAGCCGGTGCTGATCACCGGGCTGGCCATACAGGCCGTGGTCATCGCCGCCTATCTTGCGGTCAGCGAGCTTGGTCAATTCTACACGCTCGCCGTCATCTTCGGCGCCACCTATGGCGGCGTCATGCCGCTCTATGCGGTGCTGGCGCGGGAATATTTCGGCCAGCGCATCCTCGGTACGGTGTTCGGTGCGGTAACCATGCTGTCCAGCCTCGGCATGGCTTTCGGCCCGCTCGCCGGCGGCATGGTGTTCGATGCCTATGCCAGCTATTCCTGGCTGTTCATCGGCTCGGCCCTTGTCGGGCTTGGCGCGATGGCGATTGCGATCGCCTTCCCGCCGCTGCCGCGCAGGGAGTTGCAACCGGCTTAAAGCAGGATCGGCGGAAAAGGGCGGCCGCTTGGATGGCAAGCGGCCGCGATCCAAAAATAGCTGGCAGTGTTCGGCATTATGAAACGCGAATTGCTATGCAAGCAGAGGCACCACCTCGGCGCCGTCAAGCGTGTAGCGCGCATAGCGGAAATCGCGAATTCTCGCCAATCTGTCGCCGGCCCATTCCAGCAGGATAAAGTATTTTAGCCCTCCGGCCGAGTCGTCCGGATCGATCACCAGAATGGCTGGGTGCCGATCCACCAGGCCTGGGACCAGCCGCCAATCGTGGATACCCGCGTAATTATGGAAGTACCGGCCCACTTTCGTGCGGCCGCTCGCCCGGAGCCGGTTGACGAGGTCAAGCCGGACGTCTTCGGCCAGCATGTCGCGGATCGCATCGAAGTCGCGGGCGTTGAACCGCTCCACGTAGGCTGCCAGACGCGCCCGTTCGGGCTCGGCCAACACCGGCACAGGCCGATCGTCAGGCTCGCCGGAGACTTCGCGCAGGCGCAGACGGCCGCGATGCAGTGCGGCTTTCACCGCCGGAACGCTGCTGTCGATAATGTTGCCGATCTCTTCGATCGTATAGCCGAGCACATCCATGAGGATGACGCTGCTACGCTGCGCCGCGGGCAGGCGCATGAAAGTCTGCAGGCTTGCGGCTGCAGTGTGTCGACCCTCGGCCGACATACCGGGGTCAGGGATCATATCGATATCCTCAACGACATGCGCGGCATCCAACCTGGCACGACGGCGTAGGTGGTCGAGCGCGGCATTGTGCGCGATGCGAAACAGCCAGCCCTCGACATTGGCTATCGGCCCGGTCCCGGGGAACGCCTCGAGCGCCTTGACCGTAGCTTCCTGGACGACATCCTCGGCATCGATCACCGAACCGGTCATGCGGGCACAATAGCGGTGCAGTTTCGGCCGCAATTCGCCGAGCAGCCGGTCAAATGGCTCCCGTCCTTCTGGGGTGCCGGTTGCGGATCCGGTCATCGCACAAGGATCGATTTCATGCGTATCTCCCAGGCAGGGCGCCCGTCATCAGGCGCAGCGTCTTATAGACGCTCGACGATGGCAAAAGGATTCGGTCGAAAAAACTTTCTCTGGCTGGAATCCTTTGATGGTTCCTACGCGTCTCTGGATCACGGGCCCGGTAACCTGGCGGGCCCTTTGTTCAAGCCGGAGGCGCCATAGTCATGAGCAAGCAAAGTGCGGGATCAACGAAGGTCTGGGTTCTCGCCCTCACGTCGATAGGCTCCTTGATGGTCGTTCTCGATGCGATGGTTGTGGCGACGGCATTGAGCACGATGCGGGTCGAGCTCGATGCCTCGCTGGAGACGCTGCAATGGACGATGAACGCCTATAATTTGAGTTTTGCCGTCCTGCTCATGACCGGGGCTGCGCTCGGTGACCGGTTCGGCCGCCGCCGTACGCTCGTTGCCGGATTGGCGTTGTTCGTCGCAGCGTCGGTTGCCTGCGCGCTCGCTGGCAATGCCGGATTGCTGATTGCGGCGCGTGCGGTCCAGGGCGCAGGTGCCGCAATGGTCATGCCGCTGGCCATGGCGCTGCTGAGCGTCGCTTTTCCCCCGGAGGAGCGAGGCAAGGCGCTGGGTATCTTCAGCAGCATCACCGGCCTGGCCCTGATCATCGGCCCGATGGCGGGCGGTGCGATTTCCGAAGGCCTCTCCTGGCACTGGATATTCTGGCTCAATGTTCCGGTCGGCATCGTTCTCATCCCGCTGGTGATGCGTCGGATTCCGGAGAGTTACGGGCCGGGCACGGCAATCGATGTCCTCGGCGTCGTCCTGGTAACTGCGGCGGCATTTGGAGTGGTCTGGGGTCTGATGCGCGGCAACATTGTGGGCTGGAGCAGCTCTGAAGTGCTGTCGGCGCTGACGGCCGGGCTGCTTCTCGCCATCGCATTCGTCCTTTGGCAGTTGCGTACCCGTGAGCCCATGCTGCCTTTGCGGTTCTTTCGGGCGCGCGCATTCTCCTCGGGCGTAGGGGCGAACTTCCTGCTCTGCGCCGCCATGTACGGGCTCGTGTTCCTGTTGCCGCAGTTTCTGCAGTTTGCCCAGAGCCGTGGGCCGCTCGGCGCCGGCATGGGATTGCTGCCTTGGACCGCGACGCTTTTCGTGGTCGCACCGATCGCCGGTAGCCTGATCAACCGCGTTGGCGAGCGCTGGCTTGTCGTGGCCGGATTGATCCTGCAAGCGGCTGGAATGGCCTGGCTGGCGCAGATCGCCGCACCTGATCTGCCCTATATTCAGCTAGTCGCCCCGCTGATCATTACCGGTGCCGGCGTGTCGATGGCCATGCCTGCCGCGCAGAATGCGGTTCTCAATGCGGTCGCCCGGCCGGAGGTCGGCAAGGCTGCCGGCACGTTCAACACATTCCGCTTCCTCGGTGGCGTATCCGGGATCGCGATCGCCGGTGCGGTGTTCGCCGGCACTGGAAGCTTCTCGTCCACTGACGCGTTCAGCGATGGCTTCACCTCGGCAATCGACGTCTCCGCTCTGCTCTCGCTCGCCGGCGCGCTCGTCGGATTGGGGCTCCCGGAGCGTCGCGCAGTGGTGCTCGCGAATGCCAGCAAGGAAGCGTAACTCGGAGGCGGGAAACTTGCGCTTGCTCCCACTGTTGTCGCGTTAACAGCAGCCGCGCCAGCGCAGCAAAAAGGTCGCCGAGCGTCGGTTGCCGGCCGGTCCTGTGGGGGGCATCTGTGTCCAGACCCAGATCTTGCGCGCCCGTGATGGCGGCGAACATGCTGCATCGCAGCACCCTGCCGCCGATATTGGCGGGCCAAGGGAGTGCGAGAAAATCGTCAAAAATGGACAATTCGGGCTGGTTCCTGCTGTTTTTTGGCTTTTATTAGCCGTGCCTCACGTTCCTGTTTCAAATGTGTCAACTTTTTGTGTTGCGTTGCACAATGGTGGTCCTATTCTGCGCAAGGGGGGCGCTTCCGATTGGAATGCGCCGTGAACGAAGCCGCTATATTGACCGATTGGCAGTTTCGCCGTCCCGCCGGCGTACGTCACTAATGGGAAATGCGCGCGACACCCAATTGGACGCGCTGAGGGCCATCGCCGTGACGATGGTGCTGTACGCCCACTTCTTCGCGGCCGGTGGGTCTTCGTTCTGGGGCCATATCGGCGTGCGTCTGTTCTTCGTGCTGAGCGGCTTTCTGATCACGCGACTGCTGCTGGAAGCCAGAGCGGCTGCCGAATTCGAAACCGGACCGGCGCTGATATCCTTCTATGTCAGGCGGGCGCTGCGGATATTCCCGCCTTATTTCGCCGTGCTGGGTTTCGTCTGGCTGGTGGACCTGGAGCAGTCCAGAGGTTCGCTGGTCTGGCATGCGCTCTATCTGTCGAATTTCTGGTACGCATCGCAAAATGAATGGACGCCCTGGCTGCTCTGCCATTTCTGGAGCCTGAGCATCGAGGAGCAGTTCTACATCGTCTGGCCGCTGATCGTCCTGCTGGCGCCGCGCCGGCGCCTGGAATCGATTTGCATTGGCGTTATCGTGCTGTCACTGGCCTATCGGTTTTATTGGCCGATCGCTGGAACGCCGGGTTTGGCACGCGACCTGCAGCCGCCGGCGTCGATGGACGCATTGGCGTCAGGCGCGCTGCTTGCCGCCTACCGGTCAAGAACAGCCGGCTTGCCGCAATGGCTTCGAAATGGCTGGCCGGGGCTCGCGGTGGCGTTTTTCGTTCTGCAGTGGTTTGCGCCGGCGCCGGCAAATCCGGTGCAGGAATGGGGCCTCTGGCTGCTGTTGCAGATCCTGCCTCTCGTACCGCTGGTGGTCATCGTTGCAAGCTGTTCGACAGGGGTTGGCGGCTATATCGGAAAACTTCTCGAACTGCCGCCGCTGCTTGGCCTTGGCCGCATCAGCTACGGCGTCTATCTCTACCATCCCATAGTGCTGGCTCTGGTCGTCAAGTCGCAGCCCTGGATCCCGCTCAACGTCTCGGAGCAAGGCCCGGGGCGGTCCCTGGTCGCGGGAACTGCGACGCTCATGCTGGCTTCGGTCTCGTGGCTGCTTTTCGAGAAGCCGCTCAACAGCCTCAAGCGCCACTTCCCCTATGTTGCTCGAAAGGGCCGCGGCGCCATCCCGGCAGGCATCGACGTGGGCAATGCCGGATGGCTCGCGGCGGGAGCATATCCGGGCAGGCCGCTCGATGGCGCGTCACGCTTCCCCCGCAAGCTGCAGCGAACCGATCGGAGCTGATCATGGCTGCTCCCTTGGTGTCCGTCGTGCTGCCGATCTACAATGCCGGACCTTATCTCGCCGCTGCGCTGGGCAGCATCCTGCGGCAGGATTACGAGCGTCTGGAGGTCATCGCCATCGATGACGGCTCGACCGACAACTCGCTGCAGATCCTGCAGAAATACCGCCAGGCCGACAATCGCATCTCGATCATCTCACGCGAAAACCGCGGCCTGATCGCAACTTTGAACGAAGGCGTGGCCGTGGCGCGCGGCGATCTGGTCGCCAGGATGGACGCCGACGACATCGCCTATCCCCAGCGCCTGTCGCGGCAGGTCGCGCTGTTCAACCAGCAGCCTGACCTCGCTCTATGCGGCGCGGGTTTCGATACCTTGCTCGGCAACCGCGTCGTCAGGGGTTCGCCCGATCCGATATTCCAGGACAATCCGCTGCGTATATTGTCGATGTTCTTCACGATCTTCATGCATTCCACCGTGGTATACAACAGGAATGTCATAGAAGAAGATGTTCTATATTACGATACCAGCTACAAGCATGCCGAGGATTTCGACCTGTTCAGGCGGCTGACCGACTGCTACCCGGCGGCCATGAGCCCCGAAAGCCTGATCGCCTATCGTATCCATGACGACAGCGTGACCAACAGGCACAAGCGCGAAATGCGCAGGACGCATTTGAAGATCGTCGCCGAGAACCTCGAGCGCGAAGGGCTCGTACAAGAGACGCAGGACCTCCGCGGCATCGGTGAAGTCCTGTCGATGGACACGGTTCGCCGTGCCGCCGAATGGATCCTTGGGCTGGAAGAAAGGATTGCCGCGCTGCCGGCCGAGACGAGGCCGAGCTACCAGGCTGGCACGCTGAACCTGTTCTATTTCCTCTATCAGCTGATATCGGGGGAAAGACAGCCGCTGCTGATGCACGAATTCCTTACACGGACTGCGAAATGGAAACTCATCCGGCGCCGCGAGCAGTACGTGTTTCGCACCGGTGCCTTCGCGCCGCGCTTCAGTCTCGCCTCGATGTCGGTCACCAGGCAGGTGGATGCCTTGTCGCGGTATCTGCAGTCCGTGCCGGCCGCGGCGGTTTTGCCTTCGAACCAGTTGAGCTAGCAGCGCATGGTCGTCAAATCCCATCAGCTCCAGCAGCGCGGCCGCTCGAAGGTGCCGGCGGCCATGTCGCCCCGGCCGCAGCACGGGCCGGCACCGGAGGTCAGCTTCATTGTCTGCACACGCGACCGCGTCAACGTGCTCGAGCCTTGCATAAAGTCGATCCAGGCAGCGTGCCGCGCCTACGCTGCCTTCTCTGCCGAACTGGTGGTTGTCGACAACGGTTCGACCGACTGCACAGCAGAGCGGCTGGCCGGCATAGCCGAACTTTCGGACATTCCGTTCACGGCCATTCGCGAGCCGCGACCCGGATTGGCGGCCGCGCGCAACGCCGGGCTGGAGCGGGCGCGGGGCCGCGTGCTGGTCTTCGTCGATGACGATTGCGCGGTCCACAAGGATTATCTGCGCGATCTGCAGCGGCACTATGCGGCCGGCGAACGGGTCATCCGCGGTGGGCGGGTCGAGATCGGCGACCCCCGCGACCTGCCGTTCACCATAAAGCGGTCGCCGGTGCGCGCGCGGCTTACGCCGGATGTCCATCCCGGCGGCTTCGTGCTTGGCTGCAACATGACGATGCACCGCGATGTTGCCGCCCGCATCGGCCGTTTCGACGAACGGTTCGGCGCCGGCGGCCCGCTGCGCTCCGCGGAAGATACGGACTATCTCGTCCGGGCGGTGCTGCTCGGCATTCCGGTCGAATATGTGCCCGACATGACCATCTATCACCATCACGGCCGGCGCGACCGCAAGGCCATCGAAAAGCTGCATCGCGACTACAGCATGGGCAATGGCGGGCTTTGCCTGAAGCATATCCGCCACGCGCCGTGGCTGCTTCGGCATTTCTACTGGTCGATGAGGGCGGCCTTGCGCGAACTGGGGAAAGGCCCGCTGTTCGATCGTGAACTCAAGCTGTCGCACTGGCCGATCGTCGGCATGAATTTGCTCGGCGCGGCCAAGTTCGCGGTGCTTTTGCTGGCGAAATCGCCGCAGCCGGCGCAGATGCGACAGGAGCAACAGGCAAATGCCGAGGCGAGGTGATCCGCCACCATGCGATTGATGCCGCCCAGCCTGCCGATGCTGCGCCGCGCGCTCGGAAGAAAGCAGTTGCGCCTGCTTCCTGCCGTGGTGGTGCTCGGGCTGCTCAGCGCCGCGCTTGAAGGCTTCGGCATCGGCCTGATCATTCCGTTGCTGAACATAATCATGGGGCAAGGGCAGACCGGCATGGCCGGCTTCTCCGCCGTCTTCCAGCATGTCGGATCGAGCTTGAGCGAGCGCGACCGGCTGATCGTCATTTCGGTCGCCATCCTCGGCTCGATCGTGCTGAAGAACCTGTTCGCCTACGCCAATACGCTGCTGACCACATTCATCTACGGCAAGGCAAGCCATTCGATCCGCAGCGCGCTGTCGGAGCAGCTGCTTAGGGTAGGCTACCCGTTCTTCCTGCAGCAAAGCCCGGGACGGCTGCTCAACATCATCTCCAACGAATCCTGGCGGGCCTCGGATGCCATCCAGATCACGTTGGGGGCAATCGTCAACGCGTCGGCCGCAATCATCCTGTTGGCTTTCCTGCTGCTCCTGTCGTGGCAGATGACGTTGCTGGTCACGCTCGGGCTGGCGCTGGTGCAGGTCGTGCACGCCATGCTGTCGGCCAATTTGAAGGCGCCGAGCCGCAGCGTTGCCTCCCGCAACAGCCAGCTCGCATCGCAGATGCTGCATCTGGTGCATGCCGGGCGGCTGATCCGCATTTTTGGCCAGGAGCAACGCGAGAAGGCGGCATTCGACCAGGCATCGGATGCGGTGCGCCGGGCGGCGTTCGTGCTTTTGACGCGTCAGGGAGCTTTGCCGCCGGTGACCGAGGTTCTGCACGCCATGCTGTTCCTGGCGGTGGTGATCGGCGCCTGGTTCGCCAATGTTTCCTTCCCGCTGATCGTCGCCTTCGTGATCCTGCTCTACAGGCTGCAGCCCTATATGCGGTCGCTGCAAATGGCCTGGAGCCAGCTGCAGGGCCTGAGTGGATCGCTTGAAGAGGTGACGTGGATGCTGGACCCGTCCGACAAGCCCCAGCCGCCGCAAGGCAACAGCCCATTCCCCGGGCTCAGCCAAGGCATCAAGTTCGAAGACGTCACCTTTACCTATTCTGGTTCGGAACAGCGCGCGGTGGTGCTGCATGCGGCGAGCTTCGACCTCCGCAGCGGCCGCTCGACCGCGCTGATCGGCCGGTCGGGCGCCGGCAAGACGACGATCGTCAATCTTTTGTGCCGCTTCGTCGAACCGGATAGCGGCAGGATCCTCGTTGATGGATCGCCTCTGGACCGCATCGACCCCAGCCAATGGCGAACGCACATCGCGCTCGCCAGCCAGGAGCTGGAGCTGGTCGACGGCACGATTTTCGACAACATCATCTACGGCCAGGACGCGGCCTCGGCCGACGACGCCGAGCGCGCCGCAAGGCTGGCCGAAGCCCATGACTTCATCGAGCAACTGCCGCAAGGCTACCGGACGGTCGTCGGCTACCGCGGCGTCAATCTTTCAGCGGGACAGCGACAGCGGATCGCGCTGGCCAGAGCGCTGGTGCGCGATCCCGATATCCTCATCCTGGACGAAGCCACCAATGCGGTGGACGGCCTGTCGGAGGCGGCAATCGTCGAGACGCTGAAGTCGCGCGCCGGCCGCCGCACCACCATTGTCATCAGCCATCATCGCAGCACCATCTCGTTCTGCGACGACGTCGTGATCCTGAGCCACGGCCGCGTGAAAAAGCAGGCGCCGTTCGCCGCGCTTGCGACGCTCAGCATGGACGAGCTTTACCAGCACGAGGCGCTGGAAGGCTGAGGGCGACCCCGCTGCGTGCGCGCGCTGGGCGACCCGCTGCGTGCACGCGCTGGGAGGTCGTCTCGGATGTCAAGCCAGGTCAAGCATCTCAGGGGCGAGGAAGACCTCCGCCATACGTCTCTACGGGATTTCTGGGATGATGAGTGATCCCGAGCTTACCCGCTTTCCATCTGGAGCGTACAGAACCAAGGGTCCGCCTGCCAAATCCAGCAATGGCAGGCGGACCCTAATCAGCGCATGAAGGGACTGATTCTGCGCCGATGTCTCCTCGAGGAGGTGACGCCATCAACTGAAGACGGGCGCAGTTGTTCCCGACGCCGGCCGTACACAAGACCATTGCGCAGGCAGGTCAGACTTAGGTCCCTGTAAACGCGCATCGCTGGCTGGAGTGAACATCGGATCGGTTCGGTGGTAGCGAAACTTCGGCCGGAGATAGATGCAGCCATTGGGTTCCGGGGCATGACCGGCTCGGCGCTGATGATGGGCGGCGATCGATCCCCGCACGACTGATGCCGAGGGGCGCTTGCAGTCCTGCGGAATACGCATCCACCGGCGCCAGTGAAGTTGTCCAAGCGGTACGTAGCGGTCGTCAAGCTGTTGCTAATATGCAGCATAGGCAGCGCTCTATGAACGGCGTCGCTTGGAACCGCTACCTCCGACCAACCGTTAGTGTCACAATGACAAACCAAAAAGTGAGGCTGATGATGGACCCGCTGCAAAACAACACGTTGGAGATCTGGTGTCTTGCGGCCGTTCCGCTGTCGCTGCTCCTTACAGTGTTATTAGCCGGATTTATCCTTTAGCCGGACCCAACGAGGCCGGCTGCGGACCGGGGCCTGGAAGATGAAAATGCCGGCCATTTAGGCACGCTAGGCGTCTCGGACACCCGTAGCACCAGGCCGTGGCAGCCTTTCCAACATTGCCATCATAATCGGCTCTTTCGACCGGTCCGGTCCGCGGCGATTGCTCGCAGGCCCGTTGCGAGGGTGAGCATGCGAGCTCGTACGTTTTTTACACAATCTCTGATTGGTGGACTCGCCCGCCGCCATCGACGTTAATTTTGCGTTAGCGACAGGAGGGGGGAGATCGCTAACGGGAGGAAGAAAATGAAAGAAAACTACGATCTGACGATCGACTACGACGAACCTTACGACAACAAGCCTTACGATCTAGCCACATTCGCAAGGAAGCACGGGCTCAACATTCGAGCCGCCGAGCTTCTTCTTTTCGCCAAAGGCCCGTCTCGAGCGGCCTGCGATGCCGCGGCGAGGGCTTTTCTCGCGGCGGTAGCCGCACAAGCTATGAGACAATCGGCGCGGTAGGTCTCACAAAGCCATTGCTGACACGGCCTGCCGTGTCAGCAACCCAACGGACAGCGCTGGAAATTCCGGGCCGTTTCCAACAAGATGCCTGAGCATCCGGGAACGGCCTGAAAATGTGCAATCTCTACAACATCACGACCAGCCAGGAGGCCATCCGCCAGTGGACCCGCGCCTTGCGCGACATCCTCGGCAATCTCGAACCCTCCATCGACATCTATCCCAACCAGCCCGGCCCGGTGGTGCGCAACGCGCCGGACGGCGAACGCGAATTGGCCAATCTGCTGTGGGGCATGCCGACGCCACTGGAGCGGGTCAAGGGCAAGGCCGACTACGGCACCACCAACATCCGCAATCCGCAATACGGCCACTGGCAGCAATATCTCGGCATCGAGAACCGCTGCGTGGTGCCCGTCACCAGCTTCGCCGAGCCCAGCCCGACGCCCGGCGACAAGGACCCCGAGACCGGCATCCAGCGCAACTACTGGTTTGCACTCGGCGAGGACCGCCCGCTGTTCTTCTTTGCCGGCCTGTGGACGCATTGGCAGGGCCTTCGCAAGGTCAAGGACGGCCCCGGCGATCACCAGGTCTATGGCTTCATGACGACGCAGCCCAACGCGCTGATCGCGCCGATCCACGAGAAGGCGATGCCGGTGATCCTGACCACGCCGGAAGAAACCGAGACCTGGCTCACCGCGCCGTGGTCGGAGGCAAGGCACCTGCAGCGCACGGCGCCCGATGATGCGCTGGTGATCGTCGAAAAACCGGCGACGCAGATCAAGTTTCCGGAGCAGGCGCCCGCGCAGGGCTCATTGTTTTAGCGCTTGAATTTCTGCAGCACCCAGATGTAGCCCTTGGGCGGATGATCCTGGTCGATGAACTGCGTCCTCACCGTCGTGTCCTTGCGGCTGCATCGCTTGCACCTGAACCTGATGGCTTGCAGCGGTTTGTTCCAGCCCACCACCTGGGCCACGTCATTCGCCCTGAACCGTCCAACATGGTAGCAATGGCCGCACTCCACGATAAGCAGCATGTTGGCCTTGGCGGCACGTCCAACGCTGTCCATCGGCCCGGCCATGGCTCATTTCCGCGTCGAGTAATCCTCGGGGAGGGGAAGCAGGCCAAGCTCCGCCATCCGATAATCGGGCTCCTTCTCCGCTACGCTGGCCAGCACCTCGTGCAATTTCTCGACAAGCCCGCAAAGCTGCCAGAATAGCTCGCCATGCGCCCTAAGATGCAGCTGCGACGACAGCACCGTCCGGCGCAGGCTCAAAGCGTCGCTGATGATCGCCTCCGCATCCCTCGCCGACAGCCTGTCGAACCGGCTTTTTCGTCTGCCCATCGCGGCTCTCCTCGATTTGTGAGCAACCGCCCCGCCTGCTGACAAATAGGAAGGCATTCCTCGCAGAGTCAATTCGCTCTTGACACTTTTGTTCCCGTTTTGTTCAATTTCAACAGGAACGATCGGAGCCGTCGTCATGGACCACATCGTGAGGCTGGACAGCCGCCAGGAGGCAGCCCTGCAGGCCATCGCCGACAAGTTCATTGCCCAGCACCAGGGCGATGCGGTGAAGGCGCTCAAGGAGATGATTGTGCTGAATGGGCATTTGCAGGAACGGCTTGATACGGTGGAGGGCCGGCGCCGGGCGGTGCGCTGAGGAGTGGAGAGTGGGCCAGAACCCAAGCGCCGTTATGACTCCTAATCAAAGAGGCGCTATCCTAGCCGCCGGCCAGGCCATTTAAGCTGTACCGGTTTTGCGCATGATGCGTCACTAGCCGCAAAGCGATGACAACGCGTCGGTTTGTCATGGCGTGAATCCGAGATCACGACCGGCCAACAGCTGTCGTAACTTTGCTGTCGTGATCCGAAAGATCGACTGTGGAGGATGGGCACCAAAGACTCCCATCTGTCTGAGCCGAGCGATCGGGATTGCGGGCTCCATGTATGCGGCTAGGAGATAATTAATCACCTTAACGGGACGCGTTGGCGTCGCCTGCCAAGCCTCAAGGTCCTTCTCGCTGTAGACGGAGCGACCACCAGTCATCAATAAAAGATCGCGGGTCGATTCCGCGAGCTTCATATCTTCCAAAATGCCAATTGCCGTAATCGCCTGTGATGGCTTGAGGTCGGATTTTCCCTTGTAGAACATTAGCAGTGCCCCAGGGGCACCCAGGTTGGACGGCGCGCGGCAAAGATAGACCTTGCGGATGGTGTTTCCAGGTCGTTTGGGGCCTCCACCGCGGCCTTGTGGATCGAACAATTCAAACTGCACAAGCTGGCGAAGGTCCGGATAAAGAACGTCATGGTAGGCTTCTTGTATCGGGATCCCGAAGGCCTCGGTCTCCTCAGTAACCACAAAGCGAGGATAGTTCAGGCGGTGTGTGTCAAAGCTGCTTTGGCTGGGAACGGGTGGGAGTGCAGCAGGCGACAGCATTTTCTCGTAGATCCGCTCCTCATCTTCCTTTGTTGCGGTATGCTGGAACCCAAAATATTCCAGGAGATCGATCAGAGTGGGTTGGGTCTCAGTGTCCGTTCCAAAAAGAGTTGAGTGATTTCAGCAGGTTGTGATTCTGTCGGATTTGCGAGATTCGATGGAGATCACGATGGCCTGGACTGAAATCACCCGT
>NZ_JAMYVA010000009.1:0-206091 GCF_040323505.1 Mesorhizobium sp. M0040
ACCTCGGCACAGGTCACCGATACCTATCTTCTTGCGCTCGCCAAGGCGCATGGCGGCCAACTTGCGAGCTTTGACCGCAAGCTGTCGGGGGCGGCGGTGAAGGGCGGGAAGACTACACTGCACCTGATCCCCACAAGGTAGACCACCGGGGTCTTTGTGTCAGGGTACATACCGGCAAAGGATCAGCCGTTGGTGGCCTTAGCCGGCGTGAAGGACAGCTTCTTCGAGGCGGAGATCTTGATGGTCGCGCCCGTCGACGGGTTGCGGCCCTCGCGTTCAGGTGTTTCCTTCACCTTGAACTTGCCGACACCGGGCAGGCTCGGCTCAGCACCGCCATCGGCCGCATCAGCGATCGCCTTGAATTCTCTCGGTGCCGGACGCTTCTACTCGAAAATAGCCGGCCATTCTTGCAGAACGTGACGAATACAACCGCCGTGGCGTACGTGATCTTGGCCACGGTTCGATAGTGCGCAGACCAGAAAAACATCTGCTAACAAGGTCGAAGTACAGCACTCGTTGGACCGAAAACCGGTCGTCTGCGTGCACCCAAGCGGTTACGATTTGCCGGGGCCATGCACAGGCTCAAAGCGCATTCTGAACAGAGCTCAGCATCGCCGTGATCACCTGTTTGTACTTTGCGAACTCGGGCGACGTCTGCCGGACCTCCGTGGTGGTCGTCGTCTGCTGGCCCGCCGTGGTTGTGGCTGGGCTCAGCTTGCGACCCATCTTTCTTTCGGCCCAGTCCGCGACATAGCTGGCGGTCTTGCCCGTCAGAAAGGGATTGGCCTGAATGACGGCTGACCCGAGCACGGCGCTCAATTGCGCGGAACCCGATGCCGACAGCACCTGATGCGCGCCCACCATGCCGAGAAAGTGGCAGAGATAGAGCCGGCCGGCTGTGATCTGGTGGCCGCGCGCCCGAAGATAGGCTTCGCCTTCTCGCGCCAGATTGCGAACCATCTCGCGCGAGATCGTGGCGTCATATCGCAGGGCGAGCAGGTCGGCAGTCGAGAGTGTGCGTGCAAGTTCGGGGCGGTAAGTGTTCATCATCCGGATCCAGGTCTTTGTGATGAATTGGCCGGCGCCGGTCGCTGAAGAATTTGGGTTCTTGGCACGGGAGCTGCCGCCACTTTCGACATGAACGATACGGTCGGTGAGCGTTTCCACGGCGGAAAGATCCGAAGCGACCGCGGTAACCGTGCCCAGTGGGTCGATCGCCGCGCCATTCTGATAGAGTTCGAAATGCAAATGCGGTCCGGTCGAAAGGCCGGTGGTGCCGATATAGCCAATGATGTCGCCAGCCTTCACCTTGCTGCCGACGCCGCCCTCGATTGCGAATTTCTGCATATGCGCATAGCGCGTCTCGCGCCCGCTTCCGTGCGAAATCTTGACTAGATTGCCGTAGCCGCCCCCATTGCCCTGGAAGCTGATTTCGCCATCGAAGGCGGCTGCGATCGGCGTGCCGACCGGCGCCGCCCAGTCGACGCCCTTGTGGATGCGAACGGTGCCTAGAATTGGATGCTTGCGCGGCCCGAAGGTCGAGGTCAAGACCCCGTTGACCGGTGTGACCATGCCATTGGTGACCGTCAGCGAACGGACCTGATCGTCGCCTGTCACGCATGCAAACTGGCCATCACCCTGCTGGAAGACGAAACAGTCGAGACTTTTTGTCGTGCCCTGGACACCAACATACAGCACGCGGCCGGCGCCTTCGTCCTTGCCGCGCGGCGTCTGAGAATAGATCAGCACAAGACGCTGGTCCTCGCTTGCAAAGGCATCCAGATCCTGTCCTCTCGACAGATACATGATGGCTTCGCCGATCACGCCGGTTGGAACGCTGTTGCGTGCCGCAGTCGAGTAGATCGCGTCGAGCAGACGATACTGCCTTTTGTGGCCGCCTTCCGCCGGCGCGCCCGAGTAGTTGAACAGATCTTCGCGTACCCAAGGGTCAACGCCCGATACCAACACGCCCGCGGCATTACGCGTCAGCGTACCGACAAAGACGTTCTTGGCGTAGATCGACACCTGCATGAGGGACATCGTTGTCGTCTCGCGGTTGGGCCGGTATCCACGCATGGCCACGACATAGCCCGGTTCCAGGCCGTCCCGGCCGAAGAGGGCCTTCAGCGCCTCGCCTGCCTGGTTGGCGTCGTCGGCGGAGAAATGTGCATCGAGCGCAACGCTATCCAGACTGCGATCGTTGAGGATCTTCACGAACGTGTCTTCCGTCGCCTCAAACCGCTGATATTCGTTCGTCACAGTTGCGACGCTGGTGTTGTTTTCGATCTGGGTCTTGTGGAACGCCGGAAGAGCTGCATCGCCTGCATCGATTGTTTCACCCCAGCCGGCCTCCGGGTCGTCGGCTTCGGCCAGTTGATCGGCAGCAGGCGCGGGTTCATCCGGGGCAGGAAATGGCTGAAGATTGTTCTGCAGATCGCTGGAGGCTGCTGGAGCCGTCTTTCGTTGCGCCTGGAAGAATGCAAAATCCTCCTGCGTCGACGGTATCGTCGTCATGAATTTTTCGCTGGCGCTAAGCATGACGTCGGACAGGATCTCGATCTGTGGCGAAACCCCTGCCGGGTCGAGTTCTGCCGGACGCGGAATCACGTGGCCTTTCGTTGCTGCGCCGTTATCGGGTGCGAGCGTGATCCACATCGGGTCCCCCGCCAGGCCGATAATGGCAGGCACATAAACAGAGGCATCAGCGGGCACATCGTCGGCTCCTTCGACCGCATGCAGCTCCTCGTCTTCGTCGCCAAACGACCAATAGTCTGCGGTGAGATAGAAGCCGGCGGCAATCGAACACAGGAAAACCGTGGCGAAGCCGGCAAGAAGCCTGCGCCAAAACGTGCGCCGGCGAAGGGCAGCGCGTGCTTGCTTCTTTTCCTTGAAGCTGGTGTCGATAGCGTGCGTCACGGACTGCTTCCGCTCAGGAAAAATGTCCACCGCACCTGTTCAAGCGTATCGACTTCAACAAATCGCGCGGCAATATGGCCGCGCTGCCAGCATTCGTCGATGCCGCGTATCGAGAAACGTCGCCGCTCAATGCACATTTCGGTCGATCCGGTCAGGATGGCGTGGCCGAAAACGTCAGTGGCGTAGAGGTAGATGTAGCGGTTCGTCAGTTCCTCGCGGATGACGTTCACGCACTGATTTGCGCCGATGGTCCACCAGCCATCGGTCTGGTTGGCATTATCGACCTCCTGGCCGACGGCGAGGTTGACGACGTCGAGCGTCTGATTGCACACCGTGAATTCGGCGCGCGCTTCGTTGCATGAGAGCACGGCCAGCAACGCGGCGGCCGAAACGACCGCAAGCCTCATGCGACCCCTCGAGGCAAGCAAGGTCCGAAGCCGACCACGCTGCTTTACGGGCAGGTCAGACGACGAGCGGGGCAGACGCGAGCTACGTGGTTCCATCGGACGCCCATGCTACCCGCCGAGCCGGAAATACTTGGCACTGGCCGAGAACTTGGATCCGTTGGCCTCGATTTCCTCGAGAATTTTGGGCAACAGCTGCGAGGCTGGCATTGGCGTGGAGAACGCAGCCGCCTGGATATCCTGGGGGCCGGTGATCACCATGATGATCTGCGGCACGGCCTTGCCTGCAGCCCTGTCGGCGGCGCCGAGACCGATCGGGATGCTGAAGGTGGCCTTGTCCGATTGAACGACCATGCGGTCATCGAGGTTGAACATCATGCCTTTGTGGTCGATCAGCAGCACGCTGGAAATGAGCCCGCCACGCGTCACCAGCGTACCGCTGATCGGCGTACCATTTGGCACCGATGTTCGATCGAGAACAAGCTGCGGCTTGTCGCCAGCAGCCTGCCCCAGAAAGCGCAGGAAGTTGGTGACTTCGCACTGGCTCGGCTCAATGAGGCGCACGTTGATGTCCGGCTCAACGTGGAACTTTGCCTGGAAATCAGCCAGCATCTGCTCGAATGGCTGGACCGCGGTTCCAAATCCTTCGATGGCAGCGGTCTTGTCGGTTATCGAAGTCACGGCGGCGTAGAAACAGTCGCCGCCGCTGAAGTCGCGAACCCACGAGACACGTTGCGCTATATCGTCGATTACCGGGGCAACTTCTGGCTTAGGCAGGTTCAGGGCGACAATGGCCTGGTCTGGTTCTCTGGCCGCCGGCAAGTCGGCCTGCTGCTCCTTTGCCCTCGTCGCATCCGCCTGGCGTGCAGCCGGCTCTGGAACGGGCGCTGCTGGTATCGCCTTCGCCGGCCGGCTTGCCTGGTGTTTGGCCGGCGGGAGGTCGGGCTGCTGCTCCTGTGCGTTCGTCGCATCTGCCTGGTCTGCAGCCGGTTTGGGGGCGGGCGTGGCCGGTTTCGCCTCCGCCTGGTGGCTTGCCTGATGTTCAGGCTTCTGGCTCGCCGCGGCACCTGACTGGGTCGCGGGCGCCGTCGGAGCTTTTTCGACCGGCGGGAGGGCGGGAGCAATCTTGGCAGGCGGCGGGGGCGTATCGGGCTGAACTGATGGCGTTGCGTTTTCCGCGGGCGGTTGCGCCCCACTTGCCGACGGCATCAACGTTTCCTCGGGTTTCGGGAGCATCTTGGGCGACGCTGCCGGCGGGGGCGTTCGAGCCGCGGCGGCCTCCGCCTGATTTTCAGCTGGCGCTAATGTGGCCTCCGTTTGCGGCTTTGGGGCTGGAACTTCCTGTAGCGGCTCAGGGGAGTCCGCAACATTGTCCGTCGCCAGCGGCTTTGATGCCTCTGCCTCAGGAATTGATGCTTCGGGGACAGGCATTGTTGCTTGTGGTGTAGGTTGTGGTGGCTCTGGCGCGGAAAGCGAGGTCTTGCCGGCGCTCGGCGCGGGGGGCGTTGTAAAGCCGCTGAAATAAAGGCCGGCAGCTGAGGCGAGAGCCAATGTCGCGAAGGCAGAGATTGCGATGGCTCGGCCCTTTGTGGATTTGCCGGGAACAGCGCCCACGACCGCACGTGGCGGCGCGGCGACCGGTGAGGCCCGCGGTTCGGACAAAAGCGCTGGCCGGACATGCGGGACAAAGCGCTGCCCGCCCGAGCCTGCCAAAGGCGCGTCATGGCCCAAGACATTGGATTGCGGGGATGAGGCCTTCAGATCGGGCGCAAGGGTTTGCCCCGCTCGTGGCAAACCCGGCCTGTCGCGGTTTGGGGTAAACGTCGGCGGCGTTGTCCCTTCGTCCTCGTCACGCGTCATCCTGGCGATTTCCGCCATGCTCACCGGGCGGTCTCGCGGATCCGGCTGCAGCATGGCTTCAACAATGCCGCGAAAATCGGCGTCGATGTCGGACAGGTCGGGCACGGTCCGGCGCTTTTCGATGATCTCGAATTGCGACCCGCTCATGTCGATCGGCTTGCCGCGCAGGGCGGCAACCAGCACCAGCCCCAGGCTGTAGATGTCGGACTGCTCGCTGACATCGCCGCTGTATAGCCCAAGCTGTTCGGGGGAAACGTAGTTGTACTTTCCCGCGAATTTTCCGCCGATCAGGGTCTCACCGCCGACGGTCGCCGATCGCGCGATTCCGAAATCGATGATCTTGGCGCGATCCACCCGACCTCCCGGCAAGATGATGTTGTCCGGGGAGAGATCGCGGTGAATTGCTCCCGCTTCATGCACGGCGCTCAGACCCGACGTGAGGCGATGGCAGAGCTTGCGCACCTCTTCAGTCGGCATCGGGCCACGTCGGATGATGTCGTATAGCGACTCGCCGTCGACGAATTCCATCGCAAGATAGGGACGACCGATCCCTGGATCGATCGTGAAGACGTGATATCTCACGACCGCATCATGTGAGAGGTGATTGAGGATCGACGCTTCCTTGCGGAACAAGGACAAGATCGTCGGGTCACGGGCAAATTCGGGCAGGACGATCTTGATCGCGACATGGTCGCCAGTCTGGATGTTGTGGCCGCGGTAGACCTCACCCATGCCGCCGAATGCGATCCGCTCGTCAAGTTCGTAGATGCCGCTGAGCTGCGTGCCGACGGCGGTGTTGGCCAGCTGCGGCGATATTCGCGTCTTGTCGTCGGCGCTCATCGGCCTCAACCCTCCGCTCTGGACAGATCAGGGTAGGGGGGGTGTCCATTGCTTCTGTTTGCGAATTTTACCAGCACAATCGTGACATTGTCTGTCCCGCCTCGCTCCAGCACCGTTTTCAGCAGAGCCTCACAGGCCGCCTGAGGTGTTGCAGTCACGACCGCGGCGCCGATTTCGGCATCGGTCAAATGCGCCGTCAGCCCATCGGTGCACAACACAAAGATGTCTCCCGGCATGATTTCCCCTTGCTGGAAATCGATGACGATTTCGTCGCTCACGCCTACCGCATGCGTGATGACATTGCGGCGCGGCCAGGTGAGCGCCTCGGCTGCGCTGATCATACCGCGGTCGAGAAGTTCCTGAACTTCGGTGTGGTCCTTCGATATCTGCGAGATCGAGGCGTTGCGGATCAGATAAACCCGGCTGTCGCCTGCCCACAGGCAGGCAAATCGCCCATCCATCGCCAACAGGGCGGCAACGGTGGAGCCGATGGTTATGCCGCGGGATTCGGATATCTTGCGGATCTCGGCGTTGGCGCGGCTCAGCCTGTCCTCGAAGCGCGCACGAAGATCCGGGGCGGAACTGGCAATGCCGATCGTGGCCAGATGATCGACAATGCTGGCTGAAGCGACCTCTCCGGCTTCATGCCCACCCATTCCGTCGGCCACCACCCACAGGCCAGTCCGTGGCTCGACCAGATAGTTGTCTTCATTGTGCTCACGGACACAGCCATTGTGGCTCACGCCGAAGCTTTCAAAGGAAAGGGCGACATCGCTCAACTTGCCACCAAGCGCTTCTCGAAGCGTCCTCTGCAGCGCACTCTCAGGCGCTCGCTAGCGCCACTTTGCCATATGCTGCAATATTAAAGTACCGAAATTTAGCTTTGAGCGCGTGACGCTTTTCGGAAGAGCCTTGATGGCGAGGGTCATTGACGACGCGAGGCGGAACGTCGATCGGCTCGTTGCGATACCAATAAAAGGCCGTGTCAATATCGCCAGTGAGTTCCGTCGCCGCCGAGATCACTTTCACCATTTCGCGCATCCTGCCCCACAGGCGCTCGGATAAAGGGTTGCGCAACGTATTTCGATGGACGCCTGTCAGCTGCGCCAGATTGGCAATCTTCACACCTAGGGCCTTCGACAGGCGTTGGGGCGAGATATAGGGGGTCCGAGGCTGCTGAAGGCTGTCAACGGAGCCCGAGACCATTGCGTTGTGTGTGAACCTGCGTTGTGGGAAAGCTCACCAGGTGAGGCTCAAATCCTCTCAAAACGCCTTCGGACAGCTGAATGCAGAAAGTGCGGGAAGGAGGAAGGGGCTGGGTCCGGAACCGGTCTGGATCGTATAGCTGACGTCGCGTCCGCCGATTACGAAGCGCGCCTCAACAGAGCCGTCTTTGCTGGTGATCGTCGCCTTGTCCAGCAACCGCTTGAGCGACCACGGCCCTTCGAACCTGATTGCTGATTCGCGGCCCGGCATTTCTGGCATCAGCCTCAGACTGGCGGATGTCGAGGCCGCACCGGTCGGCCAGGACACAGTGCTTGGCGTGTTACCCGCCTGGTTGCTCTGGACGATCTGGCCATCGACGTCGAGCATCGCAGTATCTGCATCACCGTTCAGCGAGAACGGGGTAAAGGTCAGGTTGACCGACGGCATTGACCCGCCCGAAGGGAAAAATGCGCCGCGGATTTCCGCAGCCAGCTGAAAGTTTTTCAGCGTCGACTTCGACAGGTCGCGTCCAAAGCGCGCATTCTGTTTCCAGCTCCAGTCCTGGCCGCTCATGTCAATCAAGGAAGCAAGGTTTTGTGCGAAGAACCGATCCATCAGGCCGCCCGGAGAGAACAACTTGGCGAAGTCCGCCATCGCAATATCCTTGGCACCATCGCCGGCGAAGGGGTAGCGGCCGTTGACCGCCTCCTCGCAGGTCTGCGTGACGGCCTGGTCGAGCATCTCGTTCAAATTCGTCAACGAAATTTCAGCCGCGTTGCCCTCAAATTCGTCTGCGGTTGCGTTGACTATTCTGCCGAGTTGCTTGGGCAGACGCGATGCATTGGCGCGAAGGGTGGCTATCTGCAGCTGCAGGTTGGCGTTGACATGTTCCGTCTGCGAAGGGACCTCGGTTGCCAGTTGCAGGCTCTGGTGGATATCGCGAAAATTCTGGGTCAGCGCATCGATCGGTCGGTGTCCAAAAGGCCCGCTTACCAGAGCCTGGAAGGACCTGAACTGAGCTTCGATGTTTGCCCCAGGGCTCTGGGTTTGAAATTTCGCGGACCCGGTACCAGCACGGCTTTGCGATTTTGCGGAGCTAATTTGAATGCCGATGCGAGCCAGGCCCTTGGCCATGTCTGCGGCGTCCTGGGACTGGCGCATAACGGTCCCAGCTTGCATCCCAGTGCCCGAGTCTTCGCCGGAGACAGAGTCGCGCGCCAGGGCTGTTTCCTCGGCGATCGCAGTAAAAAGCTGTTCGATCGGCGAGCTTGGTGAGGCAACGGCGGAAAGCGCGACATAGTGCGGCTTGTCGTTCAGCATGGCTTTGAATTTCAAGCCATCGAGAACGCTGTTCCATGCGGCTGCGAACTGCTTGCCGTAGCGGTCGAGAAGTTCGGGGCCGAGTTTGAGCAACTCCTGATCGATGCCGCCTTGCTCGCCGCCACCTCCCAGAACCCACTGGTCGTCGTCGAGTGTCTGCGCAATGCGCGAAAGCTGTCCGAGATAAAAGTTGTTGAATCCGGCATGGGTGTAGAGACCGGGAATACGAAGCTTCGACAGATCGCCGCCATCGACGCGCTCGAACACAAGCTGCGCTTCGGTTCCAGCTTTTTGAGAGACAGCAAAATCGTCCAGCGCAGCCGCATACACCGCCGACTTGATCAATGCTGACGCGCGATCCGCAAGGCTCATACGTCCGAGCGAACGCTGAGCGGCTTCCACAAGCGGCTGGTTGAGTTCGAAAACTGGATCATAGGCATCGTCCAACGCAAGCATGGCGCGTAAGTGCTTTTCGAGCTGCGCGCGTCCTTCGCGGTTGCTCTCGCCTGGATACCGGTTCTGTTCCCAATCCTGCTTCATCCAGGAGATGATCAATGCGTCATCGACCTTGGGTGCCTTGCCGCCGAGCATCAGGTAGATCTTGAGCGGTTCGTAGAGCGCGGCGGGCTCAGCCATCGTCGCCTGGACGGTCCGCTCCGCCTGAACAAGCAGACGCGACCGCAACATTCGTTCCAGTGCTTGCCGGTAGGCCGTTGTCGATGCCGAAAGAAGCCTTTCCCGCTGGCTAAGGCCGACCGTTTCCTCGATCGGGGTCGGTAAGTCACTGGTTTCAAAACCGGCCGGCATGTTGCGCAACTGGTCGAGCGGCCCGATGACGTTTTCAAGGTCGACATCGGTGACCGTCGTGCTTTTGAGCAGGGCGTCCGCTGTCACGCGATATTGGCCCATCGCCTGCGTCGTGGAGGCGATCAGCGAGCGGTTGGCCATGAAGCTCATCCCGAGCGTGCCAAGGGCTATGGCTGTGATCAAGGCTATGATGCCAAAGCCGCAATATCGGAGAACCGCCGCCCGCTTCTCGGTCGCTCGGTCATAGGAAACCCATCCGGATTCAGCGAAAATGACATCAGTCAGGAGGTCGTGCAAAAAGAAGCTCTTGCCGGTCCCGGACAGATGGGGGCGGGAATTGTTGCCGAAACTGCGGCCGATTGCGCCCAACACCTGATCGATCGGCGTTCCCTCTTGGGTCCCCGACGAGAAGTAGAGCCCACGCAAGCTGACATTCACCTGGCTGCGGACCGGATCGAACAGGCTGGTCACGAAACCGGCAATTCGGCCCTTGAGCGCGTAAAACTGGGCCGGAAAGCCAAAGATCGATATGCGCGAGACCGGATCAGGCTCTTCCTGCAGGCGGTCAGCTATCTCGTCCGCCAATCGGTTCGCCAGTGCATCGAATTCGGCCGGAGCCTCACGGGCCATGTTCTTGTTGCGGTCGGTGGTCTGGAATGTTGCGCCCCAGACCTTGCGCCTGCGGGGCTCCTCGAAACTGCCGAAATACTCCATGAAGCCGGAAACAAGATCGGCCTTGGTGAAAAGCAGGTACACCGGAAACTGGATTTTCAGCGTCTCGTGGATCTCCCTCAGGCGACTGCGTATTTCAACGACATGGGCGTCCAGCTGCTGGTCATCGAGGCTGATGAGATCGGCAAGGCTGATGGCCAGGATAACCCCGTTGATCGGTTGTCTGGTGCGGTATTTCTTGAGCAGTGACAAAAACGCAAGCCAGCTCTTGCTGTCGCTTCCAGCATTGGAATCCTGCGTGGTGTAGCGTCCCGCCGTGTCGATCAGCACGGCCTCTTCGGTAAACCACCAGTCGCAGGAGCGGGTGCCGCCAACACCGGCCACCGGCTGGGCGTCTCCTGAACCGGCGAGCGGAAAATTCAGACCCGAATTGATCAGTGCCGTCGTCTTGCCGGCGCCCGGCGGACCAATGACGATGTACCAGGGAATGTCATAGAGGAAACTGCGCTTGCCGCTCGACCGCTTGAGTGCTGCGATGGCCTCACTCATGCGCGCCTCGAGCACCGGTGAATCGTCATTGCCCCCGTCGTTGCGGGCAACGACCGTCTCGAGCGCTTTTTGTGCCTTTCTCACCTGCCAGACGCGCACTGCGTAAACGAGGGCCGCGGTCGCCACGATCGTGCCGATGATTATCGCGCGCAACCAGACAGGTCCCAGCGGCCGGATATCGGCGAAGCGGATCAAAGGTCCAGCAAACCAGATCGCCGCCGCGAAACCGGCCAACGCGGCCGTGCTGAATATCCGCGGCAGCCAACGCATCATTGGCGTTTCCCACCGGCGGTGTTCACAGCGTTTCCTCCTTGGGGATCATCACGTCGACACGGCGGTTCTTGGCGCGGCCCTCGGACATCGCATTGTCGGCAATTGGCTCATCTTCGCCCTTGCCCTCGGCGGTTACTCGCGAGGGATCGCTAAGCTTCGCGGCGATCATTGTCTCAACAGCCTTCGCGCGGGCGACCGAAAGGTCAAAATTCGATTTGAACGTGCTTGATTTCCGTGGTTTCACATTATCCGTGTGGCCAACGATCGTGATTGGCCCTGGCTCGTGCTCAAGGGCTGCGGCAATCTGTGTGGCCAGTGGCAGAAACTCGGGCTTCACTTCGGTCTTGCCTGGCTGAAACAACAATTGATTGTTGATCTCCACTACGATGAAGTCGCCTTTTGTGCCGATGGTCATCCCGCCGCGCTCGACTTGCGTGGACAGTGCTGAGCGGATGCGGTCGATCTGGCCGGTCACGGCAGGCGAGGCGGCTGTCACCGGTTTGGCAAGTGGGGGTTCCACACTGGCGCGCTCGATCGTCACAGGCGTCGAGGGATTGAGCGCCAGCAATTGTCTGGCTGCAGCATCGCCTTCATCGGTCATGAACGCCCGCAACGTGAAGAACGCGGCCGTCACCAGGGCTGACGCCGCTGCAGCAACACCCCAGAGCGGCAGGCGGGTCGAAGACGGCACCATCATAGCGGCCATGCCTTGCCAGCGGGGGGAGATGTCCTCTCCGGCGCGGGCCCTGAAGTAGCGAAGCGTCTCGTAGACGTCGCGCCGCACACGTTCGAGACTGGTATCGTCGCGCGCCAGGCCACGATACTGGCCCTCAAATCCCAGGGATAGGCAGACATGCATCAGCTCGAGCAGGTCTAAGTGTGGCTCAGGATTGGCCAGCACCTTATTCAGTGCTTCGTAAAAGCCGGCGCCGGTGGGCTCGATGTGAAAGAACCGCGACAGCATACTGTGCTGTGCCCAGGTGTCCTCGCCGGCCCAAGGCAGGTTGCCCACAAGATCGTCGGCCGTTTCGCAAAGGGCAAACTTCGCGATCCGCGCATCCTCTTCGGGAACCCCTGACTTCTCCAGCGTCCAGTCGAACCTCTCGATCGCATCGGCGATATGTTCGGCCAATGGCGCCGCCTGTCTTTCGACCGGCACGAGCCTGAGATGCCCGAACAGGACGAGCAACGGTGCTGACCCAGCGAGGATCGGATTTGCCGTCGAATATTTTACCGTGTCTGCGGCGCCGAGCAGCACCTCCTGCTGAATGCTCGGCCTTGACCCGGCCGCCTGGGCTCTGGCCGCTGTACCGGACGATGCTCCCTGATAAAGAATGGTTCCGGATGTCCAGTCCGGCGGCATATGCCGACCTATTTCAGGATCGAAAACTGTCGATTCCTTGACATGCGGGGGCGCGACGGCCTTCGCAATCGGTTCGTTTGCGGCTGATTTCGCATTCTGCCCGCGTCGTGGATTGGTGCGGATGACGGTCTTGCCGACCGGGCCGAAAGGATCGTCCTTCGAGCTCATCGCCGATATGCCGCTGCCGTGCAGTGTCCGCGCTCGCGTGCGAGAGGCGCCAGATCTTTCCTGGCTGGATAGGGCAGGCAATGGTCCTTCCGGTAAGGCGGTCCGGAGCTACAACAAACTATGGCGCCGCAATGTGACATTTGCCGCAGACCCCCAGGTCAATCAGGCTTACCCGCTTGGCGAACTGTCGTATGTGATCGTAGTCCCAGATGTTGTCGATTGGAACATGATGCGTTGCGCCGACGCTCTTTTCTTCGTCAGCTACAGCGGTGCAGTATGTTGCGCAGGTCTATTTGTGCTTGTCGGCCTTGGCATACGCCTCGCTGAAATAGGCCAAGAATATATCCAGCATGCCGTTTTCGTGGGCTTCCTCCATGCTCCGCCATGTGCCGACAAAAGCGTCCCACGCTTGGGCCTTCTTCGAGGTAAACGATGTCGGCGGGAGCTTTTTGCCGATCGCTTCCGGCGACAGGTCGTCAAGCAGTCGCGAGAGTGCAGCTTGCATGGCGGCATAGGTGGCAAATTCGTGCGCCTTGAGATCGCGGAACGCGTCCTCGACGCTGCGCCTGGCATCGAGATAGCCAGCCTTGCGCCGCGCGAACATGATTTCGAGTATGTCGTCGGTCCCCGGGACAAATTTAAGGGGATTGTTTTCAGCGGAGCTTATCATCGTTCGGTGTGGGCTCTTGGCCAATGTCTTTGCAGCCGCACGTGCCTTCAGCAGCATGGCCAGTTGGTCGACCACCGTGCGAAGCACTGCGCCGATTTCGGCAGCGACTTCATGCGGATCACGCAATTGGAACAATTCCGGCGAGATGCCTGCGCCGATTGCAATTTCCCGCAGCGCCTCGTCTGTCGTCGAGGGGACGGACCTAGGCAGCGACGATGACGATGGCGGTGCTTGCCCGAGCCATCGCTCTGCCGAACTGAAGAGAGGCTCGCCTCCGGAATCAAGCAGCCGATCGGCCGCGACCGGCATGTGTCGTTGCGTCGAACTTCGGTCGGCCTCCGGATGACTTGGCGTTGCATGCTCGTCGTCAATCGATACAAAGATGACGTAGCGGCCGACCAGGAGCCTGTCGCCGTGGTCTAGCCGGCGCGGACCGGTGATGCGTTGGCTCGATCCATTGATGAAAGTGCCATTGCGCGAAATGTCGTGCAGCCAAAACGCGCCTGCCTCGTATCGGATTTGGCAATGCCGGCCTGAGATGAACTTGTCAGGATCAGGCAAGATCCAGTCGCAATGTTCGCGGCCGATTTTGAAGCTGCGATTACGCGATCGGTAGCCAGGCGCCACGCCAGTGGGCAGGGCATCGACATTGCTGATCTGCAGACTGATTAACATGCGAAAATCGCCTGTGTGATCGCTGGCGGCCTTGCCGACACGATACTCCATGTTTTTAGCGTGGCTAACCCCAAATTCGCATAACGTTTGGCGCAACGCAGCGAGCGAATTCTTGGTAGCGCAGGGCCGGGCGGCGCTTCATGGTCCTCTTTGGCCAGCACAACAACATGTGTTACGCTCGACATGGACTGGCATTCATCGAGGTTAGATGTGATTTCGAGTTCCTGATTTGGAGATTCGAATCCACCACGCTGGCGGCCAGGCCGAGGAGGGGCACGACCCATGCCAAGTGAACAACGTGCCACGGTGGTGCAAACGCCAGTTGGCGCTGAGCTGTTGACCTTTACACATCTCGTCGGGCGCGATGAGATCAGTCGTTGTCTGGCCTATACGGTCGGGTTCGTGAGCCCCAGCCACGATATTGATCCGCTTAAGATGCTGGGTGGCCCCGTCTCGATCGAAGGTGAAGCCGACCCCCAGCGCTGGTTCAGCGGCATCGTGTCGGAGTTTCGCCTCACCCGGATCGAGGATCGGCTGGCCTATTACGAAGCAGCCGTCCGGCCATGGCTCTGGTTTCTCGGCAATACGATCGACTGCCGCATTTTCCAGAACATGAGCGTCATCGAAATCGTCGAAGAGGTATTTTCGAAATATAGCACGGCAAAATTCGAGAAACGCCTGCAAGGATCCTATCCGCCGCGCGAATATTGCGTGCAATATGACGAGACGGATCTCGATTTCGTGCAGCGGCTGCTCGAGCACGAGGGCATCCTGTATTTCTTCGAGCATGGCGAGGGCAAGCACACGCTTGTGCTTGCTGATGCGATGAGCAAGCTCAAGCCGGCGCCGGGCTATGAAAAAGTGCCGTACCACTTTGAGGGGCAGGGCTCCCGGCGCGATGTCGAATACATTACCGAATGGATTCCGGGGAGTTCGGTGCGGCCGGGCGCCTATGTCCATACCGACTATGATTTCAAGAAGCCGGGCGCTGACCTGATGGCCAAATCCGCCCAGCCGTTCAATCACAAGCTGGCCGCAGGCGAGAATTACCGTCAGCCCGGCGCCCACCTGGAAGTCGGCCGCGGTGATAGCCTGGCGGCGATCCGGCGCGAGGAAATCCAGGCGGTGCACCACCGCATCGCCGCGGTCGGAACCGTGCGCGGCCTGTATTCAGGCTGCACCTTCAAGCTGGATGGCTTTCCGCGCGAGGACCAGAACCAGGAGTATCTGGTGGTGAGCGCCGAATACAGGCTGTTCGACCCGGGCTACAGGCCCCATGCCGACGTCGACAGCGAGAACTTCAAGGTAATCCTTGGTGTGGCACCCACGGCCTTGCCCTATCGTCCGCCGCGGGTCACGACACGGCCGATCATGCGCGGTCCGCAGACGGCGACGGTAGTCGGTCCGTCCGGCGAGGAGATATTCACTGACAAATATGCGCGGGTGAAAGTGCAGTTCCATTGGGACCGGCTGGGCAAAAAAGACCAGAACAGTTCCTGCTTCGTGCGGGTTTCGCAGACCTGGGCCGGCAGCGGCTGGGGTTTTATCCAGATACCGCGCATCGGGCAGGAGGTCATCGTCGACTTCATAGAGGGCGATCCCGACCTGCCGATCATTACCGGCAGGGTCTACAACGCCTCGCAGATGCCGCCCTACGGGCTGCCGGGCAGCGCCACGCAATCCGGCTGGAAGTCCGACTCATCGAAAGGTGGCGGCGGTTACAACGAGCTGATGTTCGAGGACAAGGCCGGCTCCGAACTGGTCAACTTCCAGGCGCAGAAGGATCATAACCTTCTGATCAAAAACGACCGCACCAAGCTGGTCCAGCACGACCAGTCGGACCGCATAGACCATGATGCCAAGCACTCCGTCGGCCACAACCTCGACGAGGAGGTCGGCAACGACAAGACGGTCAAGGTCGGCGTCGACCAGACTACGGATATCGGCTCGAACGATACCGAGACGGTGGGCAAGAACCGGTCGCTGACGGTGGGCGTCGACGAGACGATCAGTATTGGCTCGAACTCCACCGAAACGATCGGCCAAAATCACACGCAGACGGTAGCGCTGCTGCAGACGATCACCGTCGGCGCCGCGCGGATAGACTCGGTGGGGGCGGCCGAGACGCGGACCGTGGGAGCTATTCAGACGAACACGATCGGAGCGTCGAGATCGGTGACGGTGGGGGCGGGCCAAAGCCATAGTATCGGGTCGGGCGACAAATGGACGATCGCGGCTGATCAAACAATCAGCATCGGGGCAGGTCAGACCGTGACCATAGGATCATCGCAGGCAACCGATGTCGGCGCTTCGCGCATAGCCAAAATCACGTCGAACGACTCCACCGATGTTGGTGGCGGCTTCATGCTCAAGATTGCAAAGGGCAGCCTTACCGACATCAAAGAAGACTCGGTTACAAAGTCTGGCAAAAGCCTGTCGATCGAAGCGACGGACGACATCACCCTGACATGCGGAAGTTCGAAGGTTGTCATGAAAAAGGATGGCACGATCGTCGTGGAGGGAAAGGACATTTTCTTGAAGGCATCTGGTAAGATCAACGCCAAGGCCTCCGGTGACATCATCCTGAAGGGCTCGAAGATCAACGAGAATTGAGGTCGCGATGGGCAAAGTTGTCGAACGTATCTACGGGGTGGTCATCGGGCTGTTCCTTGGTTTCGACGATCAGGGTCCGCTGGTTGTATTTCCCGGCAATCCCGAGGATGTGGCGCTGAGGGCCAGAAGCCTGGTTGAACTCGATCAGACTATGATAGGATCAGAAGTGGCGTTGCTGTTTCAGGACGGCGACCCGAGACGTCCGCTCATCATGGGACCGATCGTCGAACCAGCCCGCAAGGGCGCGGCCCAGCGCGTTATCCGCGATGGTGAATATGTCCGACTGAAGGCCTCGAAGAGGATCGAACTTCGCTGCGGAAAGTCCAGTCTCATACTTGACAGTGATGGACATATCTCGCTTCGCGGAAAATACATCGTGAGCCAGGCCAGCGGTGCGAACAATATCCGCGGTGGCTCCGTGAATCTGAACTGATGACTGCGCCACAGGTCACAACGCAGGCGCGGCCCAACAGAGTGGCTAATGACGTGCTCCGTCAGCATGTCGAATTGGTGGCATTCCTTTGGGCGCAACGAGGTACGCTGCTGAATGCAGACCCGCCGGACGTTCAGGTGGCAAAGAGCATTGGCGAGCGGCTTGACGTGCATCTAGACGCGCTGCGGATCGCCGGCGCGGCAGCTTGGCCATTTGCCATCGAACAATGGGCCGATTTTCCCGACAAAGGCGAACTTTTCACGTGTGCATGGCTCGCAATTGAGCTGGAAGACGAAAAAAGCCTGAACGAGTCGATTGAATTCTTCCGCGCTGAAAGAAACGCAGCCTACGGCTTTGTTGGCGCGTTGGAAATCCATCGAGCCGACAAGATCGCGAGGTGGGTCAGGCAGTGGGTGTCGCACGAGGATCCCGTTAGGCGGCAACTTGCCGCTCACGCGATCGACGTGCACAAGATGGACCCCGGCAGAACGCTTTTGCATTTGCTAAAGGACTCTGGCGCAGAGACGCGGTGTATCGGTCTTAGGCTCACGGCGAGACTTCGACATATCGAGCTTGTCCAGGTTGTCGCCGCGCTGCTCGATGATCGCGACGCTCAGGTACGCTTCTGGGCCGGTATCGCACTCGCAGAGCTTGGATTTGGGGAGCGGGCTAGGCCCGACCTTGAGGTCGTAGCCGCATCAGACGACGCTAACGCACTCACCGCGCTGCGTACTTTGATCAAGACAACGCAGTCGCGGGAAGTCCGATCCTGGCTGGGAGGTCTGATGCGCGCCGCGAACCCGGCGGCTGTCCGCGCAGTTGGGATGCTCAACGACAAGACCCACCTCAACTGGCTCGTCGATCGCATGCGCGAACCGGCGATGGCCGCCGCGGCGGGTGCGGCCTTTCTGGAACTCTTCCCCGACGCTGCGCAAGAAGATGATTTGTTCACCATCGACCCAGCCGAAGCCGGTTTGGAATTTGTCCACCGCTTCGAATATGGCGAGCAGAAAATCCCGCTGGCTGACAGAGTCATGGAGTGGGCCAAGGCGAGTGGATTTGTCGGATAGGGCCAACCTCGCAGCAGCGATCTCTCCGCGCACGCGTGGAGCTGCTCAGGTCGCTATCGGGTGCCCAAAAAAGTATCTCTGACCGGACCTAAAGCTCTCAATCTCGTCGCCGTCGAAAAATGCCTCGAGGATCCCGGCTGCATGCAACGATTTCAAGTTGCCGTTGCGATCGAACATTTTCGAACAATTTATACCTGTGGTGGCCTCGAACAGCGTCGCTTCCCGAGCCAGCCTTTGCGCCCGCTCCTCGTCCTGGTCCAGGTTGCGATACATGCGCTTCGCAATCTTGGCGATGTCAATCGCCTCGCCTCCATAGATCGGAATATCCTTGGAGCCTACGCGCTCTAGCACCGCATCGTGCACCTGCTTCACTTGTTCGAAATATCTCTCGCGGTTAGCTCTCTCGACCCAGCCCTCATCCGTCAAGACTTCCTCCATGGACCCCGCCATCAAAGGGCCATCCTCAGCTTCGAGCAGGAAGGATATTTCCTGCTCGATCTGTCTTAGCGGGTCGATGTCCCCAGCTCGTTTGTGCGCTTCCATAAGGTAGTCGACTGCAGAGAGGTTGGATGTGGCTCCCAGTGCAATTGCCAGGAAAGAGAGAAAATTGTCTCCGCTTTTGTCCTCGATATGATCGAAAGTCTGCCGCACCGACTGAAGTGTGCCGGCATAACCGGAAATGTTGGCGATCGCGTGCCAAAGTAGGTAAAGCGGATTGTCTCGCATCAACGGGCCGAGTTCCGGAAGCCTGGAAAAGTTTCCGCGCGAGCATCCTAGCACGACCGCTGCTATCCGCTCCCATGCGCGTGTGCTCGTTTCGAGGCGGGCGAGGTCCAACGCATAGAGGTCGAACGACTTGGGATGAAACCCATAGCTGAGTTCCTCGAATGCGGTGTTGGCAATCTTTGGATAGTGTTCCATGTCTACTCAATAAATAAGGCTGGCGACCTTTTCCAGTTCGCTCTGGTCATCTTCAATATCGTTGCATGCCTTGGTGTTCATGTAGTGCTGGGGAACGACGTTTCCCTGATCGTTGCAGCCACCCGCCATGCGCGGCGTCTTATGATTAAGTTTGTCCGGTCGCTTCGTGCTTGGCGGAGGATAAGAAGCTGGAATCGGATTCGACGGATTCATCTTGCTCCAGATGCTCAGAACCGCGCTCTTCTTCTTCGAGCTGAAAGCGTCGTACGCCGCCTGGGCCGCTGTTGGACCATTCGGTCGATTCACGGTCGGACGATATCGTTTAGGCGCATCACGGTGTTGAGGTATGTCAAAATGGAGTGCGCAGCCCTGGTTTTCCTTCGTTTGAACATTCGGGCAACTCGGCTGACCGTCCTTTCTTGCCTTGCGCTGCCTGGCCTTTCTTCTGTTCATCCGCTTGAGCGTCGCAGTTAGTCGATCTTTGTCGGCCTGCTTGTCCGGCACTTTGATCAAGCTGATCTGCTTTCGCCAGAAGGCGCCTGCCGTCATCACCGGATACGGTCTTCTGGTCTTGGGGTCCTTCTGCCACTTATGCAAAGGGTTGCCGCAACAGGGGCATTTGCCGGCTTTGATGGCCACCTTGGCTTGTTTCATGTCTTGTGTTTCACTCGTAGGCGCCGGTGGCGTTGCGCCGATCTGCGAGGCGTGATTGCTTGTTGTTATGTCGATATGCCGGCAAACGTTCTTGCCCTCGAACTTCACCGTCATCGCCCAGGCCTGGAAGTAGGTCTTGCCCGTGATTTGGTGGGTTATGACAGACGCGCCAAAGCTTCGGGTGGCCGCCTCGTTGCCCAGAGGCGATGATTTGTAATAGGACTTTTGGGCCAGCGCGGCGGGTTTGCCGCCGATATTGACCGTCTCGGACCCTTCCTTGAGGTCTTTCGAAAACGATGTGTCAGGATAGGGAACCGGGATAGGCCCGGCTGGCGGCGAAGGCGGCGACAGACACACGTCGGGAAAGCGCGCCAATGATTTGTTCATACCATTCTTGCCGGCGATTTCCCACTTCTCGGCGAAGACGTCCTTTGTCATCGGTCAACCCAGCCTTCTGGGCGCCACAATCGCTGCGGCCTTTGGGCCGAAGCAAGAGCTTGCATGAAGCGCAGCGAGCTTTCCCGGCGCATAGTTGCGCGCATAGGCTTGCTCGGCCCAGGCGAACTGGATGATGCCGGCGGCGGCGCCGCTGTCGCCAATGCAATCCGCTGCGTGCCAAACGTCTTGGCAGGGCCGGACTTCACGCATATTGCGCATCTGGGCCAGCACCAACTCTTCGAAAGCGTAGGCTTCGCCTGCAACGTCGGACAGGCGAAATGATACTTTGTGCATCGGCATATGCGCGGCTGCCAATGCATCTCTCAGCGCGGCGCTCAATCCGTCAGCCCGGAACGGCGTCTCATTGAACAAGGTCGATCCTTCAACGCCAAATCCGACGCCCAGAATATCGATCGCGGTCGACGTCGCGGCATCGCGCGTCACCACTAGCATCCCGGCAGCTTCACCAGGAACCAGTCCGTCGGTGACTGCACTGGTTTTCAATCGCTGATGTAGATCAAGCCACGACAACGTGCGCGCATCCACCAGGCTATCGACGGCAACGATGATGCATGCGGGATATCCTTCGCTCTTCAAAAGCGTTTCGGCATGCGACAATGCGGTGAAAACCGCGACGGGTCCGCCCGCGATATGCAGCAGCTTCGGTCCGGTTAGCCCACGTCCGTTCGGCAAAGTTATGCCTGCCAGAATCCCTTTGAGCCGGCCTCCAGGAATTTCATTCTCACGCGTGCACAAGAGGAGAGGCATCTGCCCCCAGGGCAGACCTGTTACGGTATCAGCATCGATTTGTTCGAATGCCAGTCTGACGAGCGCCAAGATGCGGTCGCGACCGCGGAGACGAGGTGGCACCGCATCGACAGTGGCGCCAATGATAGGCTCGCCCTCGGAATCCTCGTATGCCAACTCGGCGAAAGCTGCTATGCGTCCCCGCATGGCCGCGATCGAGCTTGCCGGGGTGTAGCCGACCGGGGTGACCAGGCTAATGCAGGCGACGCAACTCATGACAGGCGCCGTCGGCTTTTCAGAGCTTCGATCGCTGCGCCCAATCCAGGGTAGTGTGGCTTGTCGTCATCTTCCGGGATGAGATTAACGCCAACCTGAACTTCCTGCAGTTTCACTATCTTGCGGGGCAGCTTGGTGCCGACCCGCCCGACAAGCACGATCTTTCCTTCATGCGGGATGATGGTGAGCGTGTCCGGAGTGACCGCCTTGCGCTCGATGCGGTCCTCGTAAACAAAACGGACCGGCACCGAGAGCCCCGGCAACTGGACTTTAAATCGGCCATTTTCGGTCATACCCACGCAACCGAACACCATTCCTCCTCTGAGCAGGCCAAGCCATTGGTCCTGCGGCGCCGCCTGGAAATAGCGGTCATCAAAATCCGGCGGCAAGTAGGGAAAAATATTGTCGAGCCAGTGCTTGTCATAGGTGCCCGCATATTGCGCGCGCTGTTTGGCGAAGCGCGGCACCGGGCCGAAGCCAATCGGCTTCACGCGGTCGTTCCAGATGCGGACACGCGATTGCGGGTGCTCCACGCACGGCAACAGGACGCCGTCGGGATCGGCCTGGCTCACCAGGAAGCCGGTGCCGATGGGGTTCACGCCATCGCCATGCGGCTTCTCGGGATCTGTCCTGTCAGTTCCGCCGAAAGTGAGATGCCACGCGAGAGGCATGCTGACAAAGGGCGTAGTCCGTGAGGCCTGTACACCCAGACCTGTCTTGAACCAGCGCCTTTGCCCAGTGAGGATGGCGCGTTTATCGATGCCAGGCCCGATCAGCGCAACTTCCATCGATTCCAGTGGACGGCCGCTTGGCGCGACCGCCTGGGCGTCCAGCAGCACTTCGCATTTTGGCTTGACCGGAACGAAATCGCTTTCGACGCGTACCGACGTCGTCTCGGGGTCGCCGTAGTGCGTGTCTGCAAATACAAAAGGCGATTGCTCCTTCGCGGGTATGCAATTGCCTTGTGCATCGACGTCGAACGTTGCCCGGACAACGGCAACACAGAACTTCACGCAATGCTTGTCCTGATAGGGAAAAGTCTCGGCGAGGAACGGTGTGGTGTTCCGGCTGACGAACATCAGATTTGCCCCTGCATCAGCTGGTCTCCCAGTTGGCGGCGAAGATTTGTTCAAGCGTCGCTTGCGGAGATTGCGGGTCGATGTCGAAAATGTCCGAACGGGCGGTCCACATCACCATGTCGTCGATGACATCTCCGTCCTCCACAATGGGCGGCGCGGGCAGGGCGGTCAGTGCGGCATCCAGTTCGTCGGGCGTGAGCTCACCGCGTTGGGCGGCGAAGGCCGCAGCCTCGATGCTGTCGAACCATTCGTCGCCATGAGCAAGCTGGAGAGGAGCTTCGGCAAGCCGCGCGACGACGCTCAGCGGGAACTGCCTGCCGACTCTATCGGCGCTCTGCAAGATGATGCCCGCCGATGCGCCGAAGGAAGCAGGGCCGGCGAGAAAGCGCACCGCCGTACTCTGCGGCCAGGCTGCCGAACCCACCAGCGGGACAAGATGCTGTGCCAGCCAACGGTCCCAGACGCGCACAAAGTCTCCCGGCAGCCGCCGCGTGACGAAATCGCCCGTAGCAGGCATTTTGCCGTAAAAGCCGGGCAGTATCATATCTGGGGCGGACATGAGAACTTCTTGAACATCTGAAGATTGTAGGGGTTCTCGACGCTTGCCGCCTTGAGTTGGAAATCGGCGTACATGCCTTTGGTGCCCAGGCGCAGGCTGTAGACGTCCGACAGCGAGGTGCCGGTGAAGCGACCGCTGCGCAACATTCTCAGCCACGCCCAGCTGCCGGTTTCGTTGAGCAAGATTTCGGGCGAGCCATCGATCGGCTGGAAGGCAAGCGAGATGACCCCTGTGCCGTCCTTGCCGGGCCACGTCATCGGCTGCGGCCTCGTTGCATTGTTATAATAGACGAGGTTCTGGCCATCGAGGTTGAGCGTCACGCGCGCGACATTGGGCGACAGGTCCTTCGGTTCGAGCGTGAAGCTCATCAGCGGGCCTGTACCGCCGGGAAAGAGATCATCGCGGATCCGCCTTGCCTGTTCGAACGCGGCCAGTGCCGAAGGATCAAGGCCGAAATCGGCGCGCCATTTCCATGGCTGCGCTGACGTGTCGACATAGCTGATCAGATGGTCGTTGATGAAGGTGTCGATCAGCCCTGCCGGTCCGAACAGACGGGCGAAGTCGCGGACATTGACGTCGACGGCGCTGTCAGGGCTGAAAGGATAGCGGTTGTTGAGTGCTGCCTGGCAGAACGGCAGGATGTCGGCTCGCCAGATGGCGTTGAGCTCCGAGGTGACCGCCTTCTGCGTCAGCCCGCTGGTATCGCCGGCAATACCGCCCAACCAATCATCGATCGGGTCGGGCAGGATCTGCGCCTGCCTGGCAACCGCTCCAGTCAGTTCGGCAAGGCCGCCCTGTTTCTTGATGGCGTCCTGAGGATCGGGATTGGCCGTCACCGTCTGCAGCACGTTCGAAAGCGCCGTAAGAGCCACGACCGCTGCGTCGAGCGCCGGCGGCTGGCCGTCGACCTCGGCGATGGCGCCCTTGAGCGGCTTGAAGTGTTCGGCCACCAGATTGCCAGTAAGATCCACCTCGTCGGCGGAGCCGGCACGCGGCAAAAGCTTTGCTCCGGTTTTTACGATCTTGCCAAGCTTGCCCAGCTTGCCGAGCAGTTTCGAGCCACCTGCCGCCGCGGCCTTGTCGTTTGCCGGCGCTTCATCGGATCGCGTAAGCTCGGTCTCCTGGACCACCGCGGTAACCAGGCGCTTCAGCGCGGAGTCGGCGCTTGAAAGATCCTTGAGGTTCTCACTGGCGACGTTGAGGTCGGTCAATGGCGCGAGCCTCATGTCGCGCAGGAAGCTGTCCCATTGCGCGATATAGTCGTCGTAATAAAGCTTCAGAATATCCTCTGACAGCGCCGACACCGAGGTTTCGGAATTTTCCGAGCAACCGCCGGCGAACACCGCCCGGTCGAGTGCTGCCTGGGCGGCGACATCCTCGACCCGGTCGAGAATGGCGTCATGGAAGCCGGCATAGGTGAATGCTCCCGAAATGCCGACGCGCAGCGTCTTGTCGGAACGGCGCGCAAAAACCTTGGCGCCGTTGGGGCCGGCGAAGTTGGCAGGGATCCATTCCTTGAGCGCAGCCACCGCCGGGTCGGCCAGCAGCTGCTTGTAGGCACGCGCCGGCAAGGAAATCGTGCAGACGGTTTTCAGTGCCTCCGCAACCAGCGCCTGGTCCGGAGCGACATAACTGGCGTCAATCGCCATGCGACGGATCGCGGCAAGCTGGTGCTCTTCGGCGTCAGCTGTCGGAAAGGGGGCAGCCGCGGCGAATTCAGGCAGACTGTTGACCCACCAGCTCTGGGCGAAATCTGGATCCATCTGAGAAAGGCCGGTCATCATGCGATAGGTCTTCAGCGCGCCAAGCATGAAGTCCGGATCGCGGATCTGCCGCCACATCGTCGCCTCGAGCAGCGCCACCATGTGCGGCTCGAGAACGTTGCGCAAAGCATGGTCGTAAGTGTCGGTCTGTGCCCGCACCAGTTCCGCCGAGGCTGATGGCCCCAGCAAATCCTGTGCCGCGCCAGGCGGCGGGGTGCGGGCATTTGCGACCTCATCCATCGCACTGAGGGCGCCATCGATCGCAGGCTGTTCTACGGATGCCGGGTTTGCCGCGGCCGAGGTCAGTGGCGTTTGCAGCGCCTCGAACTGGCTCGCCTGGGCCGTGATCGCGTTGCGGTTGTCGTAATAGGACCAGGTGAATAGGCCGCTGACCAGCAGGGCGGCTGCGGCACATGCGGCGGCCGCGCCACGCCAGATCCAGGCGCGGCGGCGTTGCGCCAGCGGATCGAAGGTGCCTAGGCCGGCTTCCTTGAAGATGACTTCTGTGAGCAGGTTCTTTAGGAAGAAGCTGCGTTTTTCGACACGCGGCGCGGCCAACGCCCGGCGCGGCGGAAGGCCGAAGGAGGCAGACAGCGCTGCGGTCAGCCGATCGATGGGCGCCCCTTCCTGGGTCGCCGACGTCAGATAAAGGCCACGCAGCCAGGCGGCCTCCTCATACCGGCTTTCGCCGAACATCGACTCGATCAGTACCTGGATCGGCTCGGACAGGCTGGCGAGTTGGGCGGGAAACCTGAAGATTTCGGCGCGGGCAGCAAGCTTGTCTTCGTCCTCCAGCCGGGGCACCAGCCGCCGCTCGAGCTCGGTTGCTAACGTCGCGATTTCCCGCTCGATCGTCTTTGCATCGACATGCGCGTCGAGTGCGAACGTAGTCCCCCAGACCTGCTCGCGCGCAGCCGTCGACAAACCGCCGAAGAAAGCCTCGAACCCCTTGATCAGGTCGGCTTTGGTCAGCATCAGATAGACCGGAAGGCGGATTTCGAGGCGGTCGTTGAGCTCGGCCAGCCGACGGCGGATCTTGCGGCCATGCGCCTTGATGGCGTCGTCGCCCTCCGAAAGCACATCGATCGAAAGCGCGACGATCACACCGTTGAGCGCGCGACGGCCCCGGTGCTTCTTCAAAAGGTCGAGGAAGCCCAGCCACTCCACTGCGTCGACGTCGGGTTGGCTCTCCTGTTGGACATAGCGGCCTGCAGTGTCGATCAGAACCGCACTCTCCGAAAAGAACCAGTCGCAATTGCGCGTGCCGCCGACCCCTTGCAGGTCGTCGGTCAGGTCGATCGGAAAATTCAACCCCGACTGGCGCAAGGCCGTGGTCTTGCCGGTGGCCGGCGGTCCGACGATCACGTACCAGGGCATCTCGCGCAGGAACTTGCGACCGCCCAGTTTGCGGCGCTTCAACTCGGCCATGACCTCGCCGAACTTGGCTCCGACGGCAGCGACATTCTCTTCGCCGGGGCTGAGTGGCTTCTCTACCGCCGGCGCGGCGATTTCGGCGACGAACATACGGTTGGCACGGATCGCCCGACGCTGGGCGGCGATCAGCCAGATCAGCCAGAAGATGACCAGCAGCGCGATGATGACGATGCGCACATTGTCGGAGGCGAAAGGGTCGTAGGGTCCGACCCTGACGATCGGCCCGAATACCCAGATCACAAAGGAAAGCAGCGTGATGCCAATCAGTGTCCACAGCCAGCGCGATGTCAGGACCGCCCAGAGGAAGCGCAGGATGAACATCTCACAGCCTCTTTTCCACCAGCACCTCAACGCGCCGGTTCAGGGCCCGGCCCTCGCGCGTGCCGTCATCGGCCACTGGATCCGTGGCTGCCCGGCCCTCGGAATGGACGCGTTCCTGCGGCACTCCGTTTTGTACCAGCATGTCGGCAATGGTCTGGGCGCGAGCCTCTGACAGTCGCTGGTTGGTCGACAGCGGATTGGTTCTTTGCAGAGGAACCCCGTCCGTATGTCCGACCACAGTGATGTTGCCGATCAGGTCACGATTGGCGAGGATCACCTTGGCGATCGAGCCGATCAGCGGCTCGAATCCTTCCGTCAGTGTTGGCCGCGACGACTGGAACAGTTCGGGGTTGGAGGCCTGGATGACCAGCTTGGCCAGCGAAACGCTCTCCGTGCCGCTGAGAGCCGATCTGAGATTGCCCGGCGCCCCGGCCTCAAATTCGGGCAGTAGTGCAAAATCCACAGTCTCCGGCGGCGGGACATCGACCGTCGACGACACGCGGCTGATGTCGCCACGGGTCGGCGGCGGCAAGGCGCGGACCAGCGCTGAAAGCTCAACCGCCTGGCTGCTTAGTCCCATCGAGAGCCCGACATAGATCGCGGTGGCGATGACCGCCGCGGCCAGGGCCATCACCCAGATCGGAACGATGAAGCGCTGCGGCTCGTCGGATGCTATGACGCCTTTCCAGTTCGGCGACAGCGGTGCATTCTCGGCGTCGGCATCGCGCAGGAAACGTGCCGCGGCCACACGAACGGCATTGAGCGAGCGATCGCCCGACCGGCCGGGCACGCGATACTTGCCGCGAAAACCGAGTGCCAGGCAGTCATACTGGAGTTCCAGCAATTCGCGATCTCGATTCGGATGGCGTTCCAGTTCGTCGAGCCGTGTGAAGAACTGCGTGCCGGCGTCGACGTCGCCGCGCAACATGACCACAAGCGGCTGACGCGGCCATGCGCTGGCCCCGCCCCAGGGCGTGTTCAGGGCGAGATCGTCGAGCAAGGCCGCCACCACCCATGCTGCCTGATCGGCCCGCTCCATCGACGACCCCGCCGCCATTGCCGTGTCGCGTGCCCGAACCAGTTCTTCGAGCAGCCGGGTGCGTAACACTTCCGGATTCTCCGGTGGCAGCGCGCTTTCAAGCTCAGGCGCAAACTCGAGCAGGGGCGCGAAGGCGTTGACAAGGCCGTTCGGGTGGGTGCGCGAGCGTTTTACCGGCCCGCCCGGCAAGGAGGCCGCCATGGGTCGCGGCATCGGCGTGCCGGTCAGCCTGATGCGAGTGCGTTCGCGATCCTCCGACAGTCCGAAAGGATCATCCCGGCTCATGGTTTCACCTGTTCACCGAATAGCAGTCCACCTGCGGTTCGCTCGGCAGCACACCCGAAACGCCAATGACGAAGCCTGGGGCACCGAGCAGCGATGCCCAGTGCTCGCTTTTCTGGTCGAGCTCAAGGCACAGCCGATCGCCGTCGTAAGGAATCTCGCGTGGTTGCGAATGAAGCGGTTTCAGCGGGATGCCGGGCAGGCGGGACTTCCAAAGGCCCTCGAACTCATCGGCCGAGCCCACGGTCGCCTGGTTGACGAATATCTTGCGCAGCGCGTCCTCCGAGAGTTCCGAACCGACCCGGATGACGATCCGGCTGGCCACCAGCAGCTTCGGATTGTCGATGCGGATTTTCCAAACATTGGTCGAATGGCGCATGACGGGCAGCGCGCGCGATTTCGGCTCGATGTAGCGCAGGCTCAGGATCAGTGAGCGCAATGCATCCGCCAGCGCCGAAAACGGTGGGCCGGGCGCCATGTGATCGTAAGCCGGCAGCTCGCCCAATCGCCGCGCGCTCGAGCCGTAGGTCGCCATCGAGCCGGCAAGCCCGGCCAGTTCCAGGTAAAGTTCGGCCGGATGGAAGACATCCTGCGCCAGCATATGGGCCAGTCGCGGACGCGCCGCGTTGGCGAGGTTGAGCATCAACAGGTCTTCGACGCTGCGCCCTGGCCCGCCCATGACCATCTTGCCATGCGCCTCGGCGATCTGGTCGAGGCCTGTGACGACTTCCAGAAGCAGTTGCCGGTACCAGGCCACTGCACCAGTAACCAACGCCGGTGGCAGGAACGTCTCGTCCAGCGAAACGCCGCCATCGGCACGAACCCCCTTGATGTCGGCTATCGGCAGGGCGGTATAGCCGCCGACCGATTTGCCGGGTGCAAGCAACAGCGATTGCGGCCGGGCGATTTCGATTTCTTCCGGGTCTGAACCGCCCTGGACGGCATCGCGCACCGAAACGATCCGTCCATGATAGCGCGCACCGCTTTGCGGCGCATGCGCCGGATCGAAGCCAATGCCGCCGGCCGGCTCGAGCGGCAAGGCGACCAGCACCGGGCCGGCGCCTGTATCCGGGGTGACCGGCAGCGGACGCGGCGCGTCCATAAGATCCGGAATGGAGAAGGGGGTTCCGTCCGGGAAAATGCCTCGTGCAGACAGGATCGAGATCTGGCCGGCATCGAGCAATGCCTTATCCAGGGTCAATTGCTGAAAGCCGAACGTATGCAGCTGGCCGGCCTGCAACGCGCCGCGCACAGTCGCCTCGAAGAAACGATCCTGCTGCTGGAAATGCTGGGTCCGCAGAAAAAGGCCCTCGGACCACAGCACCCTGTTTGCATCGCTCATCCGGCTACTCTCTGCATCGAGCTCCCCTTGCCTTGGCCGTCAGGCGGAAATGCCGCCGCTGCCGAGTGTGACATTGATCGTAAAGTCTGATCCGGGCGAAACCGATTTGGTCGTCCGCCAGTTTCGCCCGCCAGGCTCACGGATGAGTGCAACGAAGCCCAGGGCCGTCGCATCCGGTTCAACTGTAATGGTCTTGGTCGCGGTTTTTCCAGGCCCGACGGCAATCTGGTCGGATCCGATGAGATCGCCTGCCAGTGCCGAGCCGGCATCCCCCTGCAAGGCAAAGTAGTCGGCGGAGTTGAACTTACCGGTGCTGCGCAGCCGCATGACCAGCACCGTCACAGGCCGGTCGCCGCCGCCTGGTCCAGGGTTCATGCCGCCCGCCCCTGTCAGCTTCACGGTGATGACCGACGGTTTTGGCGGCCCGGCGCTTTGACAGGCCGCAAGCAGCCCGGTCGCACCCAAGGCAACGATAAATTCGCGTCGATCGATCATGTCTTACTCCTCCTCATATGCATCCCGAAAATCGGCGCCGATTTCGCCGAGAAAGCTCTTTTCCGCGCTCTCGGCGATTTCACGATGGCGTTTCTGGTAGAGCTCCCACAGCTTGGCGCCGCGCCCGCCCGACAACAGCGTGCCGATCGCGGAACTCGATTTCAGCTCTTCTTCGATGGCTGCCGGCTCAAAACGGTCGACCATCCGCCGCAAGGCAGCCTGCACGCCGCGCCAGGCGCGCACGTGATGCTGTGCCAGATCGCGAACCGCATCCGCGATAGCCGCTTCGCCGGCGAGAAATCCGGGGCTGCGTTCGGCGATGAGCGTCACGATTGCGTCGTCGACCGTCGGCAGAAACTTGAGTGGATTGACCTCGGAGGCTCCGACCATTGTCTGGGCAACGCGGGCATTTCCCTTTTCTTCGGCACGCTTGCGCAGCAGCTGCATCAATCCTTCCATCATAAGCCGGTATTCGCGGCCGAACTTTTCCATCTCGGCGACGGCGTCGCGCCCGGGAAAATCGGCTTCCGCGACACCCATACCGCGCAGGAATGCGGTGCGAAGCGCCATGTCGGCGTGCTGCCTCGCAGGCGGCTGGCGGGCGGGGCTGGCGGCTGCGCCTGCCCGTATTGGGGGAGGGGCATCTGCCCCTCGCACGGGCACGTCCCAGGGATTGGCCGCTTGCAGTGGCTGGGCGTCGCGCTCGCGCTGCCCGGTTGAGCTGGCGCCGCTTCCCGGGTTGGGCGCTGCGGCTGGACCAAAACCGAAGTCGTCGTTGAATTCCGGCAGCTTTGCCGTCGCAGGCTCCGTAGCGCCGTTGGGGAACGACGCCGACTCGAGGCCAAATGGGTCTGTCTGCTTGGGTGCGCTGGCTGGTTCTGGATAGTTTGCGGTGCCTTTGGATACTGGTGTTGCGATCGGATCGAGGCTGAACGGGTCGTCGAAAGCAGGCGAGCTGCGCTGTCTGGAATTGGCGCGTTCGAACGCACCCGGGATCGGCTGCTCGAACGGGTTCGGCAGCTCGGCTGGACGTGGCCGCTGCGGCTCTTCTTCCACGGCGGCTGAAAAGAAATCGTCACGGCCGATGCTGACCGGCGCCCGAGACGCCGGCGGTGAGCGCTCCGGAACCGGCGCTGCGGCTGCTGCTGTGGCTTGGGCACTCGACGTCTGCAGATCGACATGCACGATGTAATCGCCCAATCTCAGCCGCATGCCATTGCGAAGACGCGTCGACTTGCCTGCGCCGAGCGGGCTGTCGGAGTCGTCTATGAACAATCCGCTGCTCGACGTATCGGTGACGAAATATCCGTCGCGCCCACCAGTGATCCTGCAATGGGCGCGTGAAACGAACATGTCGGGATCGTCGATCTGCCAGCCGGCGTCCGCACTGCGGCCGATCACCAGTTCCCCCTCGTCAAGCCGGGTCTGCCGTACCGCCTGGGTGCGTGGCCCTTGCTCCAGCGTCAGCAGCAGACTCATGCCGCGACCTCCGCCCCTTCCTGCCGCCAGCCGACTAATGTCCGCAGCCGCATGTCGTCAGCATCGCCCCTTTCAGCGGGCCGCGCAAGCCACGCGGTCCGGGCGAGTTGCACGGTTCCAATACGCGGCGGCGGAACGGCATCGCGCGCCAGCACGATGCGCAGATCGACGTCGAGCGATGCGCCGACCATGTCGCTAACGGCTTGCTTGAACAATTTGAGGCGTTGACCGCCCGGCAGGAACGCCTTGAACTCCTCATAGCCCAGCGGGCCGACGCGGAGCTCGATCCTGCTTTGACGGTTGAAGACGCGCGGACCGATCGTCGCTCCCCGACCGAGCCCTGCGTAGGCTTTCCCAACGCGGGTCTGGAGCGCGGCTGGTATGGTCATCCAGGCAGCGATGAACTCCCTGATCTGGACCGGCACCTTGAACGCCTCAGCCAGGAACAGCGTCAGCCGCTCGGGGCCGTCGACCTGATTGGCAAGCGAAGCGGCCTGGCGCAGCTTCACTGCGTCCAGTTCGGGGTTGTGGGTGCCGGGAAGCCCTATTCCCGCCATGGCTTCAAGCATGGCGCGAACGCGCCCACCTACCGGGCGCTCGACCTGAACCGCCGGATGCGCATCCGCCCACGCCCTGTAATACAGCGCAATCATGCGGTTCTGAAGAATGTTGACGAAGTCCATGAACGTCGTGTCGCTGGTCTGCTGCGCATCGGCGCCGGTGAACCAGCGTTGCGACAGGCGATCGAGTACCCAGCGCGTCAAATGCAGGGGCATCGGACCTTCAGGTCCCATCAGACCAATGTTTGCGACCGTGACCCGAGCGGGCGCTTTGTCAGTCGCTTCGCGGAATTCTGCCAAGTCCTTGGCGAAAAAGCTGAGACGGACATGCTGCCCCAGCCGCGAGGGCTCGCGCTCCGGCGGGCCGGAATAGCCGAACAGCCCGCCTCTTCGTTCGAGTCGCCGCAACAACTCGAAGAAGTCGAATGCATCCGACAGCTCTTCGGACCGGCCAGGCTTGTCTAGATCAGGTAGCGATTGCCGGGCGTCATCGGCCATGGCACATCCTCCTGCTTCTGCAGCAGCCATGTGCGGGTTCGCACAAAGCCATTTATTCCGGCATGACGGGCAAACAGCCGTGCCAGCAATGCCGAAAGCAGCAAGGTACTCTGCCCCGCCAGAACCGATTGATCGACATGCAATGTCACCTCCGTGCCTCGTCCGAAGCACATCGGCCCATCGATCTGTAGCCGTTCGATGACCGACCGGGAGTCGATGCGCACGATCGAGTGCACATTGCGGGCGAGGCTCGGGTCTCCCCTGTCGGCGTAAAGCTCAAGCAGCGCATGCAGCGGATCGACGCCGCGACCTTCCTTTGCAAGGCTTAGAAAGTTGAGCGCGAGCTGCGCTACAAGCCGCCAGGCGAGATTGTCGGCTCGCGATTCACCCGCCGCGCCCGCCGGCAGCGCTGCGGGGATGGTTGGGCGAGGCGGGCGCAATGCGCCGAGAAGCCGGATCGTCTCGACCGGATCGCCGGCTTCCAGAGTCAAGGTAGGGTTGTCGTCAAGAATCGGCAGATCGCGGTTGGTGCAGAGCGCCACGACGTCGACGCGCTTCAGCGGCCGGTTCGGAGGACTTTCCGCGGGACGCGAAATCGCCAGGAAAACGTCGTCGCCCGTGTATGAAGTACGGGTGAGGCCGTCGCGCCGTTCCTCCTCCGTCGGGCGGCGTGGGCGCCGTTCGGTGGAATAAACCCAACCGCTGCCGCGGTTCTGTCCCAGACTGAAGAGCTCCGGGATTGCGGCGTCGCTCCCCTCGCTGTCGGCGTCCTCGACGCGGATAACCCGATAGATTTCGAAGTCCTGCGCTCTCGTGCGGTCGGCATGCAGCACCTGCCGCGTCTTGCGTGGATCGAGCTCGACGACGTTGCACTCACGTTCGAACAGATTGATGATCGGCGTTGCGAAAAGTTCAAAATCGGCCGCCGTCACATCGGCAACTTCAGGCACCGGACGCCTGAAGATGAAGATGATCTCGAGTTCGGCTGTGCATGTGCGCACGATGGGCTGCAATCCCGAAACCCGAGCATAATGAAAGCGCTCCGGCATCATGAAATATTCGCGCAGAAGACGGTACCCTTCGAAGGTCGGACGTGTACGAGGCATCAGCGCCTCGTCATCGTTGATGCCGACCATTTCAGGTACCGGCAACAGCGATATCGGGTTGGTCTTGCCTTCCGGCCGTGCACCAACGGCCGCGCAGGCGCCGAAAATCGCGTCGAAAAGCAGTGGTGCCTTGGTGCGCGCGGAAAAGTAGAGATCAAGCCGGTCGAGCGACAGTTCGTCGAGCTTGCCTTTTCCGGTACGAGCCAGCGTGATGCGAAGCGCCGCCTCGCCATCCACACCGCCGATCCGCGCGATGCCGGCTGCAGCCAAGGCGCTGCGATCCTGAAAATAGCCGACCGAGGTGATGGCAATCGGCCACAGCGTGATGTCCTGGGCGGTGGTGAACGTGCAACGCGTCGACAGGCCTGGCTGGAGGCTGGAAACCAGACGCGTATTGCGTTTGACGACATGGCCCCCAATCATTGTCTGGACCTGCTGGCCGGGTTTGAACACCACCACGGCCGTTGCCGGCGCCGGCGTGACAAGATCGGGATAGAGAACATCAAGGACGGCGCGCGAGAAACGCGAGCGTTCCGCATCGACCTTGAGTCGGGTCCGCGCGGCCAAGAAAGCAACGCCGTCAAGCAGCCGCTCGACGTAAGGGTCCGGACAGGGGACCGTATCGAGTGAAAGGTTGCGCGCCACCGCGGGATGCATGTCGGCAAATTCTGCCGCGAGCGCGCGGATATGGGTCAGTTCCTCCTCGTAATATTCTACGAAGACCCGGTCCATCTCAGGCTTCCCTAAATTCGGTCCGAGCCAAGCCGTTATCGAGATTGATCGTGGTGCGCAGGCGCATGCGTTCGGGCGTGGGCGTCATGATCAACACCGCATCTATCTCGATCTTCAGGCCCACGGTTTTGTCGCCAAGGGTTACCGCAACCTTTGTTGTACTGTCCTTGAGACGCGGCTCGAAGGTGGCAAGCACCGAGCGGATCTCGCGCGCAAGGGCCTCGCGATCAAAGTCGCGGGAAGAACGGCCCGAGAAGGAAGGCACTCCGTAATTGACGACGCTGCGACGCACCTCCGGAAAATCGGCGAGCGACGGTGGGTTGTCCGTGGCCTGTTCGCTTTCAAGGTCGGAAAGAAGCGGAACGGCCTCGAAGCGCTCGGTATTGAACAAAGCCTCGACATCGCGCCGCACGGCTTCCTTGAGCACACGCGCCGACACCACCACGCCGCGGCTTTCGATTTCAGCGCGGTGCTGGCTCTGAAAGGCCAGGCGATGCAGACGCCGCTTCTGGTCGGCCGTCAACTCCGCGTCGGTGTCGATGAGCCGCGCGCTGGCCGCAACAAGATTGTCCAGCCGCTCCGCGCCAAGCTCGTCCTGCAGTGCCTGGCGCAGCCCGTCTATCTCGGAGGTCATACCCGGCAGATCGTTTACGAGGCGGTCCCATAGAGAGGGCTGGACGGCTTCGCGCTTTGCTCGCGAGCTGCCGCTACCCAGCGACTTGTCCGCGCCGGGCCGCCGGGCCTCACTTGCCGACATAGACATCCATTTCGATTTCGTCGTTGTCGTCGTAGACGAACTTTATTTTCTTGTAGGCAAAGCTGACCTCTTCCTCGATCAGGTCCTCCTCATCCTCGGCCTGCGACATGTCGTATTCCATGATCGAGGCGTCGGTGAGTGTGACGACCAGGTAATCCTTGGTCTCGCCATCAATGGTCCGCCGTGCCGAAAACACGACTTCGTCCAGGGCCTTGTTTTCGAACAGCGCCTTTTTCAGGTAGGGCGAGGACTTGTCATAATGCTTGGTGAACTTGATCATACCCAAGGACACACGACCGCGGCGCGAGAGTGAGTTTGGATCATAGGGTGCGATCATCTTGTAATCGACGCCATGGATTTCAATTTCGTCCTCATGGCCATCACGAGTGCTTGGGCCTTTGATATCCGGAACCTTTAGAAAGCCATCAATCTTCGTATTTGTGGGCATTGTCTTTCTCCACCGCTTTCAAAAACCAAGATGTTGTTGCTGCAAATCAAGTCTTTACGGACGGAAGTTCCGAAACCAGCCGGAGCGAGGCATTGATACCCTCCAGCTGATAATGCGGGCGCAGATAGAAGCGGGCATTGTAGTAGCCTGGGCGTCCCTCCACGCTGTCCACCTGAACCTCGGCGGCGGCGAGCGGGCGCTTGGCGCGCGCCTTGTCGTCGGCAAAGGCCGGGTTGGCCAGCACATACCGGTTGATCCATTCGGTCAGCCAGATCTGCATGTCGGAGCGCTCCTTGAACGAACCGACCTTGTCGCGCGCGATCGCCTTGAGGTAGTGGGCAAAGCGCGAGACCGGGAAAAGGTAGGGCAGGTTGGCGCTCAGCCGCTCGTTGGCCTGCGCATCAGGGTCGACCAGCCGTCCCGCCCTTGTCTCGTCGTCCTGCAGCGAATGGGCGCCAATGAACGCGGCGAGATCGGTGTTCTTTCGATGCAGGATGGGCATCAGGCCGAGCTTGGCCAGCTCCGCCTCGCGCCGGTCGTCGATGGCGACCTCCGTCGGACATTTCATCGCTATCGAGCCATCATCGGTCGGGAAGCTGTGCACTGGCAGGTTGAGGACCGTGCCGCCATTTTCGACGCCGCGGATCTGCGTACCCCAGCCATAGAGCTTGTGGCTGCGGTTTATGTTCACGCCCATCGGGAAGGCAGCGTTCATCCAGACATATTTGTTGTGGTCGCCATGCACCTCCTCCTCGAAGGTGAAGCCCTTCACCGGAACGGTATCGGTACCATACGGCAGCCGCGCCAGAACGCGAGGCATGGTCAGGCCGATGTAGCGTGCATCCTCGCTCTCGCGCAGCGACTGCCAGGAGGCATAGGCGGGGTTGGAGACAATCTGCTGCAGGTCCTGCGGATTCGGCAATTCCTGCCAGCTATCCATGCGGAACAGGCGAGGCGAGGCAGCTGCGATAAAAGGCGTGTGCGCTGAGGCGCAGACGCCGGAGATGTTGCGCAGCAGACCGACGTCGCGCGGGTGGTTGGAGAATTCGTAGGCACCGATCACACAGCCGATCGGCTCGCCGCCAAGCATCGAATACTCGTCCGTGTAGACTTTCTTGAAGATCGGGCTCTGATCCCACATCTGGCCCTCATAATCCTCAAGCGTGTCGGCCAGCTGCTCCTTGGAGATGTTCATCACCCGGATCTTCAGCTTCTGATCCGTCTCGGTATTGTTTACGAGATACCACAGGCCACGCCATGTGCCCTCCATTTCGCGCACTTCCGGCGCGTGCAGGATCTCGTTGACCTGTTCGGAAAGCATCTTGTCGATTCCGGCAATCAGCGACTTGATCGACTTGATCGCATTCGACGAGATGGTCGTGGTATCGGAACGTGTCTGCGCTGCAAGTGCGAGATTGCGCACCAATTGCTGCAGCTTTTCGCTGTCGTCCTTCTTGACCTTGAAATCCTTCTCGAGGAGCCCGCTGAATTCTCCAAGATCGATGGTTTCCGCCTCGGCGACGGCGGCGGTTTTTTGCTGTTCGGCCATGGTCATTCCCCTGCCTTGTCGTCCGCCAGTGCCTGGCTGGCGATCTGGCCAAGAAGCGGTTCATTGTTCAGCAGTTGCGCAATGCGCTTTTCGGCGTCGACGCGCCCGTCCATGAAGCCGAGAAGTTCCTCGAGTTGGCGGCGCATCTTGAGGATTTCGGCCAATTGGGGCACCTGCTCGGCAATCTTGTCCGGCGCAAAATCGCCCATCTTGGTGAAGGTAAGGTCGAGCGCCAGCTCCTCGTCCCGCTCGGCGCCTTCAGCCTGTGGCAGCGTATTCTTCACGCGGGCTTTCACGCGTGGTCCAAGTGCCTCCATGAAACGCGGAAACCGGTTCGCATCGGTCTCGACCAAGGAGCGGTCCAGCACCGACTTGGCCGCTTCCTTCGTCTGCGAAGCCCCCGAAAGATCGGCCATGACGGCCATGACAAACGGCAGCTCGATTGTCGTTGGACTGCCATAGGTTTCCACGTCATAGGCGATCTGCACCCGCGGCGCGCGATTTCGTTCGATGACCTTGGCTTTGCTTTCGGCTGGCATTGCTTGCTACCTTTCATCCTTCTGAGCCGTCTTCTTGGCATCGGGAACGCCGGCAAGAAGCCGGAACTCCTTCAGTCCCGACGGGGCGAGGTCTTCCATCAGTTCAACAAAATCCATATGCACCATCCGGCGCACACGGCGGGCGAGGTGGGGAATCGGGCTCGACGGTTCGGTACGGTCATAGAAGGCGACGACGAGGTCCAGGCATTTCACCACGTCGTCGCGCGAAGAAATCCGGTCGGGGAGTCCGGTGCTCGAGTCCGCGTAGCTAGCCACACTTGCCATTGTATCGGCTCCATGACCGTTTCGGGCAGGTATTACCGGTTCTGCAGGCGAAGGGGACGGCTTTGCCGAGCCATTCGCCATCGCGCCGGCAGCCGAGTTGCGCTCGAGGGTTGTCAGCAAACGCTGCAGGAACCGTTTTAATTCCGGAATGGTGGTCCCGCCGCTGCCTTCAAGGCGAGCATTGAGGGCTGTCTCGACCGTATCCAGTGCCGCGACCGCCGCGCGCGCATCGGCGATGAGCGACTGCATTTCCTCATTGGCTTGATCCGCCTGTGCCGCGCACCCGGCACGAACCCGGTTCAACAGTTGTCCGTGCGCACTGACAAGCGCCGCCTTTTCGGCCGCATTCAATCCTGACGCTGCTTCTTGCAGCATGACGCGGTCGTCGAGTGCAGCGTGTTCCAGGTCGCGTCCGCTGATCGGCCCGATCGAGCGTGGCGCAAAGAAAGTCATTTGACGCAGGTTGGCCAGCAGCCCGTCCTGACCGTTTTGAAGATCGAGCAGCGCGTTGATGCGGCGCAAGGCGGCCTCGCGAGGCGACGTGTTGGGCCGCAGCGCCGGGTGCATGGATTCCCAATGCTGGTCGAATGTCCGCCCAATAAGCGTCAGACCCTGCGCCAAGCCGGCCAGTCCCTGCTCGTTGGCCAGTGCGCGTGTGACAATGACAATCAGGCGCAGGTCGCGACCACGCGCGCGCAATTCCTCGGCCTTGGTGAGCACTGCTGGCCAGTCGACGGGAATGGTGCTTTGCGAGACCGGCCTGTTGTTGCCGTCATGGACAACCTTGACCTGGGGCTCCGTCAGGCGCTCCAGTTCGTGAAACGCCGGATCGTTACGCAAATCCTCTCCCGACGGAATTTCACCGTCGAGCGGAGCAAGCCAGAGTGCGACGTCGATCACACCGATCCCCCAGTCACCGGCCCTGAGGCCGACCTGCCCCTACGTTATCACACGGTTGCGCTTTTCCACAATTCAGCGAGTGCGGAAAAAATTAACAAAAGCTAATGCAGCCTTGTCTTGATTGTGGAATCCGAAAGGCGTGATTGCCGAGCCCTGGACCGGAAATGTCGTGCCTGGGATGTCAGGCTCGTGGTTGTTTGCAGCCGGCGACGCAGGATCTTCCACCAATGATGGGAGCCCGCATAATCGGGGATCGAAACCTTTGTTCATCCTGTACTTTGTCAAGCGGCTGCTTATGTGGCAGGTTATCGACTTGCAGAGTGCAGGAGCACTTCGATGGAACAGCGCCGGTCATCGCAGAGTTTCAAGCGCAAGGAACTGGTCGGAAAGCTCAATCCTCTAGGGTTGCGCGCCTTCAAGGCAGCGGCCGACAGTGCCAAACTGCGCGGCAATCCTTACGTCGAACTCGTCCACTTCGTCGAGCAGTTGGTGCTCTCCGACCGCTCGGATGTGCAAATGATGATCGCCGATGCGGGACTGGATGCGGGCCGACTTACGGCCGATATGACGCGTGCGGTGGACAAGCTGCCTTATGGCGCAACCTCGATCGAAGAGTTTTCCGACCATATCTTCCACGCCATCCAGGAGGCCTGGAATCTGGCAACACTGGAATTCGGCGTGGAGGAGGTCCGCAGCGCGCATGTTCTGCTTGCTTGTCTGAAGACACCGGTGCTGGAAGGCCTGCTATCGAAGATCAGCGGCGAGTTCGACAAGATCGACGCCGACGCCCTCGTGGCGCGCTTCGCCGATGTCACGCAGGGCTCACTCGAAGCCGGCGCTGCGCCAACGGTCACCGCGACAGAGGCGCCGCGGCGGGCTTCGGGCGGGGATTCGGCACTGGCCAAATATGCCACCGACCTGACCCAGCGCGCCCGCGACGGAAAGATCGACCCCGTCGTCGGCCGCGATCCGGAGATCAGGCAGATTGTCGACATATTGATGCGACGCCGGCAGAACAATCCGATCCTGACCGGCGAGGCGGGCGTCGGCAAGACTGCAGTCGTGGAGGGTTTTGCTCTGCGCATCGCCAAAGGCGATGTGCCGCCCCCACTGCAGGGAGTGAGCGTGCGCATGCTCGACGTCGGATTGATGCAGGCAGGCGCAAGCGTAAAAGGTGAATTCGAAAAGCGGCTGAAGGCTGTAATCGACGAGGTTCAATCGTCCGAGGCGCCGGTCATCCTCTTCATCGACGAAGCCCATACCCTGATAGGCGCCGGTGGTGCTGCCGGAACCGGCGACGCTGCCAATCTACTCAAACCGGCGTTGGCGCGCGGCGAGCTTCGCACGATAGCGGCAACGACGTGGGCGGAATACAAACAGCACATCGAGAAAGACCCGGCGCTGACCCGCCGCTTCCAGGTGGTAAAGATCGACGAGCCGTCGGAAGGGGTGGCCATTCTCATGTTGCGCGGGGTGGCCGGCGTCCTGGAACAGCACCATGAGGTGCAGATATTGGACGAGGCGATCGACGCGGCGGTCGCCCTGTCGCATCGCTACATCCCGGCGCGGCAGTTGCCGGACAAGGCGGTCAGCCTTCTCGACACCGCCTGCGCGCGTGTCGCCGTATCGCAGCACGCCACGCCCGCCGAGGTCGAGGACATCATGCGCCGTCGCCAGGCGCTGGAGGTCGAGCGCGGCATCATCGGCCGCGAGGCTGCAATCGGCATCGAGGTGGCTGAGCGGCAGGCGCGGGTCGAGGCTGGACTTGCCGAGACCGAACGCACGCTAGCAGCCGCGCAACAGCGCTGGGAGCGCGAAAAGGCGCTGGTGGCCGAGATACTCGAACTGCGCGCCAGGCTGCGCGGTGACGGCGTGCCTCTCGATGCCGTGGAAGGGCAGGAGGCCGCCACTGAGACAGAGAGCGTGGACCTGCCGGAGACCGAACGGTCCAACGCCGGGACGAAGGTTCCGGCGGGAGGCGGTACTTCTCCTCCCGATCCGGCTGCCGATCTCGCTCGGCTGCGCGAACTGATGAGCGAACTGGCCGAGGCGCAAGGCGAAACACCGCTGATCCTGCCATCGGTCGACCGCAACGCCGTGGCGGCCGTGGTCCAGGACTGGACGGGCATCCCGACGGGGCGGATGCTGTCGAGTCAGACCGAGAAGGCGCTGCGGCTCGCGGTCACTCTGTCCGAGCGCGTTGTCGGACAGGATCACGCCATGGAGATGATCGCCAAGCGCGTGCAGACCAGCCGCGCCGGTCTCGGCGCTCCGGAAAAGCCGGTGGGTGTATTCCTGCTTTGCGGCCCCTCGGGCGTCGGCAAGACCGAAACCGCCTTGGCACTGGCCGAAACGCTTTACGGCGGAGAGCAGAACCTGATCTCGATCAACATGTCTGAATTCCAGGAGGCGCATACGGTCTCTACCTTGAAGGGCGCGCCGCCCGGCTATGTCGGCTACGGCAAGGGAGGAATTCTCACCGAGGCGGTGCGACGCAAACCCTATTCGGTGATCCTGCTCGACGAGGTCGAGAAGGCGCACCCGGACGTGCACGAAATCTTCTTCCAGGTCTTTGACAAAGGGATGATGGACGACAGTGAAGGTAGACGCATCGATTTCAAGAACACGCTGATCCTTCTCACGTCGAATGTCGGCTCAGAAGTGATCATGGACCGGACACGGAATGGTGCGGTCCGGGCAGGGCTCGACGAACTGGACGCCGCGTTACGCAGCCCATTGCTGAAAGTCTTCCCCGCGGCCTTTCTCGGCCGGGTGGTGACCATCCCCTACTTTCCGCTTTCGGATTCGATGATCGAAGCGATCACCCGTCACCAGTTCGCCAAGATAGCTCGCCGGCTGCGTGCGACCAACGATGCGGAATTGGTAATCGGCGACGGTGTCATGGATCTGGTCAAGGCCCGCTGCACGGAAATCGAATCGGGCGGCAGGATGATTGACGCAATTCTGACCAACACGCTTCTTCCGGAACTGAGCCGCGGCGTGCTGAACCGGTCGCTCGCTGGTGAAAAGATGACGAAGGTGACGGTTGGCGCCTCAGCCCAAGGGTTTACCTATTCGTTCGAATAAGAGCGCGGATATTAGGGGCGGCTCCTTTCGTCAGCTGTGGCGTTAGTCGCTCATGCGGCAGCAAGCCAACACCACCTGCTAGTAAGCGAAGCGGGTCTAATTAATGCTCGTCCGGCAGTATGTCGGCGACAAGCAATGCCTCGGCCCTGTCGGCAGCGGCCAGAAGGGTGCCGTCGGGAGCGGTGATCGCCGACAGCCCGGCATAGCAGAAAAGGTCGTCCGCGCTGCAATGGTTCACTAGGCGATGAAGAGTTGGTTCTCGAAAGCACGGACAGGAATCATCTTGCGGGCAATGAGTTCGGCATGGTCGGTTGCGGGCAAGGCCGGCGGCACGGCGATGAGATTGGAGCCGGCGAGCGCCAGCCGCCGCACATTTTCAGGAAATTCGACATCGTAACAAATGAGCATACCGATGCGAGGCCGCCATGCTCGACGATCACAATGGCTGCTATCCGATGCTTGTCGGTAACAGGTTGCGCCTCCACACCATGGTGGCCTTTATTGGGTCAGTCGGCGGCATTGTCTTGTTCGGTGCATCCGGCCTTGTCCTCGGCCCGTGGTGATCGCCATCACCATCAGCCTCCTTGACGTGCTGAAGAATCGGTTGACCGACCAGCTCGAGGCGGCGCCGACGCGCCTTACCGAGTTACCGCACCAGTCCGCAAGCTATCAACAGCCGTGGGTCCTCGCGGTGACTTATCCAAGCACGTCGGAGGCTTGTTGGCTCGCGCCCCACTGTCCAAGGGCCTCTCACCTGCTCGACCAAGCTGGCTCACAGTGCGGCGGTGGCATCCGCGGCGCCACGCGGTGCCCTTATTCCACGTGGCGGGCGTTTTTCTGTGGCTATCCAGCATGATCTTAGCAAAGGTTAATGCAATCTTGGAGGGGCGGATTCTATCGTTCGGCTGAGAACATCGAGACGGAGAATTGGTCATGCCGATCCATCGAACAGCCCAGACTGCTGGTATTTTCAATCCATCCGAGCTGGCGCTTCTGGGCCGGGTATTCGATGGGCTCAAGGGTGACTGTCAATCCGAGCATGAGCATGAAGCGCTCGCATCGCATCCTAGCAAATTACATGCCCGGAGTGATGGACGAGGCCGAACTGCTTTCGACTTCGAAGCTGCCGCTGGGCCGATAGGGCGGGATTCACCTCGGCTGACTGGCCTTCAAGCCAATAGTGAACCAGTCTCCTGGCAGACTCAATCAGGCAAGCACATCAGCCAGGCTGCTGTATTGCGGCAAGCTTCTAGTCACCGCCGTTCTGCCGCGTAAAGGTGCACAGTTCGGTTGTCTCCGTCGGCTGATCGGCCTGGCCCTCAACGATCTTGCCACTGATGCGATCGCGGGTCACGTCGCGAGACTCATAGCGCAAAGCGGCTGTCGCGTAGTCGCGATCACCCTCCCGCCAGCTTTCCGCAATACCGGCCTCCAACAGGCTGACCTCCGACACGTCGTTCCTGACGCCCTTTTTGGCATTGTCGGCAAGCTCCTCGGACAGATAGGACACCATCTCGGGCGTCACCAACCGGCGCAATGCAGCATGGTCCTCACGCCCGAACGCCTCTGGCGGCATATCACGGAATGGGTTTGTAAATTCTTGCGGTAACACCGAGAAAATCGTTGTTACCCCAATCGTCCTTCGAGAATGTCCCCCCTACGGGATGCGAGTGTATGAACTGCAACAGTGTTTGCGTGTTGCTTCAATTTCCGCACAACGTGCAATAATTGCTCCCGTACGAGTTCGACAGAAGGACCACCTATGGTAGAGGCAGGATGGCCTACTGTCCTCGTCTGTTTGAATGAGGTAGATTGACGGTCGGAAAAGCGCGGTCGCGCCAGTTGTCGCACCTCATTAGACCGTTTCGAGCCGGCTGAACCGAACCGGGATGAGTTTACGAGTCTTCAGTTGCCCTGCCGAACCCTTGTCGATGACCGTCAGCAACTGCACATCTTCAGGTCCCACAGGCAGAACCAGGCGTCCCCCCGGCTTGAGCTGCTCAAGCAAGGCCGGCGGCGCCCGCCCGGCCGCGACGGTGACCAGGATCTTGTCGTATGGGGCGTGCTCGGGCCAGCCGCGCGACCCGTCTCCGACACGAATGCCGACATTGGATAAGCTTAGGCCCTGCAGCAGAGCCTCGGCATGGCTTGCGAATTCCTCGATGATTTCGACGCTCCAAACTTGCCCGGCGAGTTCCGCGAGAATTGCGGTTTGATAGCCCAGGCCGGTGCCGATCTCGAGCACCGCCTCGTGCGGTTGCGGCGCAATGAGATCGGTCATGAGAGCGACGATGAAAGGCTGCGAGACGGTTTTATCGAAGCCGATCGGCAGCGGCATGTCCTGATAGGCATAAGGTGCAACCGAGGCTGGCACGAAGAGATGCCGCGGCACTCGCCGCATCGCTGCCATCACCCGCTCATCGAGCGCCGCCTTGCCGAGTTCTTCGCTTGCAAGGTCGGTATGGATTGCAATCATCTCGACCATGTGCCTGCGTAGGACCGCGAGGTGCTCTTCGTTCATTGGCTTCATGACGGTGGGGCTTTCCTCAACCAGCTTGCTGCCGGAGAGCCTTATATCCTGTTCGTCACGGTAGCGCCCGCCGTCGTTTCCATTACGGGTGCCCAGGGCAAGCGTGGGTGACCGTCTTGGCAGGCTATCGCCGGCGACGACCCTGGAGATTCTGGGCGCCACATCGCCATAGCGGTGTGTCCCACATACGGCTATCTCGCGCATCAGCTTCGCCAGCACCGGCCGGGACGGCGAGGCGCCGGAGCCGTGCTCCTGGTGGACGAGGCGGCAGCCAGCCGCCTTGACCTCGTCGAACTGGGCGTCGGTCGCCCGATCCTCGGTCGAGACGCGGGGATCGCCAATGGGCGGCCGATCGGGAGAACTGGACGTTGCGCGTGCATTTGGCCGGTTTTGGGGCCGTTTTTTTTTTGGGTTTTGTACACACAAGGAATGGGCCAGAACACGAACGTGTGAATGCGTCTGGTGAGGCCTCAACGACGCCTCGTCAGCCAACCGAGGCTTGTAATCCGTCGCTAATGCCATATCTTATGCACAAGAAATGTGTTTCTGAATATGGCAAGGGAGACAGGAATGACCCAAGCGTTGAAAGTTCCAGTTCAGAACGAACCGTTGGTGCTGTCCTATATGGATCGGGCTGGGAAGATCGCTGTCGCCCAGGTTGCGGATGGATTCGGTATGTCCAAAGGTCAGCTTGCCGAAACGGCGGGTCTTGCGCGGGAAACCCTCTATAGGGCTGAGCGTAGCCGTGCTGCAAAGACGCAAGGTCGCCTTCGTGAAATGCTTGAGATCATCAGCAGGGTGATCGACTGGGCTGGAGGCAAGGAGCAGGCGATGGCCTGGTACCGGGCCCAGCCGATACCGGCATTCGGCGGGCGGACGGCGGAAGCTCTGGTTAAGGAAGGCAAGGCCAGCGCGGTTCGCGACTACCTGGATCATGTCGCCGTTGGTGGCTTTGCTTGAGGTTTGCCGGAATTTGCTACCGCGCCCATGATCCGCGGTGGTCCTTCCAGCCTATCTCAGGCGACGGAGCGGCTATTCGGGGTGCCAGATTCAACCCGAAAGGTGTGCCTACGCTTTATCTGGCGCTCGACATCATGACGGCCGTGAAGGAGGCCAATCAGGGTTTTGCATATCGCATTGATCCCTGCGTGCTCTGCTCATACGAGATCGATTGCGATGACATTGTCGATCTGAGGATGGCGCAAGGCCAGGCCGACGCCGGGATCCGGTTCGAAGATATGGCTTGTGCCTGGATGGATTTTCTCGCCGATGGCAAACCGCCGCCCTCATGGAGCATCCATGACCGCCTCGTTGCTGAAGGCAAGTTCGGCATTCTCGTGCCCAGCTTCGCGCCAGGTGCCGACACATCCGATCAGAACCTCGTGCTATGGAGTTGGGGCGAGGTGCTCCCGCACCAGGTCAAGGTGATCGATCCGGGAGGCCGGCTGCCTCGGAACCAATTGTCCTGGAGCTAACGCCGCAAGGGTCGGATCGAATTGCGACTCAGGCGATTATCCGCCCGCCCGCCCGAGCGTGCGTTCCGCGTCATTGTAGTAGTTCGAGGCCTGCTGCACCGAGCGATGCTGCGACTGCTGCATGGCTTCGGGCAGCGGAATGGCGCGGCATGCGGTTTCGGTGAGATAGCCGGAGCGCAAGCCCTGGGCGGAGAAGGCTTGCGGATCGAGCCCGGCCTCGGCGGTGCGCCGCTTCAGGATCAGATTGACGGCCTGCGGCGTCAGGGCGCGCTTCGAGATTGCCCCAGCGGTCGAGGCCGCCAAACACGGCGCCGTCGCTGATCCCGGCGCGCGCCAGCCAGTCCTTCAAAACCAGCACAGGCCGGCCGACGAGCAGCACGAAAGCGTCGCTGTCGGCTTGCGTCGTCTCTTTGCGGCCGAGCCGTATCGACAGGCATGGCAATTTATCGCCGTCGGAAGCGTTGGGATCGGCCGGAACCGGGTCTTCGTCGACCAGCTGTTCGACGCGAAGAGCAGAAATTTCGCTGCGACGCCGGCCGCCGGAGGCGAAGGCGCTGATGAGAATCGCGCGATCCCTGACGTCGACGAGACAGTCGCCGGCGTGTTTTCAGGAGGGCGGCCAGAATATCGGCGGTTACAGCCTTCCTGCTCTTGCGGCCGCGGACGGGCGCTGGCGCACACCGCCAGTTTGATCGCGCTCTGCAGCCCCGGCGCATTGAATCTTCCGACAAGTTCCGCAAGATTGACCAGCTCGACAGCCGCCGGCGCACGGTGGACGACACGGGCGGTTTTTTTCACCCGTAACAGGCCCTGGGCTACCAGCGACGCCGCCACGTCAGCCGGCATGCCCTGCGCCGGGTCGGCCTCACGTTTCGAAAAATCCCAAACGTAGTGAGCGACGACTTTGAGGAGCAGGGATTCCGGCGCCGGCCAACGCAGAGGCTGTCCGGTGGCGGCCAGCGACCAGGCGTCGAGATAGCCGAGGTCGGGCGAGCGCGCGGAGGGAGTTTTTGCCGATGCCTTCCTGGGCCAGATGGCGCAGCATCGCGACGTCGTCGTCGGTCAGGATTTCGACCAAAGTTCGCGGCGGTCCAAGGGCAGCACCGAATCCAATGCGAGTCGAGCGCCTCGGCGCGTCGAACACCATTGCCCGGTGGCCGAGCGACGCGGTCAGTTGCCATTCGCGAGCGGTCCGAGAATTCGGACTCCCTGGCCGCGCGCGGCAACTGCGAGCTTGCGATCGAGGGTGGCCAGCGGCAACGCGGTTCCAATTGCCAGCGCAAGGTAGGCGGCGTCATAGGCGCTAAGACCGTGCCCGGTGGCAAGCTCGATGATGGCCCCGTTACGGCCGGCGCCCGCATCCTCAAGCGGCAGCCGGCGAAGTCGCGCCATGGCGATCGATTCGCCGGAACGATCCGCCCGCGCCGTTCGGCCGTCAGGACAATGCTGCGCGCCTCATGCCAGAACAGGGAAGGGACTGGAGATTGACCACTCAGTCCCGCGATTGTTGTTTCGGCCGCCTCACTGTGCTGCTCGGGCAAGAGCCAGGCAGCGGCAAAGGAGGCGTCGAGGACCAGGATCGTCAACAACGATGCCCTTCGTGACGCCAGGCCAGGATCTCTTCGGTGGTCACTGGCTTCGCCCTGGCGCGCGCGGCGCGAACCTCGTCGATCAAGGCGTCCAGCCGGTTATCCTTGTGGATTCGGGAGAGTTTTGCGATCGGATCGTTGCCGCGCGAAATATTCACTTCCTCGCCGGCCTCGACTTTCGCCAGCAGTTCGGAGAGATGGGTCTTGGCCTCGCCGACCTTTACTGTGATGGTCATTTTTCCGTCCTCGTGTGGCGTTGTACGCTGTGGCCTCCGTGTTCCGCCACGGCCACTCTCGTCGCGCTGAGCGCAGCCTTGCACGACAAACGCGATGTTGCGCGACCATAGCGCCGTCGGTTGGTCAAGGCTTGGCCAAGTCACTATCGATAAGCGGTCATTATCGATAGTGTTCTTTGGCCTCAGCATCATCCTCGGTGACTGTGGCTTTCACTTCCCGATTTCAATTAAAGCCCTAAGCTGAAAAGTCAGCCGATGGTTTTTGCCTTCTCGCTTCAATCGAAGGCGAGCGACGGGCCTTTTGCAAGGCTGTTGGCCCCAGTCCAGATGAACTCAAGATGGTCGCGGCGGTGCCGAGTTCCGAAGGTCAGCGGCGAAGGATCTGCGGACGTCCCGTTCGCGGCTAACGGCTCAGGGCAACTCCCGATACTTGAATCCATCGCGCGGAGGTAATACCATATTTCAAGGTGTCCTTACCGAGGCTGCAATGACAACAACCGTAACCGCAAAAGGTCAAGTGACCATTCCCAAGCCCGTGCGCGATCTCTTGGGGATCGCACCGGGCAGCCAAGTGGATTTTCGCCGCGCCGCCGACGGCAGCGTGGTGTTGGTTCGTGCGGACGAAAAACGGCCGGCGAGCCGCTTTGCCAAGCTGCGCGGCCATGCCGGCAAGGGGCTGAGCACCGAGGCGATCATGACCTTGACGCGCGGCGAAGCGTGACGCTGGTCGACACCAACGTTCTGCTCGACCTCGTCACCGACGATCAGGACTGGGCGGAGTGGTCGATCGAACAGTTGGAGGCCGCCTCGCTGCGCGGACCGTTGCTGATCAACGACGTCGTCTATGCAGAGCTCTCGGTCCGCTACAGCCGGATCGAGGATCTCGACGCCTTTCTTGACGCGGCCGGCCTCGAGATCGTGACGATGCCGCGGCCGGCGCTATTCCTGGCCGGAAAGGTGTTCACCCAGTATCGCAAATCGGGCGGATCGCGCACCGGGGTGCTGCCGGATTTCTTCATCGGCGCCCACGCGGCGGTCGGTGAGCTGCCGCTGCTCACCCGCGACGTCGGCCGTTATCGCACCTATTTTCCATCGCTGATGTTGATCACGCCAGCCTCCTGAGCGCGCCTGGCGAGGCCTCGAACGGCGCCGGCAGGGGAGGGTGCTTTTTAGAGCCCGGACGCTTTGGTCAGGTTGACTCGGTAACGATCGCGGCGGCGTTGGTATTTGCGGGTGTCGGTTTTATTTCCCGATTTCAACTGAAGTCGTAAGCTGAAATGCGGAACCGCCGTTTACACCTTACGGCTTCAAGCGCGAGGAGGGGACCGTCAGAGCCTTGGTGAGGTCGACGCGGAACCGATCGCGCGCGGCAGCTCGCAAGGGCGGGACGTGCCGGAGTCATGCTCCGAAGTCAGTTCGCAGCCGGCCGAATGCTGCTCGACCCGCGCGCGCTTCTGTAGCTCGTCCGTCTACGCGCGCATGACCGCTCAGGCGTCACTGTGGCCGACGGAAGGACGATTGTGAGCCTCGCGAGCCATTTGCAGTGCCCGAGTCTCGCAGCTTGTGCCCATCCACGAATTGACTATTTTGCATGACTATGAGCGAGCATCTGGCCTTGGTTCTGACGACAGTTAACGCGCCCTACAGCGAACAGCTCGACGGGGTGGCGCTGGCTCATTGTCTTTCGGATCTAGATCTGGCGAAGCAGTATCCTGGGCAGGTCAGTGCCTTCCTTGGAGAAGTGCCGGTCGAGCAGCAGATGGAGTTCGCCGCCGCGCACCAGATAGCGGTCGATGATCTGAAGGCTTTCGCGGCCCATTCTCTGCCTGGTCCGGCGAGACCTATTAACTCGCTGCTTGATGATCGAGGTCCATAGCCGTCGTCCGTCCGAATGGCGGCGGCTTTTCGCCATTGCTGCCGATCTGATCGACCAGCTCCGGAAGAAGGCCGGAGGTTTTGAATTCGAATGGTCGTTTGGCGGCGGCACGGCGATGATGATCCAGATCAACCATCGCGAAAGCCACGACGTCGATATCTTCCTCGACGACCCTCAGCTACTCGGCTTCATTGACCAAGAGCCAACAGGGAGGGCATTGCCGGTCGCCGGCAGAGCAACTTGGCCATATTAGGCGTTAGGCGGCGACAGTTCCATGTCTCGCCTTCTCGACCGTGACGGTCACCTTTCGGTCAAGCCGGTTCAGCACCCGCACAAGCCGATCGATGGTAAACTTGCCAAGCGTTGCGGATGTTCGAAATATCCGACGGCCTAACGCCGGTCACCTCCGCCGCAGCTCTGACCGTGAGGTGCCGCCGATTCAGCGCAGCGATGATCTCGGCCGCCAGGAAGGCCTTCATCTGCTTGGTATCGGCGTCGGGATCCCCCATGTCCGCGTAGACATTGCCGCTGCCTCTGACGATCTCGATTTTTTCTCTGTCATGACTCGATCTTCCGTATTTGCTTCAGCCGCGCCTTGATGAGGTCGATCGCCTCCTTAGGCGTGGCGATGCCCGTGGTCGACTTCTTCTGGAATGCACGCACGACCCAGATGGCATCGCCGAGCTGGACGGCATAGATGACCCTGTAGGCGTGGGAGGGGTAGGGCAGGGCGATTTCCATCACGCCTGACCCCGGTGCTTCATCGGCTTTGCCAGATCGGCCTTCTGCCCGAAGCGTGCGACCGCCAGCGCGTCCAACATTCTATCCTGCACGGCTGTTGGCTTGCCGGCCGCAAGGCGGCGAAGCGGCGCTGAGGGCGGCGATGGTGCGGCTGCTCGACAGCCGCCTGAGCGCACCGACGGGGCGCTGACCGTCGCCAACCTAGCGCGCGAGGCCGGCGTCAGCCGGGCTACAGCGAACGCGCCGTCGCACTTCTCGCGGAGTTCCGTGCGGCCGAGGCCCGCCAGCGGTGGTCGTCTCCAAGGCCCTCAAGGAACGCGTCCCTGCACGCCCGGCAGCTCCAGCCCGCCGAGGGCCCCGTCGTGACGGGGTTGATCCGGCCGAAGAAAACCAGTGCTGCAGCGAACGTTCCTCGTAATATTGCGTTTAGCCATGAAAGACGACGATTCGCCCAAAGCATGCAAAAGGGGCCTATCGGCTCTCGCGCCGCGATGCAAGGCCTGGAAAGCCTTACGCCAGATCAGTTTGTGAAAAGTCATTGCCCTTGTAAAGCAAGGCAAGCCGGTGAGCCTTCGCGCAAGCATAGGCAAAACAATCGCCGAAATTGAGATCGGCTTTGTGCCCGACTGCTTTGCCGTATTTCATGCTGGCTTCGGTCGCCCGGTCGCCGATGTCGCCGGATATCATGATTTCTTTGCCGGCGATCTCGATCAAAAAGGCGTCGACGGTATCACGGGCTTGCGCCAGCATGTCGGCCGTCGGCTTGGCGTTCTTTTTGATGGCTTCGGCCGATGCTCGCGCGAGACCCTGGACTGCCTCGAACCGGACGAGCGGGGAGATATACAGCGGCTTGGTCGCGGCCGCGAGCCGCTTTTCCAGTTCTTCCGCGCCAGGTTCCTCGTTCAGGATGGCAACGATCACCGAGGCATCGACGAACATCAGTCGTCGCCCCACATTTCGTCGGTGAATTTCTTCATATCGAAATCAGGGTTGGCCGGCCCGATCCGCCGCGCCATTTCCTTGACTTTGGCAAGTCTCTCGCGCAGCGGGACGCTGCCCGCGGTTGCGCTCGATCTCATGGCGCAAGGCGGTTCTGACGGCCTCGGTCTTGCTGCGCGCGTTGGTAATCTGCTGCAGCTCGATGGCCATGGCATCGACGTCGGGATCGCGAATGAAGAGCGGCATTTGTATATCTTCCGAGTGATATATGTATATCACATCGGAGATATACTCGCCAACGAATTCGCGAGCGGCGGTTTTGGTAAGGAGGGGAGGGAGGAATGCAGCTCGCGAAAATCCGTCGGGAGGGTCGGTTCTGGTGCTCAGTCGGGCGGATTGCCAGGACGCCTGACGCAGCCGAACCTTCTTTCGATCTCGTCCGGCCGGTCAGCATGAGCTTTTTGCTGCAGCCTGATATGCAGCTTCGATATCACGATCGTGTGCCGAAACATCCCAGACAGCGTGCTGCGGGGAAGGGGCCATTTATGAAAACCTGGATGGTTGATTTTGGGGTCGTACCAAAGGAGTTAGCATTCGCACAAATGCCAAGCCCGCTGCCCCGGGAAGGTGCAGCGGGCCCTTCAAAATAATGGTCCTGCGATGGCTTCAGCCGATCGTCACGGTCACGTCGATCGAGCTCCTCGCTAGACTGAGACTAGGTGTTCTGAGCGCGGAGATGGCGACCAGCAGCAGCGGTCCTCCGCAAAATCGACCTCGGCCGTTCAAGGAGGGCGGAGCGAAACGACTATTCTTGCACTGCACCCGGCTGACGGCATTACCGTCAACCGAATATCTTTGCGCTCGGACGACTCCGGTCTGTGGAGCAGCACTCGGCGCAGCCGGTCTGCTTGGGAAGATAGAGTCGCGCATCCGCCTGACACTGAAGATGCTCCGGTGAGATGGCCTCGTCGGCCGCCTGAACCGCAACTACGATGCTGACAGTGACGCGGTGCGACACGCCAGGTGCAGGGCTCGGAAAAGCGGCGGCCTCAATGTTCCCGCGAATTTGCTCTGCCACAGCTTCCTTGTCCAACCCGGGCAGGACTACGAGGATCGCCATAGAGCGCCACATGATCGCGATCGCGCCTCACATTGTTTCGGATAGTGCCGGCGGTCTCGACCAGACAGCGATCGCCGCTCCAGACCGCGGCGCGTGCCCTCGAGTTATGGCCGAACCGTGCTTCTCGCGTGTGCGTCGGAACCCGAGGCAGGACAAGTGGGCTTTCCGAATTTTTCAGTAGCAGCACGGCAAATCTCACTTGCGCACAGCGGGTCGAAGGTCAACCACCGCAATTCACCTCGGCGATGGATCGACAGCCGTGACGTCCTCGATGACGAAGAAGCGGTTCGATTATGAGGTGCTCTTTCCTCCCGGCTCAAAGATCGTCGTCACCGGTGGGCTCGACTTTGACGATCACCGGCTGATTTGGGCCAAGCTCGACCAGGTCCATGAAAAGCACTCCGGCTGATTAACTGCCAAGCGGCAAAACTGACGCTCCGCACTGGCCTCTCATGCGCTTCAACGGTCACGTTTCAGATCAGCGACCAACCTTCTTCTATCCCGTCGATTTCTGATTTGCTCTGTTTGGAGCTCTTGGCCCCGAATGACCGATTTGGCGGTATTTTCAACCACAACGAAGACCCTGCGCGCGCCAATGGGAAGGTCTTCCGAGCCGTAGTGGCCTACGATCTCAATCGACTGATATCGAGCGTTCGAGGCGGACGCCAAGAAGAACATGCGGCACAAGCGGATCGGACGCCCATGCTTTATCTGCACGGCGACGCGGACGGCCGCGGAATCGAGGACTATGTTGCTGGGATCGAGGCAATTGGTGCCGAGGCCTTGACAGGTAAGGTCATCAGCGGAGCTGGCGAGTTCATGCCCGTCGAAAGACCGGAGGCATTCGTGCAGGTCGTGCGCGACTTTGCGAAGAGCGCTGTGTCGGCTAGGGCCAAGCAGCGTAGCGTTGTACTACCCGACAAGCCACAGCGATGTCGTCAGCGCGAGGATTCACTCATGGCGCATAGAAGGGCCGAGGTTCGCTTGTGGCGAAGCTGACGATCCGTGGTTCCATTATCATCATTATTCATGGTCTTTTTCCGAGAGCAGCCGATATCAGGCCGCTCAGTTTCCGGCGGCCAATCATTACCCGTCGCAACTGGCTTAGGTGCTTTTGAGCGTGCCGTTCATCCCTTCCGGATAGAAGCCACCCTTGCTCACTCCGTCCTTGTCGGTGAGATAGACGATCCGGAGCACCTGTTGCGGTGTTCTGGTGAAGGCGATTGCGTCCGGCGTTGAAGGAACGATGTTGGCTTTCCCGTCCACCTGGATCCCCTGGTCCTTATCGTCCGATCCGTCGATTTTGTCTCGGGCATCTGAGACAGCGTTGGCGGCCTTCCAGGCTTCCTCTCCCTTCCGGTATAGCGTAGATCGCGCCATTCCCATGTGGTAGGCCTCGACCGCCAGGATGCCTGCGGCGGCGGCGAGGAAGTCTTTGTTTTTCAGAACTGTCGCCGCACCCGCATAGGCGGTGACGCCGACATCCTCGAACAGCATGCCGCCGAGAACGAAGTTCGTTTCGTTACCGAAGGGATCGAAGTCCCGCCCGAGGCCAGCTGCCTCCGTAACCGCCTTGAACCCCGCATCGAAATCTATGGCCGGCCTGTCGACGGCGTTCTTTGCAAGCGTCTTGCGGTAGAAGCGGACGTGCGCGAGTTCGTTTTCGGCGACTTCCTGCATGAATTGGCCGATGGCGGGCGTCTCGAAAGAGACTTGCTTTCCGCCAACGACGTCGCCGGGTTTCGAACCGGCATCGGCTGCGTCGATACCTTTCCCGGTGGTGCCGCGGAGGTAATATTCGGCCTCCATATATTCGAGGTTGAGCGCAAAGCGGAAAATGTCCTCGTCCGATATGTCCTGTGCCAATACCGGAGAAGGCCGCGCGATTCCGAGTGCCGCTCCGGCACCGAGTACGACAAGTCCCTGAAGCGACTGACGCCGGGATAGGTGAAGTGCGCCCTGCATGGCGGTCTCCTATGTTTGTTGGTTCAACACCGCTGTCAGCACCGCGGCGCCGAATGCATTTGCCCGACGATTGGATGGTCCGGGGCGCCAAAATATTCCCGCGTCCCGCTACAAAAACCCTGCGAAGGGAGCCGGCGTAAGCTCGACGTGGACTGCGTCTACGTGCGCTCGCTCGCCACGTTCAACTGATGAGTATTTTTTCGAACCAGGCTGATTGCGAGCCGATCTAAGACTGATTGCGCGAGGCGGTCACAACGGGCGCCAGCGAAGAGAAACGTATCCGTGAACACGGTGGCGAGCTTGTCCCGCAGCGCCTCGCGAAGCAGCCGGCGTGCGCGATAAAGGCGGGTGCTCACTGTCTGAGGTCGCAATGCCAAAAGAAAAGCCGTTTCCTCAATGCTCATTTCCTCGACGTCCCGCATGACAAAGACGATCCGAAAGGGCTCTGGTAAGCCACCGACGGCTCGCTCCAGGAGGCTGCGGATTTCAGCGAGAGCGGCCGCTTCTTCGGGATCAGGCTTGTGGGCGCTGAACGGAGCGACCATGCCTTCGATGACTTTCACGTCGACAGTGGGTCGCCTTTTCCGGCGGCGTCCCAGCGCCTCGTTCAGCGCGATCCGGGTGAGCCAGGTCGACAGCCGCGCCTCCGCGCGGAATTCGGCCAGATGAGTGAACGCGTGGATATAGGTCTCGTGAAGTACGTCCTCCGCCTCAGTGTCGTCATTCAGGACGGCGCGGGCGACCCGGTGAAGCCGCTGATTGTGACGCTTGATGATTAACCAGAATGCGGCGGGGTCACGCTGTCGCGCGTGTTCAACCAGCCCCGCGTCGTCAAGGTCTTCGATCCTCACTGCCTCGTTGGATCCGGTCGGCTTCATCATAGGCGCTCCAGATGCATCAGCTTACTATGAGATAAGCGTTTTCCGGGTTTCGGTCTGCAGCCCGGTGGAGACTTGGGACTCTAGCGAACCAGAGGTCTGCTCACCACCCAACCCCGACGTAGAACGCTCCACGGCAGTAGGGTGGAGCCGAACCCTTCGGCCGGCTCGGTCGCGCCACGACCTGACTTTTGGAGAGATGACTCCGATCAGCAGCTTACCGATGGGAAAGCAGCCCTTCACGCTTCCCCTGAACGGAAGGTCTTCTGGTCGTTACCGGCTGATCGAATTGCGGGCCGAGTTTCGTGAAACGCACGTATTCCAACGCCAGTGTCGAAGAAAAAGGCTTTATGCGGTATTGCACGAGCAAGCTGGACTGCGATGCGTGTTCGCTGACGCTGCGGTGTTGTCCGAAGGCGCCAGCGCGCAAAGAGGGTCGTTGGCTAGCGCGGAACGTCTGCCAACGAGCTTAGTGCCCGGCGGATAGAATCGCGCGAAAACGGCTTCTCGACAACTGGTCGACCGGCCCGTTCAACGAAGCGCGCCGCAGCGCCGCCGAGCGTGTCGCCGGTAACGAAAACGAATCGCTCCGCTATGCCCGGGGTTGCCTGACAGGCCCAGTCGAACAAAGCGGGGCCGTCGATGTTCGGCATTCGCAGATCGCAAAAGATCACATCGAAAACAGCACTCATCAGCGCTGCCTTGGCGCCGGCGCCGTCCTCGACGATCCTGACGGCAAAACCTTCAGCCTCTAGTAGCTCTGCCATCGTTTCTCCAACCTCCCGCTCGTCATCGACCACAAGGGCGGTGCAACCGATGCCCGCGACCGAGTGCGCCGCAACACCTTCGACTGAATCTGATGAAGTGCAGGCCTCCACCGGCAACAGCAACCGGAAATGCGCGCCGTCCGCACGGTCAAGCAGGGCCAGTCGTCCATTGTGCGACTGCACCACACTGAGCGAGAAAGCGAGCCCGATCCCGGTTCCCGCCCCCTGAGCCTTGGTGGTAAAAAACGGATCGAAAATGCGATTCCGGATCTCGGCGGGCACACCGGGGCCATTGTCGGCGATCACGATCTGGAGGTCATTGCCTTCAAGCGACGTTTCGATCTCGATCCGCCGCGGTGCGGGTATCTCCTGCAGGGCGTGTTGCGCGTTGACAATCAGGTTGTAGAACACCTGATGCATCTGGTCAGGGTCGACTTCCAGAGGCGGCAGGCCCTCGGCGAGCCGGCATAGCACCTCGATGCCCGCCGTGCGCAAACCGTAGCCGGCGATGCCGAGAACTGCGCGGATCAGATCGTTGATGTTGGTACTGCGGCGCTCCGGCTGGCGTTGTCGCGCCATTGCCAGGAAGGTCTTCACGATGCGTGCGCAGCGCTCGGCGGCGAGTCTGATCTTGCCGGCCCGCTGTGCGTGGGCGGTTCCGCCTAGAAATTCTTCCAGCAACTGGGCCTGCGCGACGACGACCGCCAAGGGGTTGTTGAGTTCGTGCGAAACGCCGGCAAGCAGCGAACCAAGTGCGTTGAGCCGCTCGCTCTGAGCCAATGCCTCACGCGACCGCGCCAGTTCGGCTTCAGCCGCCTTGGTTGCGGTGAGATCAAGAATGCTGCCGACGATCACCGGTCGATCGTCCATCTCGATGTGGCGCCAACTCAGCGACACGGTAAACGCGGAGCCGTCCAGACGCCGAAGTTGAGCCTCCACGCCGTCGGCGCGCGGCTGCTGACGTGACAGGGTTCTGAGGCGCCGATAGTCTTCCCGTGTGGCGAACCAGCGGTGCCGCCGGAAGCGGTCCTCGTCATGCGGGCCTATACCCATGATCTCGCGGAAGGCGGGATTGGCGCTAATCAGCTGCCTCGTTCGCGAGTCTATGAACGCGACCGGAACCGGATGATGGTGAGTGAGGTCTCGGAAGCGCCGCTCGCTTCGCAGCAGGCGCTCGGCCGCGCGCTTCTGCTCGGAAATGTCAATATCGAAGCCGCCGATGCGCGCCTGCTGCTGATCGGCCCCCAGAACGGGAAAGCGGACGACAAGGCTCCAGGCATAGTGGGCCGCGTTGCTTAGGAATTCCTCGATTGCAATCGCCTGTCCCGATTCCAGGACGCGGCGATCGTTTTCCGCGATCATCGCGGCCTCCTGGGGCCCGAAAATGTCGGCCGCGCTTAATCCGATTGCGCTCTCGGCCGGCCGGCCGAAGACCTTTCCCATTTCGGGATTGGCGATCAGATAGCGCCCGTCGGTATCCTTCAGGTACATGCCTACGGGAGCATGCTTCATGAACGCCGCCAATCGGGCTTCGCTGGCACGCAGAGCGGCGTCGGCAGCGTGGCGCTGCGACAGGTCGCGCAAGCTCGCCGTGAAGAAACGACGTTTGCCGCTCCGGGCTTCGGTGATCGTGAGTTCCACCGGAAACTCGGTGCCGTTCGCTCGCATGGCAGTCTGCTCTGTACGACGCCCGAGCAACCGCGGGGCGCCACCCGCCAGATAGGCCGCAAGCCCGTTTGCGTGCGCCTTGCGCAGATGCGGCGGGACGATGAGCTCCGAGATCTGTCTGCCGACCGCTTCAGCGCGCGAATAGCCGAAGGTCGCCTCGGCCGCCGGGTTGAATTCAACAACGAATCCGGCTTCGTCCGTGACGATCACGCAGTCGAGCGATGAGCGAACCACCGAAGCGAGGATCGCCTCTTGGAATGCGTTTGCGGCGTCGTCTTCTTGCAAGGGCGGGGCACTCCGTGACGGCCGGTCGGAACGCTGGCCGTCGGGCTGGCAAGGATGACGATTATCGTGAGTTCCGGCAAGATGCCTGAATCCGACCGCAGTACGGTGCGGGGGTAGGGAAACGCTTGCACCAGCAGGATAAGGAGCGCCAGTAGCGGGCCTTCCAGAACGTGCCTGTCAACTTCGGATAGGTACAGTAAGCGGACGCTCCGTGATCGCCGTAGAAAAAACCATGAGGCCGCGGTGACACTCTTGACGCAGGGGCTTTCATCGCTTCCGCTTCATCTCCGTGACACGCCTCGTCCGCACCTCAGTTGATGCCTTCTCCTTCCGAATATTACGAGGAGCCGATTTAGTGTGATGCCGCTGCTGTGAGAACCTGTTACCCTGACTCGCCGTAAAACAGGCTAGCCGCGCATGGAACGGAGACTTAGCGCGATACTTGCTGCCGATGTGGTCGGTTACAGCCGGCTCATGGGTCTCGACGAGGGCGGCACGCTTTCGGCGCTCAAGACGCATCGGCGAGAACTGGTCGACAGCAAGATCGCCGAGCACCAGGGCCGGATCGTGAAACTCACAGGCGACGGTATGTTGGTGGAATTCCAGAGCGTGGTGAACGCTGTCGCTTGCGCGACCGACATCCAGCGCAGGATGCTCGAGCGCAACGCCGACGTGCAAGAGGAGCGCCGCATCGAATTTCGCATCGGCATCAATGTTGGCGACATTATCTTCGATGACAACGACATCTATGGCGACGGCGTCAACGTGGCGGCGCGAATTGAAAGCATCGCCCGGCCCGGAGGTATCGCTATCTCCGGCGCGGTTCGTGACCATCTTGGCAAGAATCTTGATCTGGATTTCGAGGACACGGGGGAACACGAGCTCAAGAACATCGACCGGCCGGTCAGAGTCTACCACGTCGCACTCGCCGCGCCGTTCAGTTTTGAGGACAGCGCGATGACAGCATCTCCTCAAAGCCACATGAAGGCAAAACCTTCAATCGCTGTCCTGCCGTTCACAAATATGAGCGGCGACCCCGAGCAGGAGTATTTCTCCGACGGAATTACCGAAGACATCATCACCGACCTGTCGAAAATCTCCGGCCTCCACGTCCTCGCCCGCAACACGGTGTTCACCTATAAAGGCAAGCCCGTGAAGGTGCAGCAAGTGGCGCGGGAACTCGGCGTCAAGTTCGTGCTCGAGGGGAGCGTACGGAAGGCAGGTCAGCGCGTCCGTATCACGGGACAGCTTATCGACGGGGCTGATGGCGGTCACGTCTGGGCCGACCGATACGACCGTGAACTCACCGACATCTTCGCGATCCAGGACGAGATCACTCACACCATCGTCGATCAGCTCAAGGTCAAGCTGCTGCCGGCCGAAAAGAAGGCGATCAGGGCTGCGCCCACTGACAATGTAGAGGCCTATACGTATTATCTGAGGGGGAGAGAGTTTTTTCACCGAACGTCCAAAACCTACTATGTGCTGGCGAAGCGGATGTTTGGCAAAGCAATCGAGTTCGACCCACTTTATGCGCGCGCCTATGCGGGCATCGCCGACTGCGACTCCTTTCTATTCCTAAATTACGACGAGAAAGTTTCTCTCGAAAGCATTCTGGCCAACAGCGGTAAGGCGCTCGATATCGAAAGTGGACTTGCAGAAGCACACGCGTCGCGTGGTCTCGCTCTCTCGGTCGGCCAAAGATATGAAGAGGCCGAAAAGGAGTTCGAGCAGGCTATCGCAAGTGATCCCAATCTATTCGAAGCGCATTATTTCTACGCGCGTGCGTGCTATGCACAAGGTAAGCTCAAAGGGGCTGCCCACCATTACGAGCGGGCCGCCGAGATCAAGCCCGATGACTATCAGTCTGTTCTTCTGCTTATGCAGGTTTATCGTTCTCTAGGGCGGCCGGAAGACGAAAGGGAAGCGGCTCGCAAAGGCGTGTTACGCGCCGAGCGCGAATTGGCGAAGTATCCTGAGAACCCCCGGCCAGCCTATCTCGGCGCAAATGCTCTCGCCTTGATCGGGGAGACCGAACGTGCCAAGGAATGGTCGGCACGTGCGCTGGCAATCGATCCGGACGACATTCTGACGCAATACAATACCGCCTGCCTTTGCTGTCATTTCGGCGAGCTCGATCGTGCGCTCGATCTGCTGGAACGCCTGCTGCCTCATGCAAACCACGAGACCAAGGCATGGGTGAAGCAGGATTCTGACTTTGCGCCACTGCACGAGCATCCGCGCTGGCAGCGCGTATTGGAGCTGGCGGCTTAGCCATTGAGCCCTGCCTCACAGCGATGAGCGGCTACATGCCTGACCTTGGTAGCGCAATCGTGTCTCTCAGGGGAGTATGAATAGGCGCTAGGTATACCTTTGGCGACGTTTGTGCCAGTCGCGGTCAGGGACCGCTCAGGGTCACGATTTGCCCTTCAATTTCCTGAAGCGAGAGTTTCGGAAGACGAAATGCCGGAAGTGCCCTCTACGCGGGCCGACTGATGCCAAGTCGCTTCATTTGCCGATTTGCCGTAGCGGATGTCCATGCGACGGACCGTGTCGGGCCCGTTGCGGAACGCGATGGACCGATCGGGTGCTTTGACCAGCTCGCGCCGTGATCGAGTTTGTCGGCGCAGGATGACATTGGTCAACCAGTTCCGACCCAACCAGACCGCCAGCTTCAGCGGAGAGCCGAAAATAGCAGAATGACGGCGAAGATGCCGAACCGCCGACACGTGAAGCAATCAGCACTCCCGTGGCAGAAGGATCAATCCACGACCAGGAAAGGCACACCGTCAGTATGGAACGTCAGATATGGGCGGCTCAGAAGCGGTATGTTATGCCGAGAACCGGACCGGACAGGGTTGCATCAAACACATAGCCGTCGTCATCGTAGTCGATCGCCAAGTGCTTATAGCCGGCGGAAACCGAGAGGTGGTCGGTAAGCAGGTAATTCACGGTTCCCAGCACCTGCCAGGTGAAATCGGCGCCCACCCCGAAGCCCGCCTATATCCGCCTGCGCCATCACGGAAAGCCTGTCGGTGATGTTGTAGAAGGCGCGCGCGCCCCGATCACCGGATCGACCCAGCCGAAATCCTCCTCGCGCGACAAGGAGAACCCAGCATATTGCACTGTCACATCATTCGAGATGTACCAGACGCGGGCGCCGGCAAGCGCGTCGAACGTGAACTGCGGAGTGTCCAGGACACGATCTGTAAGGAGAACGCAAAGTTCACCGAACCTGCTCATTCTACAGATCAGCAGTTGCTCTCGTTGTGGCTAGCTGTTTAGTCCCGGCATTTAATGGGTTGGATTCCGCCAGGCGCGTCAGGCAATACAATGTCGACACGCCTGAGGACAGCTAGGAAAGAAGCTGAACAGGATGTCCTTGCGCTGACAGCAGTTTGACCGCCTTGCGGTCGAAGGAGAGGAATGTCTCCCCGCCCAGCCAGTCGCCGTCGAAGGCAATCACGCCGTCCGCAAAATCACCGCCGGCCTCAAGCACTGCAAGCCCTGCCTCGACAGCTGGCCGGTTGACGACGACATTTGCGGTATTCGCCAAGGCTCGGATTGCCGCCACGATATCTGCGCGTGCGGTTTGATACTGTCGGCCCAAAACCCATGCGAACTCGCACAAGGCCTGAAGGCTAACGGCCACGATGTCTGCCTTCGCCAAGAGATCGACGGCCGTTTCCGCCTGTCGTTCATCGTCGGCGACATAGGCACGCAGCAGAACGTTGGTATCGGCCGTGACTTTCATTCCTTGCTCGATCCCGCTGCAGTACCCGCTTCCGCGATTGCCTCGTTGATCTCTTCAATGCTCAACACCCGGCCATTCGTCTTGCCCTTGAGAAAACCGTAGAGCTCCCGGAATGATCCCTTTGCCCGCGCCGCCTTCAATTCCGCCCGGCCGTCGGGGAGCAGATCAAGTTCGATCTTCTCGCCCGGCCTGATGCCCAGATGCTGCAGAACGTCCTTGCGGAAGGTCACCTGTCCCCGTGCCGTCACGGTCAATGTAGTCATTTTCGCAGCTCCAACTCATCCACACGATTAGATAATGCAAATCTGCATTATTATCAATAGCAAAGGCGTTGTCGAGCAGTTGCGCTCTGGCGGGTCCACAATCACAACGGCCGGAGGCATCCTGTGCGCGTAAAGAATCGCGACATCGGCATCGCCGGCGCGCAGGTACAGCTATTAGCAGCGTGCTCGCCGAGTGCGGCCGCCGGAGCTCGTGCCGGCCGCCCAAGGAGCGCACCTGTCAAATGGAGTGAAATCCTTAGTCGTTCCTTCATTCATCCTGGCTTAAATATTTCCATGGAATGGGGTGCCCGTATCTTGAGGCGGTTTGTTAGCCGTCTGCGACAAACAGGCGAGAGCGGCAACGTTGCTACCATTTTTGCCCTGTCTTTGCCGATTGTCGTCGGCGCAGCGGGTCTCGGTATCGAGACCTCCTACTGGTATTTTAACAGCCTGAAATTACAGGCGGTGGCGGATGCGGCGGCCTATGCTGGCGCTTTGGAAAAAGTTTCGGGATCTGACAAGCCAACGATTGTCTCCGCCGCGACACTGTCAGCGACGACGAACGGCTGGGACCCGGCAACAGGCACAATCGAAATCTTCACGCCTCCGTCTTCCGGCCCGAATGTCGCCCAAAAGGCCGTCGAGGTCATCGTTCATCAGACCCTCGATCGGTTTTTCACATCGATATTCACGCAAAACCCGGTCGGCGCACGGGCAAGAGCGGTGGCTCTTATCACGGATTCTTCAAAGGCCTGCCTTATGGCGCGCAATCCTTCCGATCCGAAAGCGGCGCTGTTTTCCGGCAGTTCGAACCTCAAACTGACCGGCTGCGTCGTGATGTCGAATTCGATAGCCGCGGACGCCATCAAGCTTCAGGGATCGGCAAACCTTCAGGTCGATTGCCTAATATCGGCAGGCGGTGTTTCGTTGAGCAACCCCGTGACGACCGTCTGCGCCAGTCCGATAACCCAGGCGTTGCCCGCTGCCGATCCTTTTGCCGACTTGCCGGCGCCACCGGCCACGAACCCCTGTCAAAACAGCAATCAGTCGACGTTGCAACCTGGAACATACTGCAGGGGGCTCAGCTTGAGCGGCAATGTGACGCTCTCGCCCGGGGTATACGTCATTCAGGGAGGAGATTTCAAAGCGAACTCGAATGCAAATATTTCAGGCGAGGGAGTCATTATCTATCTGGCCGGCAGCTCGGGCGTCAGCATGAACGGCACGGCCATTGTCAAGCTCAGCGCACCGACGTCAGGCACCTATTCGGGGGTGCTGTTTTACGGAGACAAAGCTAACCAGACGGGATCGAACACGTTTAATGGCACGGCAGATTCGCTTTTGACCGGCGCTTTGTATTTTCCAACACAGGATGTCAATTACCTCGGCAATTTCTCGGGCAAAGGTGGTTGCACTCAGGTCGTCGCCAGTACCGTGCAGTGGTCCGGCAATGCGAACGTCAATCAGGATTGCACGAGCCTTGGGATGCGAGACATTCCGGCCACGCAATCGATAAAGCTTGTCGAGTAATCTTCGTGGCACGGTTACCAGCCCGGATGTTCGGGAGCGATTCGGGTATTGCCGCGGTGGAGTTTGCGCTGGTTGTGCCGATCCTTTGCCTGGTACTTCTTGGCATCATTGACGGCTGGTCTTTTGTATCAAGCGCGTTGTCGATGCGTGCGGGCGTGAAAACGGCGGCCAATCTCGTGATGCAAGGCGCAGCCGACGACGCGGCTACCCAGACCGTCGCCCTCTCGAGCTGGGAAAATCATCCCGATGACGCGCAGGTGACGCTGAGCCGGAAATATATGTGCGGGATCATCGTGGTCGATCCATCTGTGCTGTGCGACAGTTTGAAAGCTTCCGCGGTTTTCGTTGAAATACAGGCGACGGCCACCTGGTCCCCGCCCTTCAGTTTCGGCGAGTTTTCCCTCTCGCGCGAGCTCAGCCACAAACAGGTGATACGTGTTCGCTAAAGGGAGAGCCTTCATACGTGAGGCATCAGGCGGAGCCGCACTGGAGTTCGCGCTGATCGCGCCTATTCTGATAATGCTTTTGATCGGCATCTTCGCATTCGGCTGGGCTCTGAATGCCATGTCAAGTGTTCGCTATACTCTGGAAACGTCCTCACGAGCGCTGCAAATGAAGAATTCGCTGACCGAAGCCGAGATAAAAGCGATAGCCACGGCAAAATTGCTGAGTTTGGGATTAACCGATGTCGATATAACAATAGCAATCGACGCCCCCAGCGGCGGCTTTCGAATGGCCCATCTGACCGCCAAATATGCGTTCGCGATCGAGTTTCCGTACTTCGACCGATACTCGATAAATTATGCGACAACTGTCACAGTTCCGTTGGTTGCGTCATGAGCGCACCCAATAGTCTCTTTACGCAACATGCGCAGTGATCGGCTTGTTCTTCTTTGCTTGCGTTCAGGTCTGCTTCACCGCCACCGCCGCAGAACGTAGACTTCGGCGCGGGCCTTCATCCTGGCTATAGATCGGGGACGGCATGTATGATCACGGCCTTTGCCCCGGCAATGCGCGGCTTGCCGTCCCTCACCTCGGCCGCTATTCCCTGCCTAACGCCATCGCCCGCGCGCTGCACAGCGCGGACCGGCGGCAGAGACTCCCTGACGGACATAATGCCGGCCGCCGGCTCCGCGCTCGCTCACGATCTCGCCAGTGCGGAAGTCCATGCACAGCGGGCGCTATCGTTTAACGGCGATCGGCGCCGGCCTGGCGACGAAGAGCACATATTCCGGCAGTTATTCCCTCGCACAGCGCACCTGCGGGTGCCGCGCCGATATCATTCAGGCGCCTGTCGAACATCGGGAGGAGCCGCTTGGTCCGGGCACAAGCCTGGACGATCATCTCTCCGAAAAAAACTGGCGACGCCACGCGAGGACAATTTCGAGCATGCCGTTGGCGAGACGCTTCTGGTCGCGATTGCGCGGCGTCTTGAGAAAGCAATCAGACGTGGTGGCTTGGTTGCGAGATTGGTGGAGATGAATTCGCACTGCTGATGTCCGGCCCTGCGATGGGACCGGCGACCTTAGCCTCCCGACGCGGCTCATGAAGAACTTGGCGCAACGGCTGAAGGCGGACGTTGGCACCCCCTCCGGGCGGACCCATCGGCTACCCGGAAGGGTAGTTCAAGAATCCTGACAGGGCGCTGTATCAGGCCGAGGCAAGGGGCCGAGGCATATGGAAACACCCTTTTGACCCGACTGGACAACGCTCCGCGATTTAATCCGGCTCGCGCGTGGGCGGTTCTGATATACAAGTGGGGTGCCTAACGGAGGTCACAATGGTTGAAGAAGGCAACAACCGCCGCGAACGGAGACAGCGCGTCCTGAAGGGTGCCGCGATCATTAACGGCATCAACAACTCCGAAATCAGCTGCACCATTCGAAACCAGAACGTCGGCGGAGCCGAACTCAAGGTGCCGGTCGAAGCCCTGGTGCCGGAGCATTTCCTTCTCTACGTGCCGACCGATGGCGTTGCCTATCGGTCTGTGTTGCGCTGGCGCAGGAACGACCGTGTCGGTGTGCAGTTCACCGAAACAGTGCCCAAACCGCGCCTTCACTATGGCTGAAGTTCTCGTCGCACCAGCCGAGCACCACCGGTAGCAACAGTTGGCACTGACCTTCAACACAGCAAGGGAAGCCGCCGCACGGCCATGGGCAAAGGCTCAACTCACACAAGCCGTCGATTGTCTCGTCGACCTTCAGGTTCTGACCGCTCAGCGCGGCATCGCGCCAAAATGTCGCCGCATCACGTTGATCAGGAAACGGACGATGATTGGAACCGAACTCGCCAGCGCGGCCTCGCGGCGGTAGACGACCGAGAGGCTCTGCCGCCCCAGGATTTCCCCGGTCAACCGCCGCAACCCCGGCTCGCTATCTCCGATGATGCGGGGCAGCACCGCGAGGCCGAGCCCGCCACGGCCGCCGCGGTGGCCGAACTTGTGAGCACATGGCCCGCTCGGCTACCCGCCGAGCCGACCGAACGCTTCAGGGGCTGGTAGAGCCCAACGCTTGCCGAACTTAGAGTTGCCGTCGAAAAGCCCGGAGTCGGGAGCGTAGTAGGCGAAGTCGCGAGCGGTAGATGCGGCGCTCACATCCGGCGTTAGGGCGGCCGCAACACACGGACTCTTCGGTCGGTGGAGCTTGGGCAGGTCTACTGCCTATTTTCTGTGCGACCACCAATATGCCCTGCAAGATTGCTTCTGACATCAAGCCATCAGCAGCCATCTTGCTAGGAAGCCAAATGAGCCTATATTGCTGTGCCAGGAGTCGGATATGGCCGAGCCACAACTCTCAGTCCGCAGCGCTAAGGCGCGTGATCTTGCACACCGGCTTGCCCGCCGTGAAAACCGCTCGATTGCGGAGGTGGTCGAGCGCGCCCTCGAATCTTACGAGGTCCGCGAGGCCGGTCGTGAGCCTGCTTCTGCCTTCTATCCGCGGCTTTCAGCGCAATCCGGCACAGACATCGACCTTGAGGCGGTGATCCGTGAGAGTCGCCGGCCGAATCGAGGCGTCGAGCTTTGATCTTTGTCGATACCAACGTCGTTTCCGAAACGTTGAAAAAGACCCCAGACGAGGCAGTCATTGCCTGGCTGATCCGATACGATGCCGAACTCGCGCTTCCAACCGTGACGATTGCCGAGATCGCCTTCGGCATCCAGAAGATAAGACCGGATCAACATGCCGAACGGCTGGAGCAAGGGTTGGCCGACTGGCGCCGGCGTTTCGCAGACCGCATCTTCGGTCTGACAGAAGAAGCTGCGCTGGTTTATGGGGAAATTATGGGTGCTGCTGCTCGCCAGGGACGCGGCATGTCGGCACCCGATGGCATGATCGCGGCGATCGCTCGAGTAAACGGTGGCCGCCTCGCCACGCGCAATCTGACTGAATTCGAGAGGGCAGGACTCGTTTTGACATCTCCGTGGGAGTTCTGAAACGTTTTCCTGTCGTCGCTTTTGTTCAAGCCCCATCTGCCAGTCACAGACGGGCTGAAAGGCCGTCAAAGCGCAGGCGAGCGATATCAGGTTCGATTTGCATGCCGTCAAAATCCCTGAAGGTCACTCGAAGCGCCTCACCGGCGGCCTGACCGTAAGGGTACGGCAACCGACCTGCCTTTTCTTCGGGAAAACCATTACGCTCGCTGGGCTTGCGACAAAGCGAGAGATGCCGACGTGAAACAGATGCCGGATGTAAAACAATTGAGATTGCTCGGCGTCGTGGCAGCGACGGCGATCGGTCTATACGTCTGCTATCTGCTGGCGTTGCCTTTTTTGCCGGCATTGACCTGGGCGCTCGTCCTGGCAATCGTTCTGTCTCCGGCTCACCGGTGGGTTGAGAGACGGGTCGGAAATCGAAACCTGGCAGCGCTGATATCGGTAAGTGTCGCGGCGATCGCCGTCGGCCTGCCGCTGGCGCTCGTCGCACAACAGCTCGTTCGCGAGGCGGTAAACGGAGCGACTTATCTGGAGGAGGTCATCCGCGGTTGGGACGCAGACGGCTTCATGTCTGGCTGTCCCACGCTTTCGGCCATTGCCCAATGGATCGAGAACCAATTCGATCCGGCCGGCTCAGTCGCCGCATTCGTGCAATGGCTGACGGGACAAAGCACATCGCTATTGCGTGGCTCCATCTATCAAGTCGCGATGTTCGGGCTGACATTTTATCTTCTGTTCTATTTTCTGCGCGACCGCCAACATGGCCTGCAAGCCGTCGTGGGCCTGTCGCCCCTGCGCGCTCCGGAGACAGCCTACATCTTGTCCCGCTTTGCGGAGACCGTCCATGCAACACTACTCGGCACCGTGTTCGTCGCCGCCGTCCAGGGAACATTGGGTGGCCTGATGTTCTGGTGGCTCGGCCTGCCGACGCCAGTCTTTTGGGGCCTTGTCATGGGACTTCTTGCCATCGTGCCCGTGCTCGGGGCATTTGTGATCTGGGTGCCCGCAGCGGTCTATCTCGCACTGGAGGGAGCTTGGGCCAGTGCGGCGATATTGACCGTCTGGGGCGGCGTCATCGTCGGCGGCATCGACAATCTGCTCTATCCGATGCTTGTCGGGAACCGGTTGCGCCTCCACACGGTGGTGGCCTTTATCGGCGCGGTCGGCGGCATCGTCTTGTTCGGAGCATCCGGCCTTGTCCTCGGACCTGCGGTGATCGCCATCACAATCAGCCTCATCGATGTGCTAAAGACTCGATTGACCGACCGGCGCAAGGCGACGCCGGCGCGCCCTGGTGAGCTACCTCATCAGTCCGTGATGGATTGATCGAGCGCGCGAAAAGGGCGCTGGCCTTCGAGTGGTGGCGCGAAACCTGAACAACCTCTGCGCAGATATCTCAATGAAGGCAAGCACATCAGCCAGGCTGCTATATTGCGGCAAGCTTCCAGTCACCCCCGGCCTGGCGCGTAAAGGTCCACAGTTCGGTTGTCTCCGTCGGCTGATCGGCCTGGCCCTCAATGATCTTGTCGCTGACGCGATCGCGGGTCACGTCGCGAGACTCATAGCGCAAAGCGGCCGTCGCGTAGTCGCGATCACCCTCCCGCCAGCTTTCCGCAATATCGGCCTCCAACAGGCTGACCTCCGACACGTCGTTCCTGACGCCCTTTTTGGCATTGTCGGCAAGTTCCTCGGACAGATAGGACACCATCTCGGGCGTCACCAAGCGGCGCAATGCAGCATGGTCCTCACGCCCGAACGCCTCCTGAACTTCCGTCAGCCGTTGCTGGAAGGTGTCGAGGTCGGTTTTGGTGAGTGTGATCTCATCGGAAGCGTTGGCTTGGCTCGTTCCGCCATATCCTGACCCGATGGCTGGAATAGGGAAAGCTGTGGCGTTGCTCGGCTCGGGCCAGGCTGCTGCGTTTCGCCCAAAATTCCCTGCGCCCCGCAAGGCTCCAGCCGTAGCGGGCGCTGGGTTGTAGGCCGATTGCGAGCGGAAAAAGCGGATCGCCAGCATGATCGCGCCGCCGAACAGCAGCACTTGGAGCAAAAGACCCAACATGCCGGCCAAGCCGCCGAAGCCATGGCCCAGAAGAACGCCGATCAAACCGCCGAGAAGCAGCCCACGCATCATCGATCCGCCGAGGCCGTTGAAGAAGCCCGGGCGCTGGAATGCCTGCGGCTGACGGGCCGCATTGTTCGTGGCCGCATTGGGCGTCATCGAGCGCTCGACCGGTGCGGCCGGTTGCGGCGCAACTCTGGTCGGCGGGACCGGCTGGAAAGTGCGCATGCCGCGACTGCCGAAGCTGCCGCCACGGCGCGCATCGGCGTGATCCACAGCGACCATGGAAAATGCCAGGAACAACCCCGCAAACAAAACTGCAAACCGTCCCCAACGCGAAATCAGCATAGGCAAGTCCTCAAGTGACACTCTTTCCGCTCATATGGGGTGCGTCGATCGAAATATCAGTGAATTGTCCGCCGAGATATTTTCGGGCGGCATGGTCGGCCGCTCGCCGGTGTTCACGACGAGAATGTCTGCCCTACCCAAGCGCGATGATCGCTGTTCGATCACGCAGGCTCCCGCACCCGGCCGACCGGTATCGGTCGCGCCAACAGCATCGGTCATGCAAGCCTCTGGTCATCGATCTCCCTGGCGATGATGCCGAGGGTCTCCCGGCGAAGACTCGATTGACATACAGCTTTCCTATGTACTATCAACATATCTGGAGAACCTGCCATACAGGTTTGCCGACTCCTGAACTGGAGCTTGCGTGAGCACGGCCGCATTCGCAAAACATTCCGACGCAGCGAGCCTGGTCAGCAATACGATCGGCGAGATCACGCGCCATATCCGCGCGCATGAGCTCGGGCCCGGCGACCGGCTGCCCAGCGAGGCCGCGCTTTCGAGACAATTGAGCGTCTCGCGTACCGTGGTTCGCGAGGCCTTCAGCTCGCTCGCCGCCATGCGGCTTATCGACCTGAGGGCGGGCAGACGGGCTACCGTCGCCGAGCTGGATTATGGCGCCATGTCGCTGGTGATCGAGCATGGCGTCCACACCGAGCAGATCACGGTGCAGCAAATCTACGACGTGCGCCGCACGATTGAGACCCGCACCGCCATGCTGGCGGCCTTGCGCAGAACAGCCGACGAAGTGGAAAGGATCAGGACGCACGCGCTCGCCATGCGCGAGAATTTCCAGCGGCCGGAACAGGTCATGGAGCACGATCTCGCCTTTCACCTCGAAATCGCCAAGGCTGCGAAGAATCCGGTTTTCAGCCTCATCGTCGGCGCGTTCGAGCGCGTATCGCGCCAGACCTGGCCGATCGGCTGGCGGACCCGCCCTTCGGATGCCGAGCAGTTGGCGATGATCCAGATCCATATCGACCTCGCCGAAGCAATCGAGACCGGTGATCCCCAGTCGGCGCGTGACCTGATGGCCAGGCATTTTGACGAGAGCGTCAAGGCCCTGCTGGCGGCCGGCATCGCCTGAGGAGCAGGGGCGCAATGAAGATCACGAAACTGGAAACGCTGCGGCTCGAGGAGCGGCCGAACCTTCTCTGGGTCCTGGTTCACACGGACGAAGGCCTCGTGGGACTGGGCGAGACCTTCTTCATGGCTGAAACCGTCGAGACCTATCTGCACGAATATGTCGCGCCGCGCGTGATCGGGCGCGACCCCTTGCAGATCGACCTGCTTGCCGCCGACCTCGTCGGCTATCTCGGTTTCCGATCGACGGGCGCGGAAGTCAGGGGCAATTCCGCTTTCGATATCGCGCTTTGGGATCTGTTCGGAAAGGCGACGGGTCAGCCGATCGCACAACTCCTCGGCGGGTTCACCAGGCACGAGATCAGGACCTACAACACCTGTGCCGGAACCGAATACATCAAGAAGGCCACCGGGCAGACAACGGCCAACTACGGGCTCGATAAGCCCGGCGACGCCTATGATGATCTGAACGGCTTCCTTCACCGCGCCGACGAACTGGCGCATTCGTTATTGGAGGAAGGCATCACGGCCATGAAGATCTGGCCGTTCGACATGGCCGCCGAGAAAACGCGCGGCCAGTATGTATCGCAGCCCGATTTGAATTCCGCGCTGGTGCCATTCGAGAAAATCCGCAACGCGGTCGGCGACAAGATGGACATCATGGTTGAATTCCATTCAATGTGGCAGCTGCTGCCGGCCATGCAGATCGCTCGCGAGCTCGCCCCCTACAACACCTTCTGGCACGAAGATCCGATCAGGATGGACAGCCTGTCCAGCCTGAAACGCTATGCCGAGGCTTCGCTGGCGCCGATATCGGCTTCGGAGACGCTTGGTTCCCGGTGGGCTTTCCGCGACCTTCTCGAGACCGGAGCGGCCGGGGTCATTATGCTCGATATCAGCTGGTGCGGCGGGCTCTCGGAGGCGCGCAAGATCGCTGCCATGGCTGAGGCATGGCACCTGCCGGTCGCGCCACACGACTGCACCGGTCCAGTGGTGCTCGGCGCATCGACCCATCTGTCGCTGAATGCGCCGAACGCACTTGTCCAGGAGAGTGTCAGGGCCTTTTACAAGACCTGGTATCGCGATCTTGTGACCGCTTTGCCGCAGGTGAAGAACGGCATGATCACCGTGCCTCCCGGACCGGGCCTCGGCATGGAACTGAACCCGGAGATCGATCGCGCCTTCACGGCGCTTCGACGGGTGACTGACGCATCGTCTCTCTGAAAATGAACCTGAAGCAGCTTTCTACGGAGGAGAACCATGAAGAAGCTACTTATCTCGGCAGCCTTGGGAGCAGTACTGGCTGGAGGCTCGGCAATCGGCTCACGCGCACAGGAGCCGATGAACATCGTCTTCACGCATCATTCGTCGGCGTCGAACCCGTTCTGGCAGGCGGTGAAGAAGGGGTTTGACGACGCCTGCGCCAAGATCCAGGCCAATTGCCAGATGGTCTTCACCCAGACCGAAGGCTCGATCGAGCAACAATCGGCCAACATGCAGGCGGCACTCGCGGCAAAACCGGACGCGCTGATCACCTCGATCGTCGACAACAATGCCTTCGACCAGATCATCGCCGACGCCCGCGCTGCCGGCGTCACGGTCATCGCGTCCAACGTCGACGACACCGAGGGTGCAGCCGGCAATGCCCGCCAGGCTTTCATCGGCCAGGGCTTCATTCCCGCCGGCTACGAACTCGGCAAGAAGATGTCCGAGTTCTTCCCCAAGGAAGGCAAGATCAGGGCGCTCGTCGGCGTCTCCGCGCCCGGTCAGAACTGGTCGGAACAGCGCGCTGCCGGTGTCATGAAGTTCCTTGAGGAATACAAGGCCGCGAATGCCGGACGCGAAGTGGTCATTGAACGGCTCGACACCGGCACAGATGGCGCCGTCGTCGCCGATCGTGTTGGCGCCTATCTGTCTGCCCACCCGGACACCACGGTGTATTTCGACACCGGCCTTTGGCATGCCTACGTGGCCCAGGTCCTGATCGATCGCGGCATCGAGCCGGGCAAGGTGCTGATGGGCGGCTTCGACATCGTCTCGGAAGTCCTGCAACAGATGGAAGCGGGTTACATCCAGGTCCAGGTCGACCAGCAGCCCTACATGCAGGGCTTCATGCCGGTGATGGAAGCCTATCTCGCCAAGAACGTCGGTCTGCTGCCGGCAGACATCGACACCGGCAAGGGCATCATCGTCAAGGAAGACGTGCCGAAGCTCAAGGAACTGGCCGCACAAGGCGTGCGGTAGGCGCGAAGCCGGCGTCCTCTCCTCGTTCTTTACGCGGAGAGGGCAAGGGCAAGGGCCAGGGAGCAAGGCCCCTGGGCGTCGGCTCCGTCCCATCCTCCAACGGCATCTCCCTTGTCAAGGGCGGTAGAAGACAGACTGCCGCCATCCCCTTGCCGATGCGACAAGCCAGCGCAAACAATCCCAAGCCGGAGCGAATGATGAAGCGCTTGATGAAGATTTATCTGGAGAAGCCGGAGCTTGCGGCGGTCGTGTTCCTGCTCCTCCTCCTCCTCGTCTTTCAGATTCGCTCGAACGGCGTATTTCTGAACACACAGAACGTGCGCGGAATGCTTGGGCTGCTGCCTGAAATGGGGCTGGTCGCGATCGGCGTGACCCTGCTGATGATATGCGGCGAGTTTGATCTTTCCGTAGGCTCGGTATTTGCGCTGACCCCGATGACCATGGCGGTGATGCTGGCGGCAGGCGTGCCGTTCGCGCCGGCCTTTGCCGCCGGGCTCGCGATCGCCGCCCTGATTGGCTTCTTCAACGGGTTCATAACGATTCGTTTCGCGATACCAAGCTTCATCACCACGCTTGGCATGCTGTTCATCGCGCGTTCGCTGACGGTGGTAATCTCCGGTGGCTTCCCTCCTGTCATCCCAGCCAACGCTCTGCCGAAATGGCTGTTTACGATCTATGTGGGACCGGGCGACCTCTTTCGCATGTCGTTCTTCTGGTTTGTCGCCGTGGCAATCCTGGTGACGGTGCTCCTGTCGCGCACGAATTTCGGCAACTGGGTGCGCGCCACCGGCGGCTTTCTGCCCGCCGCCCAGTCGATGGGCATCCCGACGGCCCGGGTGAAGGTCGCCTGCTTCATGATCTGTTCGGTGCTCGCCGGCTTTGCCGGCACCATTCAGGTGATGCGGCTCGGCGCGCCGCTGCCGTCGATCGGCGAGGGGCTGGAGTTGCAAGCCGTGTCGGCTGCCGTCATCGGTGGCGCCTCGCTGGCTGGCGGCATCGGCACCATCTTCGGCGGCATCATCGGGGCTGCCCTGATCCGCGTCATCGACAACGGACTGGTGCTGAGCCAGGTTGACGCCAACTGGTTCAAGATGGCAATCGGCTTCCTGACTATCTTCGCGGTCGTCGTGAACGCCTGGCTTCGAAAGCGGGGCAGGGCAATGAAGGTGGAGACCTGATCATGGCGGCACCCATCATCGCGATCAAGGGACTCCAGAAATGGTATTCCGGCGTCCACGCCTTGAAGAACGTCACTCTGGACATTTATCCAGACGAGGCGCTGGGCCTCGTCGGCGACAACGGCGCCGGCAAATCGACGCTGATCAACATCCTGTCAGGCACCCAAAAGCCCGATGGCGGCGAGATCAGGATCGACGGTGAACCGGTCCGCTTCTCGAACCCGCGCGACGCCATGGATCGCGGCATCGAGACGATCTACCAGTACAATTCGATGGTCCCGACCATGAGCATCGCCCGCAACGTTTTCATCGGACGCGAGCCGGTGAAGGGCTCGGTTTTCGGCATCGGCATCTTGGACCAGAAGCGCATGCGTGACGAAAGTGTCAAGGCGATCGCCGACGTCGATCTGCATCTGAGGTCGCCCGATGCGCTGGTCGGCGAACTGTCGGGCGGCCAGCGCCAAGGCGTGGCGATCGCCCGGGCCATGCACTTCAAGTCGAAAGTCATGATCCTCGACGAGCCGACCAATCATCTCTCGGTGAAGGAGACGCGAAAGGTGATCGGCTTCGTTCGCGCCCTCAAGGCCCAGAACATCACCAGCGTCTTCATCAGCCACAACATGCATCATGTTTTCGAATGCTGTGACCGGGTCGTGGCGATGGCGCGCGGCGAGATCGTTCTCGACAAGCGGATCGGCGAGACTTCGATCGAGGAAATCCACGAGGTTCTGTGACGTGGAGAAGCGATCACTCGCGAGCCACTCTGCTGATAGAGGTCAGTCTGCGCTACGGCTTTTCCGCAAGGATCGCCTCAGCGGTTTTCTCGTCGGTGATCAGCACATCGACGACTCCCAGACGCAACACGGCGCGCAGCACCGGAACCTTGTCGAGGCCGCCGGAGGGCAGGATCACAGTGTCGACGTCGCGCAGATGTTCGGGGGCGAGGCCGATGACACGGCTGTTTAGCGGGTGATCGACGAGTTGTCCGTCGGCGCCGATCCAGTGGCCGCAAATATCGCCGACGGCTCCGGCTTCGCGGAGCGATCTGAGATCATCGTCTCCTACCAGTCCGATCCGAAAGATGGTGGCGTCCTTGTGCACCGCGCCCACCGAAACGAAAGCGGCGTCAACGTCGCGGGCATGAGTAAAAGCATCTTCCAGAATTGACTGGCGCATAAGCAGATCGCGCGTGGCCTCCGTATCCGTGAACACCGGTGCTGCGATGTAGAAGCATTCGGCGTCGAAGAGCGCCGCGAGCCGGGAAGCGATCTCGTAGATGTTGATCGCCGATCCACGTGTGAGCCCGCCAAGCAGGGAAACGACCGACATCCCTTTGACGGGGCGCACGGTCACTGAGCGCAGACTAAGCTGCAGCGTCCGTCCCCATCCCACGCCCACCGATATCCCGTCACGGATTCTATGTGACAGGGCTTCACCGGCAGCGGCTGCGATCACCTGTGGCACCAGGGCAGGATCGGGCGGTGTCGGAACCACGATTGGGTCGGAAACGCCATAGGCCTCCCGCAGCCGGTTCTCCAGCTCGATGCAGTTCGCCACCTTGGAATTGATGCGAATCTGAACGATCCCCCGCTGACGGGCATGCGCCAGCATCCGGTTGACGCGAAGGCGTGTCAGGCCAAGAGACTTGGCGATTTGCGCCTGGGTGAGGTCACCGACATAAGCAAGCCAGGCGGCGCGCACGAGCAGCCCTTCCTCGCGATCGGACGTGACGGAACTCGTTACGGCTTGGCGGCCGTCGCGTTTCTTTCGTGCTGGTTTCTCCATCAGATCATCCTGTCCACTCCGCGGCAGCGGGTCCAGAGCGGCTCGGCGGAGCCATGTGCTCATCGAGATGAGGTATCAATCGAGTTTCCCGGCTCCGCTAGCCTCGATGATAGCGGTCGAAGGACAAAACCAGCGGAGCATCATGGCAAATCGCGTCGATGATGGCCCTCGTCAGCGGCAGGCGATCGTGCGGAAGTACACCCCGGGCCATCATATTCTTCAAAGTCGGACCAAGGTCCAGCGCCAGTTGCGCGCCCTCGACCGTGTCCGAGCTCATATGTTCGCGCTTCGCCACCGAATAGGGCAGGCCGCGGCCGAGCAGGCGCCCCATGCGACCGTTACGGCCCGCCTGGCAGGTCACATAAAGATCGCCGGAGCCGGCCAGCCCCAGCACCGTTTCGACCTTTCCACCCAGAGCTTCGACCAGAATCGCCATCTCGGCGAGGGACTGCGAGAAAAGCGACGAGGCCAGGTTGTGCATGAGCGCGCCATTAGGCGCCTTGCCGTCGCGCTCGAGCAGCCCGACGGGAGCCCCAACGGCGAGTGTGTAGAAATTCTTGAACGCAGCGCAGATCTCGACGCCGACGAGATCGGATGACGATCGCGCATGATAGAAAGGCGCGCGCAGAATGCGGGACGCCGCGGCCACCTGGTCGGGATTGTGCCCGGCCAGGATCACAGAGGTGTCGCGCTGTGCCGCCAGTTCGCCGGCAATGCACGGTCCGCCGACGGCCATGACCGGGACAGACAAGCCAGTGCGTTGCTCGATCTCGCGGGCAAGCAGATGTGGCAGGATTTCCACGCCTTCGTCGCTTGCTGCAAGTCCTTTCGTAATCATCAGTATCGGCACGGGCGACTTGATGCTTTCTGCAATGCGGTCGATCGCCCAAGGAATGCCGGCCGACGAGACGCCGAGTACAAGCAGATCGGGTCCATCGTTCATCGCCGCCCCGAATTCGGTCCAGGAACAGGCGGTTACCACATCAGGCAGAGTGATGTTGAGGCGTGGGTGATGACTTGTGCTGGCCACCGAGCCGACGATCTCCTCATCGAGATGGGTCCCGACAAGAGTGATGCGGTTACCAGCGTGAGCGGCCGGAAGCGTCATGGCAGAGCCCATGACGCCGGCGCCGAGGATGAGGATCCGCGCCATTCAACTTCTTCCCTTGTCCAGCCGCTCGCCGCTACCTTGGTCGAACAGGTGGATTCGCTCAGGCGCCGGCTCCAGATGGATCACAGCTCCTGGAGCGAGCTCCATGCGGTCATGCAGCACCGCGCAGATCGCGATGTTGCCCATGCTGGCAAAGATGTGGATTTCGGGGCCAGTCGGCTCGACAACCGTAATCCTCGCCGGAATGCCGCGCCCGTCGGCCACTGGTCGAAGATGTTCGGGGCGAACGCCGTAGATCACCTTTTGGCCGGGCCGGACCGCAGCCCCTGGCGGCAGCGGGAGCGATAGCTCGTCGGTCCGCACCACCCAGACGTCGCGCTCGGCAGCCACCTCGCCATGGAACATGTTCATTGCGGGCGAGCCGATGAAGGAGGCGACGAAGAGATTTGCCGGGCGATCGTAGACATCGAGCGGGCGCCCGATCTGCTCGATATGGCCGTCGCGCATGATGACGATGACATCGGCCATGGTCATGGCCTCGATCTGGTCATGCGTGACATAGACGGTGGTGGTCTTCAGCCGCTGGTGGAGCTCCTTGATTTCGGTGCGCATCTGCACGCGCAGCTTGGCGTCGAGGTTGGACAGCGGCTCGTCGAACAGGAACACAGTTGGGTCCCGCACGATGGCGCGGCCCATGGCGACGCGCTGCCGCTGGCCGCCCGAAAGCTGGCGAGGGTACCGTTCCAGATAGGGGGTCAGATTGAGGATCGCCGCCGCCCATCCGACCTTCTGTTTGATTTCTTCGGTTGGGCGTTTCTTCAACTGCATGGAAAAGGCCATGTTGTCGAAGACGGTCATGTGCGCATAAAGCGCGTAATTCTGGAAGACCATCGCGATGTTGCGGTCTTTGGGATGGAGCGTGTTGACGACCCTGTCGCCTATGGCGATCTCACCGGATGTGATGGGCTCGAGACCGGCTATCATGCGCAACAGCGTGGACTTGCCGCAGCCGGACGGCCCCAACAGAACGACGAACTGGCCATCCTCGATCGAGAGATCGAGTCCATCGATAATCGAGAGGGCGCCATAGTCCTTCTTTATGTTGCTGATGGTGACAGACGCCATAAATTGCTACCCTTCGATTGCCCTTGCCGGTTGGATCGCATTTTCGCTATGCGAGCTATTGGCGATCGGATGCGCTCTCACCATTCGCTCTCCAGAAACTCTTCCAAGAGTCCCGCATCGGCGGCCAGATTGATGAAGGACCATCGACCGCGGATTTCCCGCGAATAGCGAATGGCGTCGTGCCAAAGCGCTCGCGGCAGGCCTAGTTCCGCGCCGGTGACCGGCCCTCCCGCAGCCTTGAGTGCTGCCTCCATGCGGGCGACCGGCATTGCCATGGGCCGAACCTCCTGGCGCAGCGCCGGCCAGATTTCCGCAAGCCTGCGGTTGAAGATTTCCGACTGGCTGGCGTCGAGTGCCGTCTTCTTCATCTCGGCAATGCAAAGTGGTCCAAGCTGCGCTCCATAGCGTGCCAGCATCGCCGCTTCGTCGATGGCGGTCGGCTTCACCTGCGGCGGCTCTTTCATGTCCAGCAGCCGCGCTTGCAGACGCGCCATGACCAGCGAGGCAACCCCAACCTGCTGGCCATGCGTGGTGCCGGGATGGCGCTCTCCCGCGAACATGTCGACCCAATGGGAAATCTGGTGCTCTCCCATGGACCCGGGATGGGAAACGCCGGCAAAGCACACGCCCATCGAGCACAGCGTCAGGACGCGCTGGAGATGCCCGACAGCGGTGATGTCATGCCTCGCAAGGCCAGGCGCATGGGCCAGCATCGGCTCCTCATCGCCCGCCTGCAGCAGGTAGGGCACCTCGGAATAGTAAGTGTCGAACAGCCGATGCGAAGCCCACCAGTCGATCTGGGCGGTTGAGCGGCAGAGGCTGTCACCAAGCCCGGCAGCGCTGAGCCAGGCGGGCGCTGCGGCCGACACGCCAAGGTCCAGGAAGATGCCCCGGGGCGCGTGTGAGGGCAGCGAGATCTTGAGCCCGGAGGCCAGGGTCACCGACGCTGTCGAGGCGCCGTAGCCATTCATCGAGGCGGCCGTGCCGAAGACGGCATAGGGCCGCTCGTCGAGAAAGGTTGCATGCTTGCAGCCGTCGTTGAGGACGCCCGACCCGACGGCCACGACCCCGTCGGCGTGAGGCGTCTTCTCCCTGACCATCTGGATCATTGCCTCATCGCAGTCGAGGCCGTCAGGCAGCACGATTTCATCGATGTCGGCGATGGCACGCAGCGCCTTCGCGACGCGCCTGCCCATCACATCGACGGTGTTGATATCCGACACAACAGCGATGCGGCTGCCTAGCGCCAGGGGCGCAACGAGATCCGACTCGCGGCCCTCCGTCGTCTCCAGCAGTTCGATCGTCTGGAACGGCAGGACCGCGGCCGCGCCGGTCTTGGGATCTGTCCAGCGTCCCGCGACAACGTCCTCGATCAACGCGTTCCAGTTGGTCGTTTCAGCCATGATCGGCCTCCATGAAGGCCGCGAGGCGCTGGTTCCAGGCTGAAAGCGTTGGCCAAAGATCGGCATGGATCGCAAGAAGTTCGGCGTAGAGCGCGGCCCGTTTCGTGTCCGGTTCGAAGGTTTTGGCCGGCTCGCTGGCCATTGCGAGCGACGCTTCGGCGATAGTGGAAAACCAGCCCACGCCCTTTGCCGCCGCCATCGCCGCGCCAAGCGAGGAGGCTTCGACGGTCGTCGAACGCTTTATGGGACGATCGAGTGCATCCGCCAGAATTTGCATCCACAGGTCGGACTTCGCTCCTCCGCCGATCGCTATGAACTGGTCGATGGTCTGGGCGGCGGCCGCAGCCGCCCGCTGACTTGTCGCGGCCTGATGCAGCGCTATGCCTTCCAGCACGGCGCGATAGATGTCGCCGCGGCGGCTAGAGCCCGAAAGCCCGGCAATCACACCACGGGCCGCACTATCCCAGTGTGGGTCCATGACGCCCTGCCAGTAGGGCAGGAGCATTATGCCGCCTGCGCCGATCGGGCTGGCAGCGGCTTCGGCCTCGAGCGTCTCCAGGGCATCATTTGCGCCATGCAGATCGACGCCAAGCATCTCGCGCGCCATCCAGTCGACAAGAAAAGTGCCGGCGCGAAGGCACGTCTCGTAGATATAGCCGTCATCGGCGACCGCCGTCTCTGTGCGGAAGGCCAAATCATGGACGTAGTCGATGCCGAAGCTGCCGGAGACGACAGCCGTCCCGAGGTTGACGTAAGCGCATCGCGGCTGCAACACACCCGCGCCCGTGCCAGCGCATTGACCGTCGCCGCCGCCGGCGACGATCGGCGTGCCCTCGCGCAGGCCCGTCGAAATGGCCGCTTCCGAAGTCAGTTGGCCCAGAACGGTGCCGGGCCGCGCCAGGTCCGGCATCATGCGCCGGGCGACGCCGGCTGCCTCCAGTATATCGTTCGACCATTCCATAGCTCGCATATCGAGTATGCCCATCGGGTCCGCGGATGCGGTGGACGTCACCCACCGGCCGCTCAAGCGAAAGACCAGATAGCCGTGGACTTCGGCCATTCGCTCCACCCGGGCAAAAATCTCGGGCTCTTGCTCGCGGAACCAGATCATGCGGTAAAGGCAAGGAATGACGTCCAGCGGCTTGCCGGATATTGCGTGGACGCGTGCCGCGCCGAAACTCTCGCCGAAGCGCCGTGCTTTCCCACGGGCGCGCTCATCGAGCCAGAGCGTTGCGGGCCCGACCGCCTGGCCCTGCTCGTCGAAAAGGCCGAAGCTCTCGCGCTGGTTGGCAATCGCAAGGGCGGCAATGCGTCCCGGCGAAACTGTTGCCGCGACACCACGAAGCGCCGTGACCGTCGAGGCCCACCATTCGGCCGGATCCTGCTCGAAATAGCCCGAACGCGGGTTCGACAGCGCAAGCGGTGCACGACTTTCAGCCACGGCCAGACCGTTGCGGTCCCAGGCGATCGCCTTGGTTGCCGAGGTCGAGGAATCAATGCCGATGACGAGATCAGGAACCATTGCCGCCACGTTGCCAACGGGCGAGGGCGGTCGAAACCGCCTTCGCCCAAATCACCGATTACCCACTAAAGACCGGCGTCCTTGACTTTGCCGTCGACAATGCCGGCAATGGCATCCAGGCATGCCTTGGCATCGCCGCCATAGTCTTGGCCCGTAAGCAACTTGCCGAGCTCAACCGGAATGTCGTTGTTCGACAGATCCGCCCAGATCGGCATGTCCGGCTCAGATCCCATCTGATTGTCGATAGTGTATTTGATCGCGTCGAAATGGCGTGTCGTTCCGGGGCCGACAACGGCCTTCGCCTTGACCCGAGGATCTGTAAAAGAGGAATTGCGCATCGGCGAGGCGCCGCCGCCGAGCGTCGATACCCGCGCCATCACATCCTTCGAGCAGACCCACTGCATGAACAGCCATGCCGCTTCCTTGTTCTTGGAATATTGCGACAGCGAGATCGTCGAGCCGCCCTGGTGACCGACGGCAGGGATTTCGTTGAAGCCGCAATCGGCGGCGGCGCGACGGCCAGGAACCTCCTTGGGCGCGGGCAGGGCCTCGAACAGGCCTTTGACCTTGGAATCATTGGCGTCGAAGCCGGGGAAATCTTCGCCCCAGGTGATTGCCATAGCGGCTTGTCCCTGTGTCAGCGCCTGTCCCTGACCGTCCCACGTCCAAGTCGTCGCCGAGGGCGGCGAGTTCTTGACCAGCTCCTGATAGAATTGCAGCCCGGCCACGCCGCGTTCGTCATTGCCGACAAACTTCTTGTCTTTGTTGAAGATCGAACCGCCATGGCCCCACAATGCGAAGGTCCAGTCGCATTCCAGCGAATAGTGGCCGGACTTCGCCTGGCACGCGGTGCCGAAGATGCCGTTGCTTTTTTCTGCCTCTGTGAGCGCCTGCACGGCCTTGAGGTAGGCGTCGAGGTCAGTCGGCAGCGCAATGTTGTGTTTGTCGAAAAGATCCTTGCGGTACATCAGGATGAAGATCGGAATATCGAATGGAATTCCGCACTGTTTGCCGTTGTACATGGCGATGCCGTCGACCAGCGGCTTGGAGAAATCGTCCCAGTCGAAGTTGGGCATCGCCAGGTCTTTGTTCTGGTCGTAATACTCGCGCGGATCGACGACATCCTGGGCAAATGTCGCCATCCAGGACTGGTCGAGATAGTAGACGTCATAGGTGCCAAGCTGGCCCTGTACGTCTTGCGTTGCCTTGGCGAGAACCTGCTCCAGCGGTACGATCTCGACTTCCACCTCAATGCCGGTTGCCTTGGTGAATTCACCCGCGACAAGCTGGTTGGCAACGATCGTTGGCGGCGTCGCTTCCGAAGTGTAGCGGATTTTGGTGCCGGCATATGGCTTGCCGACATCAGCCAGCCACTTCAGCATGTCGGCGTCCTGGGCGCGGGCTTCCTCAACCCCGAGCCCCAGCATCCCCCGATTGGTGCGGCCGCCTCCTAGCATGGCCGATCCGAAGGCAGAAAAGCCGACACCGGCGAGCGCCATCTTCCTCATGAAGTCGCGTTTGGTTATTCGGCGCGCCGTAAAATCGTTGCAGGTATCGGTGACGAATGTCTTCTTGTCGTGTTCACTGAAGCTCATGATCGTTCCTCCATTGCGTTTTTGTCGTCGTTCTTCTCGTCTGCGCCTCACTCCTTCAGCGATCCGAGGGTGAGGCCGCGGACCAGATGCCGTTGAACCAGCAGGATAAAGATGAAGCTGGGTATGATCGCGGACGTGCCGAGCGCTGTGATGTAGCCCCACTCGGTCGCGGTCGAGGTGACAAAGGTCGAGATCTTCACCGGCACAGTGCGGATCGACGTTGTCAGGAACAGTGAGAGCAGGAACTCGGTCCACGAAAAGATGAAACACAGCACAGCCGTCGCAGCGATGCCGCCCTTGACCATGGGAAGGACCACGCGTCGGAACGTCTGCCAGCGCGTCGCGCCGTCAATCAGCGCCGCCTCATCAACCTCGCGCGGAACATCGTCGAAGAACGACTTCAAAAGCAAAACCGCCAGCGGCAGGTTAATCAAACTGTGAACCAGGATGAGCCCCGTATAGGTATCGCGCAAGCCGAGATCCCGGAACATGAAAACGATCGGAATGACGATCGCGATTGGCGGCATGAAGCGCTGCGAGAGAATCCAGAACAGGAAAGACTGCTGGCCGCTGAACTGCATTCGCGACAGGCAATAGGCGGCCAGCGTGGCCAGCAGCAGCGTCAGCGCCGTCGATCCGACGGCTATGACGGCGCTATCGAGCAACGACTGGCGGGAATCGTAGGAGCTGGCGCCACCCTTGATGACCCCGGCCGCCTCGCCGCCCTGTTCCATGCCGATGTCGACGCGCGAAACGCCAAGCAAGGTCACACGGTAATTGTCCGGCGTCGGCGTGAAACCGGTGTAAACCGGTCCGCTGCGGTCGAAGATCGCCGAATAGGGTTTGATGGACGACAGCGCCCACCACGCGATCGGGAACATGAAGATCGCCACCACCAGGACGGCGAGCACGTCACGGGCGATCGTTTGGGCGCGCGACGACTCCATCAGAACCTCACCTTGAACAGCCTGACGAACAGGTTCGACACGACGATCAAGACGACGAGCACGATCAGCGACAGGGTCGCGGCATAGGGAAAGTCTCCGGTGAAGTAGATTCGACCCGCGTAGAATGAAAGTGTCTCGGTGGCCGTGCCTGGCCCGCCGGCGGTGATGATGTAAACGTAGTCGTAGATGCGAAAGAGATCGACGCCGCGGATCAGCACCGCGACCGCTATCACCTTGCGCAGCATGGGCAGTGTGAGGCGCAAGAACGTCTGGATGCCGTTGGCGCCGTCGATCGCGGCGGCTTCGAAAGGTTCCTTCGGCAGCGCCCTGAGCCCTGCTAGGATGATGAGCACCATGAACGGCGTCCATTGCCATATGTCTGCCAGCAGGATCGCCGCCAATGCGGTTCCGGGCTGCGTCAGAATCGGCTGTGCCGGCGAGATCAGGTCGAGGGCATAGAGGTAGAACGACAGGACGCCGAAAGAGCCGTCCTGCATCAGCAGGAACATCATTCCGGTCACGGCAGGCGGCACCACCAGCGGCAGTGTCATCAGCGCCCGCAGCACGCCGTAACCTTTGCGATCGGTGTCAAGCAGAAGGGCAATGAGGATGCCGAGCGCAAGCTGAACCGCAAGCGCGACGAAGGTGTAGATCAGCGTGGTTTCCAGCGAATGCCACATACGCGCATCCGAGAATGCGCGCGTCCATTGGTGGAGCCCGGCGAAGTCAAGTTGCCGGGAAACGACATTGCGTTTGTGAAACGACAGCCAGACTGAATAGGCGAGGGGATAGATGCCGAAAACGAGAAGCATCACCGTGATCGGCGCGAGCCAGGGAAAAGGATGCTCGGCCGTCATGAACCGGGGTAGGGCCCACCTGGAAGTCGGCCGCGTGAGGATAGCGCTGCTCACGTGCAAATCTCCGCTCGGTCACAGAGACGCATCGGCCTTCTCCCTATCGGCCAGATTGTGCCAACTTGAACTTTTGTAAGTTTGTTGTGCCTTTTGTTAAGAACGTGTCGGACGGCCGCCGATTTGTCAAGTGTCGGGTCCGTCAGCGCTCAAGGGATTTGCTCGTGGTAGATCCCGACATCGCCGGTATGAAGTTGTTTTTGGAGGGATCGCCGGTAAATGCGGTGGACCAGCATCAAAAGCACTCAGGGCCGCCGCCAACTTTGGCAGCCCGAGGAAAGCTACGGAAAGCATCGAGGAGATCGGGAGGACAGCCCGGGGGCTTTTGGAACTCCCCTTAATCCGGCAACAGGATCTGAAGCTTTACGTCCGCGGGCCGGGCTTCGACTGCGCGGTCGAAAGCGGTGATGGAATCTTCAAAGGGGAAGGTCGCCGAAATGAGTGGCTTTAGGTCGACCCGGCCCGACCCCATCAGCGCGATTGCCCGCTCATATTGGTGGGCATATCGGAACACAGTCTCGATGCGGACTTCCTTGGTCGACGCGGTGGCAATGTCGAGCGCCACAGGCGCCACCGGCAGGCCGACCACCACCACCGCGCCGCCGGGCCGCGGCAGATCGAGCAGGGTCTCCCATGCCTTGGACGAGCCCGAGCATTCGAAAACGACATCGGCGCCCCAGCCATCGGTCAGGAGCTTTACCTCCGCCGCCAGGTTCTTGTCGCGGATGTTGACCGGGATCACGCCTTGATAGCCGCTGGCGATGTCGAGCTTGGGTTGGGCGAAATCTGCAACAATGGCGCGGGCGCACCCGCCGGCGAGTGCCGCGATCGCCACCATCGTCCCGATCGGCCCGGCGCCAATCACCACCGCCGTGTCACCAGGCGCGATCTTTGCTTTGGCAGCCGCCTGCATGCCGACAGCGAAGGGCTCCACCATGGCGCCTTCGGCGAAGCTGACATCGTCGGGCAGTTTGAATGTGTAGTTGGCGGGGTGGACGACATAGGGCGTCAACACACCGTGGATCGGCGGCGTTGCCCAGAATCTGACAGCTGGGTCAATGTTGTAGAGACCGAGCCGGCTCGCCCGCGAATTGGGATCGGGGATACCCGGCTCCATGCAGACGCGGTCGCCGACCTTCAGATGCTCGACGCCTTCCCCTGTTTCGACGACGGTGCCGGCGGCTTCGTGGCCCAAGACCATCGGCGCTTCGACCACGAACGGGCCGATGCGGCCATGCGTGTAGTAGTGCACGTCCGAGCCGCAGATGCCCACCGTATGGATCTTGATGCGAACTTCGCCCGCGCCGACGGTCTGTGGCAGATCGATCTCACGCAGCTTGAGTTCGTGCTGGCGTTCAAGGACAAGGGCGCGAATGTTCGTCATCGACGTAGTCTCCTCTAAAGCCGACTGTTCGAGGCCTCCGCGACCTTGCTTGCATTCGGCACGTTCATCATAGCCGCTCATTCACGGCTTCAAAATCCAGTTCGGAAACGGGTGTTGCAAGATTCCGACTATCCGTACCAACTTCCCGGCCAAGGGACTTTGAAGGCCGACCATGCCGCTGCCGAATTTCGTTTGGATCATTCAGGGTACTCTGAGGTATTCAAGTGATAGATTCGGCATCAGGATAGCAACCAGTGTCTAGAGGGCGACGTGCACACTCGCTGCACACAAAGTTCTCCCTTCTTTCGGTTCTGTTTTGTCGAAGAGGCAACAGGGCATGCTGTGACGCGATGTTTGAGAAATTGTCGCCCGGCTTCGGCTGCCCGGGCGACAGAGCACCTGACAGGGCGCCGTAGCACGACGAAAGAGGGTCTTTTTACTGGGTGTGCGAGATGCTTCTGAGGGCTTCGGCAAAGCACAGGGTGGCCGAACCCGTCGCGGTCTGACGGCGAAGGCTCCGCGTTAGGCGATGTAGGTGCTGCGTCGATCATGGCTCCACCAGTTGCTGGATTGCGTGCATCGGTAGGACGAGCCGGAGGGAGTCCGGCAGCCGCACGAAGCCGTTTCCCTCATAGAAGGCAGCGGCGCGCTCGCTGATGGCATCCACCACCAGCATCGAGGAACCGACTGTGGCCGCGCTCGCATAGGCGCGCCGCACGGCGTCGGCGAGAAGCATCGCACCCAGGCGTTCGCCCTGACGGGCTTCCGAGACCGCCAGCCGTCCGATCAGCGTGGCGCTGACCAGCGGATAGCGCGGGATGTGCTTGCGCGCGGCGGCCGGCACGTCGCCCTGTGCAAGGCTGGTTGCGCAAAGCGTATAATAGCTCAGCACGACATCCGGTTTATCAGGCTCCACTAGAATGAAGACCCCATTCGCCTTGCGCCGCACATCTTGGCTTGCCTGCGTCCGGAGATAACGGTCGAGTCTGTCGACGCCGCAGGCAAAGCCGTCCCGGTCGTGATGCGACGCGAGCGCCTCGATCTTCAAATCTGGCCGAGACGCCGCCATGCTCAGGACGCGACCCGGCGCTTGTGCTCGGCCAAGGCGCGGACCAGCCGCTCACTCGGCTCTGGCGGATTGACCAGCGCGTCGAAGAATGCCGCGCGGTCGCGATCGGACAGCACCAACGTCTCATGCTCGGCGATCGTGCGGCGCGCGGTGTCAGTGAGCGCAGTGACGCAGAAGTCGCTGACTTTGCGTCGTGACAGATGCGCTGCCCGCTCGATAAGATCCTTAGTCTCTTCATCCAACCGGAATCCGAGGCGTTCGACGCGGTTGGGCGTCTCTCGTTCGATCTGGGGCTGTTTGCGCGGCATTGGGATCACTCCTGTCATGGTCTATGTTTCGCAGACAATGTACGTCACATAGACGAACAAATCAAACCGATTTCTGCCCTTCATCCACGCGCTGGTGGTCGAACATCAGCTTCGCCCGCTGTTCGGCTTCTACTGGGTGCTGACGGTCCAGGCAGGCAGGCTCTTCGACAGCCCGCTTCTTCTGTCCCTGTTGTGGTTTACGCTCGGCCAGCAAGAGTGTTCAATGCGTAACGTGTGTATCGTCGTTCGCCAGTTCTAATCAGTGCACCCTTGGCAACGAGGTCCTGCAAATCTCTTGTCGCTGACGCGCGAGATGCCTGAGTGAAGGCGATGTAATTCTCGGCGCTGAGACCGCCCTTGAAACCATCTATACCTTCGCGGAACATCCGGGTGATGGCCTTTTCCTGTCGCTCGTTGAAGTGACCGTGGTAGCGTTCGTAAAACTTGGCCTTGGCGACGGAGAATTCGACACGGGCAAGCGTTACGCGCTGCGCCTCAAGGATCGTTTTAGCGAAGTAGAGCAGCCAATCCGTAATCGCGTTGCTCTTGTTGCTGGCCTCGAGATTGTCGTAGTAGGCCTTGCGGTGGCGTTCCATCGTGTACGCCAAAGCGATGAGACTGGGCTCACCCAGGCTTTGCGCCAACGCCTTTTCGCAGAGGGCACGCCCTATGCGCCCGTTGCCATCCTCGAACGGGTGAATGCTCTCGAAATAAAGGTGCGCGATTCCGGCACGCGTCAACGCCGGAATCGGTATCTTGCCTTTGGGCGCGGTTACGTTGAACCAAGCCGCGAAGGCGTCCATTTCGGTCTTCACCCGGGCCGACGGCGGCGCTTCGAAATGCACTTTGGGCTTATCCAGCCGATTGGAAACGATTTGCATAGCATCGGCATGCTGGCGGTAGCTGCCGATGGTCCCGATACCCCGCTCACCCGACATCACCATCTTGTGCCAAGCGTAGAGGGTGCGGTGCGAGAGTGTATCGGCGAAATGCAAGTAAACATCGGCCGTCATTTCAGCGATGCCGCGCTCGGCCGGCGGAATGTGCCTGATCTCGCTTCCCAGGCCAAGTTGCTGGCGTAAGGATGATTGCAGACTCTCGCGGTTGAGGTATTCCCCTTCAATCGCGGATGTCTTCAAGGCCTCTTCGCTGATAAGGTCGATGCGGATCTGGTCGCGATCGTTGGCACCCACATGACGAAAGACGCCCAGGAACTCGCCCGATCGCAACAGGAACTCGCTTTCCAGCGGTTCCAATACCTTCTTATCGTAGGTAAAATGCGGCCAGTCAGCCTGCTCCCAATTCCATACCATGAGTTATAGAGCACCTTTCTATAACTCATTATGCCACGACAGGTGAGCTATAGCAATCCTCGCTATGCCTCAGGGTCTTCTCGGATACGTCAACAATTGGCGAACGTGTTCGGGGTTCGAGTTGTAGACCGCTATATCGCAAGACCCACTGTTGAGGAGGCGTTCTTGCGGTCGCGCCAATCTGTTTGATTGCAGTTTGAGCTGATCGATCAACCCCCGGGCGGCACCGCAGATTTTCCTGATTGCGCCGGAGTTGATCCAACCCAGGTCGGCTCTGAAAGGGCCGCTGGACACGTTGAAGGACATAGCTTGAGGCGCCCCGAGAACCGGTCTTTGCACAGCTCCCCTCACGCAGGTATCAAGGGCCGACACGTGTAGCGTCATTATGGAAATCAGCGGCTGTTCGTACCTCACAGGCGTGCGCGGCTTTGCCTGTTCAAGATGTGGGCACGGCTCGGATCTGAACCGGTAGGCTGGAGCACTGAGCCGGCCCCGACGGGCCCTCGGGCTGGGCTCCGGGAACTGTCCTGTCCCTTGGCACTGGAACCCTGATTTCGGGCCAGTCCAACTGGCGGTTGCTAGACGTATAGCAACTCATGCGCCTAAGTTTGCCTACGGCCCGCGCGCACCTGGCAAGCCCGCCCACCCTAGTCCCCCGCTTGGTGCAACAGCGCCCGTCCCGCCCCGCCGCACCAAACCGTGCGGCGGGCTTTTTTTCACGCGGTGGAACACCGGCGCGCAGGGAAGTTCGGGGCATGCCGCATACCCTTCGCCTCACAGTATTGCTGCCGGATCGCTTGCCCTGATCGGCCCACGTCGTCGATCGACAAAGGTTCATTATGGAGCGACAACGCTCGCTAGGGCTTCCCGATGATGGGAGTCATGCTCGGTCCTTTCTCGGCAGAGAGCGGGCAACAAGCCGAAGGCGTTCATAAAGAGTCCAGAACTGCTCGTGCTGAGTTCGGCGATCGTCATAGTTATATGTTTAAGATTCCAAAGGTCAGACAGAGACGGCTGCCGCGCATCCGGTGATTTTCGGGACCTAATGAAGTATCGGCGTTACCTACGCGGGCGGCAACTGGATGGGACTGCGCGGGAGAGCGGGCCAGCTTGGTTCGTCGGCCGTTGGTAGGACGTGCTCAAGCGGCGTTAATCTTCATCTCTGCGCCGAGCACCATCTTTGTCACGGCGGCGAAGTCGAGCTTCCCGGAGCCGAGGACGGGCACTTTCGCAACGACGCGCACTCCGGCGGGCACCATCAGGTCCATGGCGCCGTTGGCCTTAGCGAAGGCCAGGAATTCGGCACGCGTGGCGTTGACGGCCTCGGTGATGAGGATCAGCTTTTCGCCCTTGCGCGCATCTGGCACGGCGGCGACCGCCGAGAGCGAGCCTTTCCACAATTCGCCCGCCAGCGCCTCGACGGCGGCCATCGAGATCATCTCGCCACCGATCTTGGCAAAGCGCTTGGCACGGCCTCGAATGGTGATGAAGCCGACATCGTCGACGGCGACGACGTCGCCGGTGTCATGCCAGCCGTCTTCGAGCGGTTCGAGCACGCCCGGCTTCTCGGCGCGCAGATAGCCTGCCATGACGTTGGGCCCACGCACGAACAGCCGTCCGCCATCCTCGACGCCAGGCACCGGATCCAGGCGATACTCCATACCCGGCATGATTTTGCCGACGCTGCCGGACCGGTTGTACATCGGCGTGTTGATGGAGATCACCGGCGCGGTTTCGGTCACGCCGTAGCCTTCGAGGATGCGCAGGCCGAACTTTTCCATATAGATCGCGCGCGTCGAAGGCTTGACCGGTTCCGCGCCGGCAAAGCAGTAGCGCACTGACCGGAAGTCGTAGGGGTGTGCGGTGCGGGCATAGCCGGCAAGGAACGTATCGGTGCCGAAGATGATCGTTGCGTTCGAGGCGTAAACCAACTCCGGCACGATCCGGTAGTGCAGCGGCGAGGGGTAGAAATAGACCGGCACGCCCGAGATCAGCGGCAGCACCGTGCCCGCCGTCATGCCGAAGGAATGGAAGATCGGCAGCACATTGAAGACCTTGTCGCCCGAGTGGAAGTCGATACGCGAGGCGGCCTGGGCGGCATTGGCCAGGATGTTGCGGTGGGTGAGCACCACGCCCTTGGGCGTGCCTTCGGACCCCGAGGTGAACAGGATCACCGCCGGATCTTCAGACTTGCGGGCGACCCGGGGTGCGCTCTTGCGCAGAAGGCCGAGCAGCTTGTGCCTGAGGCCAATGGTGGCCCGCAGATCATCGAGCCAGACGATGTCGACCGATCGGCCGAGTTCCTCGACCACGGCGCCGAGTTTCGCTTGTTCGACAAAGGCGCGCGAGGTCAGCACGGTGCGCACCTCGGCGGCTTTGCAAGCGGAGAGGATGTTAGCTGCACCGGCAGTGAAGTTCATCATCGCCGGAACCTTGCCGGCCGACATAACGCCGAGCAGCGTCGCACAGGCGCCATTAGCGTTGGGCAGCATGATGCCGAGCGTCTGCTGGCCGGCATAGAGTTTCTTGAATTTCTCGCCAAGCACGGCGGCGGCTGTCAGCAGCTTGCCGTAACTCAGCGAACCGGTGACCGGGTCCTGAACGGCCAGTTGCTTCATGCCGCGTTCGTTCGCCGTCTGGATGATCTTCTCCAGCACAGTCTTGTCGATGTCCTGGGTGCGGAAGACGAGGTCCGACATGACCTGGTAGAGGGCAGCGCCCGCCGCGGCGCGGCGCTTCCGGCCCTTCAGATCCTGCAGTACTTCAAGTTTGACGGGCTCCAGAATGGTCACCTTGACCTTCGGGAACAGCCGGCGGCGAATATGCAGCGAGGTCAGCCGCGAAAAATAGCTCTTCTCCAGCCCGTCGATGCGCACGGGCACGACCATCGAGCCGGTCTTGTCGGCCACCATGGCGGCGCCGTCATAGACCTTCATGAGGCCGCCGGTGACGGTGATCCGCCCTTCGGGGAAGATGACCAGCGGATCGCCGCCTTGCACGATCTTGATCAGCGTGCGGGTCGACATCGGCTTGGCTGGATTGAGCGGCAGCGCACGGGCGAGCTTGAGGAAAGGCTTCATCCACCAGGCCTTGGCGATAGTGTGGTCGATGGCAAAGACGGGCTCTTCCTCGGTCAGCGTCAGGGCCAGCGGACCGTCGAGGAAACTGACATGGTTGAGCGCCAGGATGGGTGCCGGGCCGGCCGCCTTGAGGTTTTCCAGCCCCTCCACCTCCAGACGATGGAAGGCTCGGAACAGAATGGAAACGAAATCGCGGAAGGCGTTTGTCGGAAGGTATCTCAGCATCAGCGAGGCGGCGACCACGTTGAGTGCGGCGAGGCCGAACAGGATACCTCCAGTGGAGACGCCCGCTGCTTGAATCGCGGCGACAAGTATGCCGCCCACCGTCATGAAGCCTGCATTGACGATGCTCACGGCGGCGACGACGCGAGCGCGGCTGGCTTCGGGCGCCCAGGCTTGCACTGCGGCGAAGGTCGGCACGACAAGAAAGGCGCTGGCAATAGCCATGCCGGCAAGGTCGATCGCAACATGGACCGTGTTTGGCCCGGCGAAGAATATTGCGAGCGTTTCGGCCCTGGGCGAGGGCTGCATGCTCCAGATGGTCCAGGCCAGGTCCAAGCCGAATAGTGCCATCAACGCCGTGCCAACCGGGGCTGGCAAGAGCACGATGCGGCCCTGCGACATCCATGCGGCTATGGCAGAGCCAATCGCGATCGAGACGGCGAACACCGCGAGATAGGCGGTGACAGCGATTTCTCCGCCACCGAGCGAATCCTTGACCAACGTAGGCAGGATCGAAAGGACAATGGCCCCGATAAGCCAGAACCACGACGTCATCAGTCCGGCGCGCCAGATCCGCTTGTCGGCACGCAAGCCGTTGACCTGTCGCCACGTCGAGCGAAAGATGTTCCGGTCTATGACGAGGTCGGGTGCAGCAGAACCGGTTGACGGAATGTATCGGCTGACAAACCAGCAACCGATGGCGAGGATCATCATCATCGGCCCGAAGACCGAGACGCCTATGCCATCGGCCGAGACGACGCCTCCGGCGATAGTGCCGCCGAGGATGGCGGCGAAGGTTGCCGATTCGATCCAGGCATTGGCGCGGGGCAATTCCTTGCGCTCGAGATGATCCGGCAGGATGCCGTACTTGATCGGTCCGAACAATGCCGAGATGATGCCGAACATGAGCAACGCCATCATCAGCACCGGGATCGACGACAGCGCGATCCCAACGACAGCGACAGCCGCAGCGGCGATCTCGGTGAATTTCAGCCGACGGGCGATGAGCGCCTTGTCGAACCGGTCGGCGATCTCGCCACCAAGGGCGGACAGGAGCAGGAAAGGAGCCATGAAGACGGCACCCGCCAGGGTGACCAGTGATGCCGCCTTGTCCGCCGCCAGGGTGAACAGAATAAGGAAAACCAGCGTGTTCTTGAGGAAATTGTCGTTGAAGGCGGACAGGAACTGCGTCCAGAAGAGAGGCGCAAAACGCCGTGAAGTCATCAGATGACTGTTCGTGGGGTTGTTCGTGACGATTTCCATAGCGGCGACTTCCATTGGGCAGACCGTTGAAGATCCTGGTCGGATCGATCCGCGGTCTTGCGCGGTTTGAGCCTTTTTGTAGTGGGAACCCGATTACGCTTCGTTACTGCGGCTCACATTGATCAGCAGCTTTCGGTGTTGCCGGTTGATGAAGCGGCTTGCCTCTTTCGCGTCTCGCGGTGTCTTGGTGATGGTTCGAGGTATCCACGAGCCTGGTCGCGGCCATCGGGCAGAACCCCTTGGCGGCTATGCTTGCCCCATGAAATTGATGCGGCCGTCATCATCCAGGCGGCGATAGCGAAAGTGGGCGTGGTCAACGTTTGCAGGCGCTTGAACCCTTGGGAGCATAGCTGTTGGAGGTCATCGATATTGTCTTTTGGTTTCAGGGTGAGGTTGCGCCGGCGTTGGTCTGTTTCCGGGTTCGATACAATCAGCCGGTCTTGCGACAGTCTTTCGCAGCCGGTCGAGGACGGCGTCAGTGAGCCGGCTCGCTTCATCGGCATGAGCGGTGACGGCATACGTCATCAAAGCAATAAGACTGCCCGCATCCTCACCCCGTCGTTTGGTCGAAAGTAAGGTGGGACAATCAGAGTGCGCAAACTTGTCATTACTGATACTGCGCTTCACCCCAGCTTTTAGCGTGCGCCCTTCGGCATATGCGTGGTTCACCATTCCTTCACTTTATTAGCGCACGTTCATATGCGGACATGTTGGTGTAGCTTGTACGTGCCCAAAGCCCCGGCGCATCGACCCAGCGCTGGGGCTTTTTTGTCCGCCTGGTAATCCGCATGTTCCCCAGACAGGGGCGTGAACTGCGCAGTCGCCCTTGAAGGTGAGTTCGCCGCTGTGGTGTCCTCTTGCATCGACCAAGCTCAAGGCAACGCCATCGACTTGAGCCTAGCTGTGCGTGTTTCGACATTTCGACGTCGCGGTGTCGGATTATTTGCATGCAAACCAGTTTTACGACGCTATCCTCCCATCCTCAACGGACCATTCTGGGAGGAACGCATGGCTGCGCATGAGCAACATGCCGTTGAAATCATTAGGGACAAAGAGTGGTCGGTTCGCGTGACGGTCAACGGCACCACCACCACGGTCCCTTTTACATCTGAGAGCTACGCGCGTTCGTTTGCAGACGGTCAGGCGTTCCGACTGGGCGTTCAGGTCGCGGAGATCAAGAAGGCGGCCTAGCTGCGCGCTTGCCCCAAGGCCGCATGGCGATTGAAGCCCGAGTGACCAAAGTCGGTCGAAAAAGCGGCAACGCTTACGGTCTGCCACGCGCGGCAAGTGACCAAGTAGCCTCACTCGCTCATGGCATGAAGCACGTCGTGCTTGATGATCTCGATGCTGCGCAGATTGAGCAGGCGGATGACGCCTTTGTCCTTCAGCCGGGTGAAAACCCGCGACACGGTTTCGATGGTGAGGCCGAGATAATCGCCGATATCCATGCGCGACATCGGCAGTTCGACCTGTCGCAAGCCGCCCTGCCGCTCCGCCATGTCGACCAGGAACGCGGCGACGCGTTCGATGGCATTCTGACGGCCGAGAACCAAGAGATGTTCCTGCGCTCTCGTCAGGCCCTTGAGAGCCAACGGCAGCAGCTGACGGGAGAGATCCGCACCAGTGGCAAAGCGGAAGACGCGGACACCCACGGCGTTGATGGCTTCGGCGAAAAAATGATGGGTGGTGTCGGCTTCGAAACCGAATGTCTCTCCGGCCAGATGGAAGGCACTTATCTGCCTGCGACCGTCCGCAAGCAGGCGGTAAACACGCACGGCGCCAAACTCGACCTGATAGAAGGCTCCGGCCTTTTCACCTTGCGCATAGATTTCCGAACCGCAGCGAAAGAAGCTGACCGGCTGTAGCAGTGTCGGATCGAATGCCGTAGGCAGGCTCGACTGTAAGCCGTGCGACGGCAGTGAAATTCTGGAGGTCGATTGGGCGTGCATGGCTGTTTCCCGGTTGATCCGTAGCACAGCAATCGCGCGAATCAGCAGGTCGCGAAATTCGGTTCTATCCCTACGGGAAACTACCTAGTGCTTGGCTGGGAAAGCGGTGAAGGCCGGCAGCGTGCCTACGCGGCGCTCGCCTTCTCGGGAACTTGCGCATGCTTCTGCCGACTTGTGCCGCATTGAAATTGTCGGAGCACGCAATCATCAGCGTCGGTCGACAGCCATCATACTGGCAGACTGGCAACGGAAACGCGGTTTCGACAGGTCGGCAACCGGGCCGAAATCCGCCGTCTGCAATCGCGACTGAAATCACTGGTGAGGATGCAGGAGTGGGCAAACGAAAGCCAGATCGCCAAGATCGGAATCAGAGCCGTCGACATCATCGACGTCGACATGGCTCGCATTCAGATGATCTTCCCGGCTAAGCCCGACGAGGCGACCGGTGGGCGCTGAAGCCAACGGCTTTCGCTGGTCGCCGTCGTCGCAAGGCACTTGGCAGCGCCATCTTAATGAGGCCCGGACAATGGTGGACGAACGGGTGATGAAAGCCATCACCGTCGAGGACGCCTCGTGAGCCGCGCCGAAAGGGATCGCAATTCTTCGAAGTTATGGAGTTTTTCGGGAATGGCGATCCTTTCTTTGGTGGCGAGGCCGAGGGACAATTGATTGAACAGTTCGCGAGATGCCGATTCGCGCAGTCGCGCCAGCTATGCTCTGGCTGCAACGCATCCAACGTTACCATCCATCCTGACATGAACGCGCCGGCAGTCATGCTACTGTGGAAGCGCAGCTGGCCGATCCTACGACATCGTTCTGGCAGCCTGCCATGAAGTGAAGAGGAGAGTTCACCATGTCCAGAATGAATCGCCGCGCCTTGCTTCTCAACGCCGCCAGCGCCGTTGTCGCCTCGACGGTTGCGGCATCGGCTTTCGCCACAAAGCCGCGACGGGAGGACCGGGAACCGTCCCGCGATCTGCGGGCGCTGATCAATGCGCACAAGGCAGCGTACGCGGCATTCGGCAAGGCGATCCACGAAATGGGCGGCAGTAACCGCGACCACGACAGAGCCAGCCGGGCTGAGAAAAGGGCGCTGCTGGCTGTATGCGCCTATCCTGCGGTCAGGGAAGGTGATCGCCGGTCCAAGGCCCGATATCTTTTGAAGATCGAGGCGCGCGGTGAGCTCGACTTGGCAGAGCATATGCAAGCTCTTCTCCGCTCGACGATGGGGGAGGGATAGGACCGGGATTGCGTGTCCTGCTTCTCGTCGATGGCATTCGTGTGCAGCTAGAACCAGGCGTCGAGCCAGTTGCCTAGGCCTCGCTCGATAGCATATTGCGAGCGGCATAGAGTTCGCCAATGAAGTCGGTGATCAAAGTCGAATTGATGCCGTCCGGCGGGCGCAGGAGTAGCGCGCGGAAATTGACGGCTGGCTCGAATGGCCTGGCCAAAATACCGCCGATCATGCCGTCCGCAATGACGGAGGGATTGACCAAGCCGATTCCCATGCCCTTCGCTGCAAGGATAGCGATGGTCAGGCCGTAGGGCGTTTCGATCAGGATGCGCGGCCGTACCCCATGCGCGGCCAGGATCTTGTCCATCGCGAGCCGAGCCGTATCTTCCGGCGACAATGCCAGGAAGGCCTCGTCGGCGAGATCGGCCGGCGTGATTATCTGCTTCCGCGCCAGCCGGTGGTTCTTCGGCATTACACAGACGGCGCGCGGCGTGGTGAAGATGCTGTGCAGCACGCCGCTGGTATCGACCTCGTCGGCCGCGAGCCCGATGTCGAAACTGCCAGAGGCCACCAGGTCGCGCACGATATTGGAGGTGCGGACCTGATAGCTGATTCGCACCTGCGGATGCCGGCGTGAGAACGCTACGATGGCGCGCGGTACCAGCCCATGCCCGAGTGCCGACAGGCAGGCGACGCGGATGGTACCGGTTCCGACCTCCTTGATCTGGGCCGCCCGCAGCTTGAGCCGGTCGAGCCCGACCAGGTTGGCCTTTACCTCGGCATGGAACAACTCCCCTTCGCGTGTCGGCACCAGCCTGCCACGAATGCGGTCGAAAAGCCTGAAGCCGAGTTCGGCCTCTAGCTTGGCTAGCGAACGGCTGATGGCCGGCTGTGAGGTATCCAGCAGCGCGGCCGCCGCGCCGGCGCCGCGCGTGATCATGATCGCGTTGAAGACATCGATGTCGCGCAGGTTCATAGTCAGCCCATATCAAAAGCGAATTAACTTTATCGCTGCGGTCATAGATGGCAATGGGTGAGCCGGCTAAGCTGCGCCTATGAACCGACGCGATGACACTTCACATGTCCATCCTCCCAAGCGCTCCGAGGAACCGTTCCAGGCGGTGGCGATGCCGGTCGAGCGAGCCTCGACCGTGGTCTTTGACGATCTGGAATCGTTCGAGCTTCGCGTCGAGCGTCTGTACGACGGGTTCAGCTACGGACTTTACGGCACACCGACCAGCCGGCAGCTCGAAGATCATATCGCCGTGTTGGAATGCGGATCGCGGGCTCTCGTCGTCCCGTCGGGCATGGCGGCCATGACGCTGGCGACCATGGCTGTCTGCCGTGGCGGCGAAAGCGTTCTGATCCCGGAGACGCTCTATGGCCCGGCGCGCGACATGGCCGAGCGTTTTCTCGGCCCACTCGGGATCGAGGCGGTTTCCTACGATCCACGGCTGGACGCAAGTATCGCGGCCATGATCGACGGCAGAACGCGGCTGGTCTGGGCAGAATCGCCTGGCTCAGCCACCTTCGAAGTTCAGGATGTGCCAGCCATCACGGCCGCGGCCCACAAGGCCGGCGCGCTCGTTGCGGCCGACAACACCTGGGCCTCGCATCTGCTGTTCAAGCCGCTCGCTCATGGCGTCGACATCTCGATGCAGGCGCTTTCCAAACACGCCGGCGGCCACGGCGACCTCTTGATGGGCTCGCTCGCAGTGCATGACCATGCCCTGTTCCGGCGCCTAAAGGATACAGCGCGTTTCCTTGGCTATGGCGTCTCGCCCGAGGATTGCGCGCTGTGCGAGCGCGGCCTGATGACGATGCCGGTGCGCATGCGCCACGCCGACGGTACAGCGCGCAAGATTGTCGCCTGGCTGTCGGGGCGCCCGGAAGTCGCGCAGATCTTGCATCCTGCGGAGCCTGGCCATCCCGGCCACGCGGTCTGGAAGCGTGACTTCGCCGGATCGGCGGGCGTGTTCTCCTTCGTGCTGCGGCCGGAACTGGCGCCACTGCAATCCGATGTTCTGCGCAGCCTGCGGCTGTTCAGGCTCGGCGCAAGCTGGGGCGGCGTGCATTCGCTGATTGCCGTCAGCGATCCCCGCAAGGGCCGCGCCAGCCTCGACTGGCTGAAGCCCGGCCCGGTCTGGCGCCTGTCGATCGGCCTTGAGGCGCTCGAAGATCTTCTGGCCGACCTTTCTCAGGCCTTCGAACTTTTTGCTGAAGCCCGGCGCAACGGAACCGCCGCGGCCGACGTCAACGCCGCAGAATGACGACAACTCAACGACAAGGGGAATGATTATGAAACATCAAGGTCTGAAATGGCTCACGGGTCTGGCGATAGGATTGGCCAGCCTGACTACGGGCGCCGTGGACGCCAGCGCGCAGGCGGTAATCAACAAGATCAAGGAGCGCGGCTATGTCAGCTGCGGCGCCAGCCAGGGCGTGCCCGGTCTATCCCGGCCGGACGAGAAGGGGTATTATCGCGGGTTCGATTCCGACATCTGCCGCACTTTCGCGGTCGCCATCCTCGGCGACAGAGACAAGATCCGTTACGTGCCCCTTAACGCAGGCCAGCGTTTTGCTGCGCTACAGACTGGGGAAATCGACGTTCTGTCGCGCACATCCACCATCACCTACAGTCGTGATACGGTTGTCCGCTTCGTCTGGATCAATCTCTACGACACGGACGGCATGCTCGTGCGCAAGGCCGATAACATCACCGAGCCCAAACTGCTGGACGGAAAGACCGTCTGCCTGCAAGGCGGTGGCAGCCTGACCGAGAAAGCGATCGAGGAAACCGAGGAAGAGTTCGGGATCGCGATGGAGAAAGTCTATTACGACTCGACCGTTCAAGCGCGCGACGCCTTCTTTGGCGGCCGCTGCGATTCCTACGTCACCGACGGCACCGCGGCAGCAGGACAGCGTGCCTCGGTGGCCAAGAACCCGGACGACTACGACATCATCCGAGTCGGCAGGGCCGCCGAACCCAATGGAGTCGCGGTCGCCCGCGGTGACGATCAGCTTTTCGACGTCGTGCGTTGGACACTCAATGCACTGTTCTGGGCCGAGGCCAACGGCATCACCTCGCAAAACGTCGATGAAAAGCTTGCCTCGGGCAGTCCGGAAGTCAAACGCGTGCTGGGTGAGGAGCCCGGTTTCGGCAAGCCGCTCGGATTGGACGACAAGTGGGCCTACAACGTCATCAAACAAATGGGCAACTACGCCGAGATCTGGGATCGCAATCTCGGCAAGGACAGCCCGCTGAAGGTCGAGCGCGGCCTGAACGCGTTGTGGAAGGACGGCGGCCTCAACTATCCTTTCCCTTGGGATTGAGCTGCACATGAAGGGGACGCGCCCGCCGTTCCCTTTCCCTGCCAACGCCGCGAACCGTCGAGGTCGAAATGCTGAGCGACGCCAGGACCAGATCGATCATCATCCAGTGTGCCCTGGTGGCCGTGGCTGCCGCCTTCGCTGCCCTGCTCGTCAGCACGACTTTCGCCAATCTCAGGGCACGCGGCATCCCGATCGGCTTCGATTTCCTGACGATGCCGTCAAGGATCGTCATCTCCGAAGCAATCCTCACTTACAAGTCGCGGGACCCCTATTACTGGGCGATCGCGACCGGGCTCGCCAATACGGTCTTCATCTCCGCGCTCGTCATCGTCTTTTCATCCGCGCTCGGCCTCGTCGTCGGCATCACCCGGCTGAGCAGCAATCCCCTGGCGGCGGGCACCTGCCGCGTATGGGTGGAGGTTGCACGCAATTCACCGCCGATCGTGCTTCTGATCTTTCTCTACTCGCTGTGGTGGAAGGTGCTGCCGCCGGTCGGCGAAGCGCTCAATCCGCTGCCAGGCGTTTACGCCTCCATGCGCGGCTTTGTGGTGCCGGCCGTCAGCATGGACGTCGCCACCGCGGGATTGCTCGTCATTGCTCTCGCCCTGGCACTGGCGGCCGCTGGCTGGGCGGCGGCGAGAAGAGGATGGCTGCCACCGCTGACCGCGCCGGCGATCCTCGCGGTTGGCATTGCCGGGCTCTGGCTTGCCGATGCGAAGTTCTCCGTCGACTGGCCGACCTTCACTGGGTCGAACTTCAAAGGCGGCAAGGACCTGACGCCCGAACTCAGCACCATCCTCATCGGGCTGACCATCTACACCACCGGCTTCGTCGCCGAGATCGTGCGTGGCGGCGTGCTTTCGGTCGGCCGCGGTCAGTGGGATGCAGGTCATTCGCTCGGCCTGCCACGCGGCAAAATATTGCGTCTGATCATCATCCCGCAGATGCTGCGGGTGATCGTCCCGCCGCTCAACAGCCAATACATCAACGTCGTCAAGAATTGGACGCTGGCGATCGCGGTCGGCTATCCGGACTTCCTTGCGGTCATGAACACCATCATCAGCAAGTCCAGCCATTCGATCGAGGGCGTGTTCATCATCCTCGGCGTCTATCTCGCCCTCAACCTGAGCCTCTCGAGCGCGGCCAATTGGTACAACCGTCGCATCGCCATCGTGGAGCGCTGAACCATGAAGGCCCTGTCTCTTCCCCTTCCGGCCGAGCCAATGCCAGGACAGATCCGCTTCGGCGCTTTGCGGCGGTCAGCCATGCTCCTGTTCGGCACGCCACTCAATGCCGTCCTGACGCTGTTGTTCGGCGTTCTGCTCGTCGCCACGGTACCGCCGATGCTGCGCTGGCTGGTAATCGACGCCGTGCTGTTCGACCCCAGTCCACGCGCGTGCCGGGTGGCCGCCGGAGCGTGCTGGAGCTTCATCTATGCCAAGTCCGGGCAGTTGCTGTTCGGCATCTATCCGCTCGACGAACGCTGGCGCCCCGCCATCGTCTGCGTGCTTATCCTGGCGCTGCTTGCCTGGTCGGTGCGGCCCGCCAGCTGGGCGCCGCGGCTGGCAGCGCTCTGGATGGCGGCGCTCGTCTTGATCTTCTGGCTGATGGCCGGCGGTTTCGGCCTAGCCGAGGTTCCGACCTCGTCCTGGGGCGGCCTGCCGGTGACACTCATCCTCACCGTCGTTGCGATTGGCGTCGCCTTCCCCGTCGGCATCCTCCTGGCGCTGGCCAGGCGCTCGACCATGCCCATGATACGCATCGGCGCTGTGGTCCTGATAGAATCGGTGCGCGGACTACCGCTCTTGTCCATCCTGTTCGTGGCATCGATCATGATGCCGCTGTTCCTGCCCGAGGCCCTCTTGCCTGACAAGTTCGTGCGCGCGCTGGTCGCCCTCACCATCTTCGCCGCGGCTTATCTCGCCGAGGTGATCCGCGGCGGCCTGCAGGCCATTCCGAATGGCCAGTACGAGGCCGCGGCTGCGGTTGGCCTGCCCTTCTGGCGCACTCAATATCTGGTGATCCTGCCGCAGGCGATCCGGGTGGCGATCCCGGCGCTGGCCAACACGATCATCGTCATGATCAAGAACACCAGCCTTGTCCTGGTGGTCGGCCTGTTCGACCTGATCAGCTCCGGTAAAGCGGCGCTGGCCGACCCGGACTGGCCATCGCCAGCGGCCGAGACGTTCCTGTTTATCGGGGCGATCTTCTTCGCACTCTCATTCTCATTCGCCCGCTTCGCCGACTTCCTGGAGCGGCGCGGCCCAACCGCTCACTAGGAAATGTTGTGATGTTGTCGTCCGCCGCCAAGCGCGTTCCGCCCATGACCGATCCCAATGATCCGCCGGCAATCGAAATGACCGGGATGAACAAGTGGTACGGGAACTTCCATGTGCTGAAGGACATCGACTTGACAGTCCTTCGCGGCGAAAAGCTGGTGATCTGCGGGCCCTCGGGCTCGGGCAAGTCGACCATGATCCGTTGCATTAACCGGCTGGAGGAGCACCAGCAGGGACAGATCGTCGTCGACGGCGTCGAACTCACCAATGATTTGAAGAAGATAGACCTAATTCGCCGCGACATCGGCATGGTGTTCCAGCATTTCAACCTGTTCCCGCACCTAACCATTCTGGAGAACCTGACGCTGGCGCCGATCTGGGTGCGCAGGATGCGGCGCGCACAAGCCGAGCAGACCGCCATGCATTATCTGGAACGGGTGAAGATTCCGGACCAGGCGCACAAATATCCCGGCCAGCTTTCAGGCGGTCAGCAGCAGCGGGTTGCGATCGCGCGTGCGCTCTGTATGAGCCCGAAAATCATGCTCTTCGACGAGCCGACGTCGGCACTCGATCCGGAAATGGTCAAAGAAGTGCTCGACACGATGGTCGCGCTGGCTGGGGATGGCATGACCATGCTGTGTGTCACGCACGAGATGGGATTTGCCCGCCAGGTCGCCGACCGCGTCGTCTTCATGGACCAGGGCGAGATCGTTGAGATGAACACGCCCTCGGAATTCTTCTCGCATCCGCGTCACCGGCGCAGCAAACTGTTCCTTGCCCAGATCCTGAACTAGCTCGATCGCATAGAGAGAGTTCATCAGCTACGGATCAATGAGCCACCTCTCCGAGATCCCGCACCAAAATGCCCGTGGCAGCGGACCGGCAATGGATCGCCCGCCCTTTGACCATGCCCTGGCAATCTCGAGCACATCTAGAGCCTGGCTCGGCCCGGCAGAACTCACTTCGAGCGAAATTGGAGAAAGCGTGTGGCGTGTTTCACCTGCCTTTCGCCGGGAACAATTTGATGTCGCAAAGTGTTCCCGCGTGAAGAAGGCGAAGGACCGTGAACATGCGCGCAGTCATCATTGGCGCAGGAATCGCCGGACTTGCAGTTGCCAAGGGACTGCGACTCCTCGGATGGGAGACCGAGATTTACGAGCAGGCGAGCGAACTAAAGCCTCTGGGTACGGGCCTCAGTCTTAGCGCTAATGCGCTTCGTGCCCTTCGTGTGCTCGGGCTCTACGAAACGGTTGTTGCCGAGGCGCAGCCGATACACAGACTCGATCTTCTCGACGACGAAGGACAAGTCCTTCAATCGACGGATTTTCAGCGCTTCAGCCAGCGATATGGTCACCTCAGTATGGCCGTGCTGCACCGCGGCGATCTCCATCGGGCGCTTCTTACGGAGCTGCCGCGCTCTGTTATTCGCACCGACATGGAATGCGTGGATGCCCGCCAGGTCGGCGAGAAAATCGTCCTGCACTTCGCGGATGGGGAGATAGTGGAAAGCGAGCTGGTGCTCGCTTGCGATGGCATTCACTCCGCTGTTCGTAGGGCATTCTTTCCAAAGTCGCGCGAGCATTTCGCCCGCTACGCCTGCTGGCGCGCCATCTCGCCCGGTCTCCCCCAGGGAATGGACCCTGCGCGTCTTACCGAGAGCTGGGGGGCCGGCAAACGCATCGGGCTGGCCGCGATTCCCGGCGAAAGGGTCTACTGGTTTGCGTGCTGCGGGGCCGAGCGCCTACACGATCCCAAGCTGGCTCAGGCCGATCTTGCCGGAGTGAAGGCGATGTTTTCCGGCTTTCACGATCCCGTCCCTGAGGTCCTCGATCGGACACCGGCGGACTCGCTGATCTGGACGGATATACTTGATCTCGATCCGATACCCTCGTTTACGCGCGGAAATGCGGTTTTGCTTGGCGACGCCGCGCATGCCGTGACACCCGATCTAGGGCAAGGAGGTGGACTTGCCATGGAAGACGCGGCAGGTTCTTACAGCGTTGTTCGGACGGCTTCCGGCCGACGAGGCCCTCCGCGAATATGACAAGCGCCGCCTCGACAGGGCACGTAGGGTCGCGGCTGAATCACGCCTCTATGCCAAAGTCGCGCAATGGCAGAACCCGCTTGTCGTCCCCCTTCGCAACTTCCTGGTAAAGAGCATACCGGAGCGTTTCATGGATCAGCAGCTCGACGCGGTTCTCGATGTCACGTTTGAACCCGTGAGGTCCGTCGCCTAACGCGGCGATTTGGCGGCAGCACGTCGCCCGGGCAGTCTTCGGCACGGGCCGCCTGATCCCTGCCTATGGTCCTGACAGGCTCGCGCAGTTTTTCCGGATGCTCTTGACCTTCCAGCAGCTGGAAAGAGTATCTCTCTCGTATCAAATACGAGGAGACACGAATGAACATTGGAGCTGCCTCCGAAAAGTCCGGGCTGCCGCCGAAGACGATTCGTTTGCTGTTGCCTTCGCTGCGGCGACGATCCTTCCGTCGCAGTCGGAGGCCGCCCTTGCGGGACTCCCTCTCGCCGGCAATGCTGATTTTTCTCGCCAGCATGGGCAACGTCCTGGGTTCTGCGGCAAACTGGGGGCTTGGTCGAGGGATTGAACGCTTGCGGGATAGGCCCTGGTTTCCCCTGCGTCCTGCGACGCTCAACCGCGCAACGAACTGGTATTGCCGTTATGGAAGATGGTCGCTCTTGTTGAGCAGGATGCGATCATCGGCGATCCGCTGAGCGTGGTCGCTGGGGTTTTGCGCGAGTGGAGCTTTGTCGTAATCGTCGCTCTCGCGAAGGTCTCGCGTTATTTGGTTGTTGCCGGAGCGGTGCTGAGCCTGACGTAAAACCGAAATCGCCGACATCGCAGCGCGGTTGCGTTCATTTGGGCATGAGCCATAAACAGGCCATACAAAAATGTATGAAAAATATTGTGGCGCATGGCGGCTTCGAGCCATACCGTTCTTGCAACGATCCTCACTTTTGGTTGCACTGCAGCAAACTGGTTGAAGGCGGCCTTGACAAATCAGCCGAACAATTGTGGGAAGGGCCGATGAGGACTGTTGGTCGAATCGCGATCCTAGGAAGCGTACCGCTCCGCGCTCTGCTGGCGGTCGTATTCCTGGTCATGTCGGCGCTTCAGCCTGGTCTATTCGCCACAGCCAATGCCACGGGTTTTCACGCCAGCGCGGATCTGCAAGCCGAGACACCTGCACACGACATGAGCCATCACGGCGCCACGGTGAATGAGGCGGATACGTCGGAGCATCAGCACGGCGACAAGCAATCCGCCGACAAGAGCTGTGAAGTGCATTGCGCGCCGGCACATGCGGTGCCAGTCGATTGTCCCGAGTTGGAGCATGTGATCTCCCGCTGCTTTGCGCCCGTCATTGCCGTCACTTTGCCGCTCGGCGAATATAAAGCGCTGATTAGACCCCCAAGATACATCTGAACTGACGCCTCTTTTGAGGGCGTTCGCGCGCAGCGTTGGGAATTCGCTCCCGCGCGGCCAAATGCACACGTCAAGATTCAGGTCTACAATGAAAATCGCAAGCTCCGCGATGCTCGCATCGCTGTTAGTTGCCGGATGCGCGGCAACCACGCCGCCAGACATCCTTCCAGTCTTCAATCCGGCCGATCCCGCAATGGGCGTCCGTGATGCGCGTCACCACCCGGCCGTCGTCGACTATAACCGTCGGGAGCCGGTCGATCCGAAGAATTGGCGGCGTCTTAATGAAGAACTCTCTCCCGCGAACCCGGGGGCCGGATCATGACGCGCCGGTTACTGACCATAGCTGCGGTATTGACTGTCCCGCTGATTGCCAGCGGATGCGTGTCCAGCGGGACCCTTGATGGCATCTCGGCCCCCGTGGCCGGCTTCACGACAGTCGCGGCGCGTGCCGAAGCCGTAACCGGCAACCAAACGGTGTGGGTTCAGTCCAGCGATGAAGCGCGGACGGTCTCGGAGCACGTGAAGCGCCTGGTCCAGAAGGAGACAATCGGTCCAGACACCGCGGTGCAGGTCGCCTTGCTCAACAATAAAGGCCTGCAGGCCGCCTACGCCGAGATCGGCCTGTCGGCGGCCGACATGTGGCAGGAATCGATGCTCGTCAATCCGACGATCTCGGTCGGCATGATCGGCGTCGATCCTGTGCGGACGATCGAAGGAGCGGTGGTCAGCAACATTCTTGCCATGGCGACGCACAAGCGGCGCGTTGCGGTCGCGGATGCCCGTTTCCGTCAGGCCCAGCTCCGCGCCGCCGAGGAAACGCTACGGCTGGCCGCGGACACGCGGCGGGCCTGGATCAACGCTGTCTCGGCCCGTGAGAGCGTTTCCTATTTGAACAAGGCGCAGGCTGCCGCCGATGCTGCTTCTGAACTCGCGCAAAAACTCGGCGAGACGGGTGCCTTCACAAAGACCGGGCAAGCCCGCGAGCACGTTTTTTATGCCGAGATCACCGGTCAGGCGGCGGAGACGCGGCTTGCGGCACGGACCGCCAAGGAAGAGCTCACCCGGCTGATGGGTCTATGGGGACCGGATGTCGATTACTCAATCCCCAACATGCTTCCAGCCCTGCCCAAAGGCGCCAAGGCCAAACGCGCGATCGAGGCGGAGGCGCTAAAAAATCGCGTCGACCTCGAGATCGCGAAACTTGAGCTGGAAGCTCTGGCGAAATCCTACGGTCTGACCGAGGCAACGCGCTATGTCAGCGACCTGGAACTACTTTCCGGCGTGGAGGTGGAACGCGAGGATACGGAGGAGGGCGGAACCGAGACGAGTGTCTCACCCACTCTCGAACTCGAGTTCGTCATTCCGATCTTCGACACCGGCAAGGCGCGCATTCGCAAGGCCGAGCTTGCCTACATGCAAGCCGCAAACCGGATCGCGGAAAAGGCCGTCAATATCCGGTCAGAGGCTAGATCCGCCTATGATGCCTACCGTTCGACCTACGACATTGCCCGGCACTATCGGAACAATGTTGTGCCGCTGCGCACAAAAATCGAGGCGGAAACGGTCCTCACCTACAACGGCATGATCACCAACACGTTCGAGCTGCTGGCGGACACACGCGCGAAAATCAGCTCGATCATGCTTTCCCTCAATGCCAAGCGCAATTTCTGGCTGGCCGACGTCAATCTCGGAACCGCCATCCACGGTGGCGGCACAGGCTCATCTGGAGCCGGCGATGCACCGGCCCCAGCCGAAGCGGGCGCCGAAGGCCACTGAACTCAAGGAGAACAAAATGCTTTCAAGACGTCAGTTGCTAGGCGCGGGAGCCCTGCTCGCAGGCGCCACTGCATGGACCAAAACATCCGCAATGGGGCTGCCCGACGCTCCGCTCATGGACTCTCCAGACATGCAGCCTCCGATTGTCCCGACGAGCGGACCTGACTACCAACCGGTCGTGACGCTCAACGGCTGGACACTCCCTCATCGCTTGAACAACGGTGTGAAGGAGTTCCACCTCGTGGCCGAGCCGGTCGAGCGCGAAATGTCGCCCGGCATGACCGCCTATCTCTGGGGTTACAACGGCCAGTCCCCCGGCCCGACCATAGAAGCGGTTGAAGGCGACCGCGTCCGCATCTTCGTAACAAACAAGCTGCCGGAGCACACGACGATCCACTGGCACGGCATGATCCTGCCCAACGGCATGGACGGCGTCGGTGGCCTCACCCAGCCGCACATCCAGCCTGGCAAGACCTTCGTCTACGAGTTCGACCTCGTGAAGAGCGGCACCTTCATGTACCATCCTCATGCCGACGAGATGGTCCAGATGGCCATGGGCATGATGGGCTTCTTCGTGATCCATCCCAAGGACCCGAAATACATGCGGGTCGACCGGGATTTCGTCTTCCTGCTGAATGCCTACGACATCGAACCGGGATCCTACGTCCCTAAGGTCATGGAGATGACCGACTTCAACCTGTGGTGTTGGAATAGCCGCATTTTTCCGGGAGTCAGTCCCCTGGTAGTGTCAAAGAACGACAGGGTGCGGGTGAGGGTCGGCAATCTGACCATGACCAATCACCCGATCCACATGCATGGCTATGACTTCGAAGTGACCTGCACCGATGGCGGCTGGGTTCGCCCCGAGGCACGCTGGCCGGAGGTGTCGATCGACATTCCGGTCGGAGCGATGCGCGCCTATGAGTTTGAAGCCAAGTATGAGGGCGACTGGGCGATCCACTGCCACAAATCGCACCACACGATGAACGCCATGGGACACGATGTGCCGACCTTCATCGGTGTCGACAAGACAAAGGTGACCGACAAGATCCGAAAGGTTCAGCCCGACTATATGCCGATGGGCAATCGCGGCATGGCCGATATGGGCGAAATGGAAATGCCGCTGCCCGACAACACCATCAAGATGATGGATGGCTGGGGGCAATTCGGCCCCATCGAGATGGGTTCCATGTTCTCAGTCGTCAAGGTTCGCGAGGGGCTCGCCTCGAACGACTACACCGATCCTGGCTGGTACCAGCACCCCGCGGGAACCGTGGCCTATGAGTGGAAGCGGGATGTCCCCGCTCCGACGAAGTCAGGCGACGCAAGAACTATGGCCCCGGCAGCGCACGGTGGTCACGGCAAACAGGGATGAGAACCGAACCTCGCAACCTCAACAATGAGAGAAAGTGCAGCATGAAACGTATGATCGTAGCGGCCGTTTTGACGGCGCTCAGTTCCGGAGCCGCTCTTGCCGGTGGAAGCCACGCCGGAGGCCATGGCGGTAAAGCCGCCACCATGCCGATCGGCAACCCTGGCGAGGCGAGCAAGGCAAAGCGGACTATCAACATCTCGATGTCGGAGAAGGACGATGGAAAAATGTTGTTCCAGCCGGCCGTCCTCAAGGTGAGGAAGGGCGAGACCGTTCGCCTGAAGTTCGTCAACAAAGGCCAAGTCGACCACGAGTTCGTCATGGACGTCCATGAGGGGATCATGGAGCACAAGGCGCTGATGGAGAAGTTCCCCGAGATGGAGCACGCCGATCCCAACGCGATCCGGCTGGCGCCCGGCGCCAGAGGCGAGATCATCTGGACGTTCGCCAATGCCGGCGAATTCGGTTTCGGCTGCCTTGTGCCGGGTCACTACGATTCCGGCATGAAGGGCGACATCAGCGTCGCCAACTGAATTCGAAAACACAAAGGAAGCAGTCATGACACTATTGGTAAAGACACTCTCAACGCTCGCGCTCGTTCTCGCCATCGGCGGGAGCGCGCTTGCGCAGGAATACGTGAAGGGCGAAGTCATCAAGGTCGACGCCAAACAGCAGAAGCTGACGATTAAGCATGGGCCGCTGACCAATCTCGACATGCCAGCGATGACGATGGTGTTCGTCGTCGCCGAGCAGGGCCTGCTCGACAAGGTCAAAACGGGTCAGGCGATCGAGTTCACAGCCGATCGCGTCAACGGACGCATCACGGTCACCGGTATCAAGTAACCCGGCCAGCGTCGCGGGGTGAAAACCAATCCGAAGCGCAACTGACCGCTCTCGCAAGCGATCCCGGCGCGATCGCTTGCGAGGTGATGAGCGCCGCGGATCAGCCTTGTGCTGGATTTGCGGCACAATGAAGGGATACGCCAAATGACGCTACAAGTGGTCAATAGTCGTGAAAGCTGCAAGGCGCTTTCGCTTGCAAACCGTGTTGTCGATCCAGTCTATGGATGTTGAGACAGCAAAACCCACTACCTAGCTGATGGAAAACTGCGTCACCGACCAATGGCGCCGAGCCAGGCAAGGCCCCACTGAGACATCGCTTCGTCCGCATCGCTGACAGAAGCAAAGGATAAAAGGTCATCAACGCTTGGCGCGCCAGGCCAGATGAGAGATTGCTATTATGAAAATTCTTCTAGTCGAAGACGACGAACAAATCAGCCGTTACGTCGAAAATGGACTGAGCTCTTCCGGCCATGTGGTCGATGTCCTGACAGACGGGCGCGATGCTTTGCTTGTCGGACTGCGCGAGCCCTATGACGTCGCAATTGTGGATCGGATGCTGCCAGGCCTCGATGGTTTGTCGCTCGTGCGGGGTCTTCGAGGCGCCGGCGGAAAGGTCCCAGTGATCTTCCTGACGGCGGTGGGCGGTGTCAACGATCGAGTTGAGGGATTGGAGGCAGGTGCGGACGATTACTTGATCAAGCCCTTTGCATTCTCCGAACTCCTGGCTCGGATCAATGCTCTGCAAAGGCGCCCTCCGATCACCCCCGAAAAGGCAAAGCTGAAGGTGGCTGATCTGGAACTGGATCTCTTCAGCCGCCTCGCCACCCGCGGCGGAACGACGATCGAGTTGCTCCCTCGGGAATTCGCGCTGCTTGAACTCCTCATGCGTAACGAGGGCCGCATACTGACGAAGACCATGCTCCTTGAGCGGATCTGGAACTTCAACTTCGACCCGCAAAGCACCGTGGTGGAAACCCATATCAGCCGACTGCGGGCGAAGATCGACAGACCATTCGATGTTCCGCTCCTGCGCAATACACGCAATACCGGCTACTCCATCCATGGCCAACGCTAGTATCGCCAGAAGTACGTCCATCCGACTCGCCGCGTTCTACATCTCCCTGTTTCTGCTCTCGTTTCTGGGAGCCAATTTCGTCGCTTACAACATGGTCGCCGCCTACCTTTACGAGCGGCTGGATTCCCATGTGATGGAGCGATTCCGGGAGATTTCTTTCGCTTATGACGCGAACGGTGTCGATGGCGCTGCTGCCATGATCCGAAGCCATGGTCCGGCAATCAGGGGACAGGAGACGCTTTACGCACTGAAGGATCCCGAAGGCGGCTTCCTGGCTGGCAACATTGATGTTTCCACTGTGCCGCCCGGATTTTCCACGCGCGCACCGACAAGCCACGAGGCGGCGCCCAATAACTACAGGCTCTACCGGAAGAACCTGGACGGCTACGACCTGACCGTCGGGGTAAGCTATGACGACACAAATCGCTTGCGCAGCATTGCGCTTATCAGCTTCGGCTGGGCAACGGCGATCGTGCTTGCTGGAGGTCTCGGCGCGGGCGCAGTTTTGGCGTTCCGCACGCGACGGCGCATCGCCAGACTCTCGGATGCGATGAAGTCCGTTGGCGCCGGCGATCTCGCTACCCGCTTGCCGGTCTCCTTACGCACCGATGACATCGACGTGCTGGCAACTGAGGTCAACGTCGCGCTGGCACAGCTACAGGCTAGTGTCGCGGCGATGACGCAGGTAACGACCGACATCGCTCACGACCTCAAGACGCCGGTCGGCCGGCTGTTTCTAACGCTTGAGGCTGCTTCCGAAAGCAAAGACCAAACGACCACGAGATCCCTTGTCGAAAAAGCGATGAGCGAAGTCTCGCATATAGCAGGCACCTTCGAGGGCTTGCTGCGCATCTCGCAGATCGAGTCCGGCGCCCGCCGTTCTCGATTTGCGAAGGTGAACATTTCGGAACTGGTCGCCGAAATCTACGATATCTATAGTCACATCGTGGAAGACGCCGAGCGTTCGCTGGTTCAGTCCAATGACAGCCGAAACACGGCCTCATTTATATGGGGCGATGCCGATCTGCTGAAGCAGATGTGCGTGAACCTTATCGTCAACGCAATGCGCCACACACAACGAGGATCTCGGATTGCGATCGGTGTCACGACGCAGGCGAATCGCTGCGCAATCGTCGTCAGCGACAACGGACCGGGCATCCCGGCGGCGGAGCGGCAGAAGGTGTTCAAACGCTTCTATCGCTTAGAAAAGAGCCGGACCACCGAAGGGACAGGGCTCGGCCTCAGCCTGGTCAAGGCGATATCGGACATGCATGGCGCGACAATTTCCCTGAAGGACAATAGCCCCGGCTTAATTGTGGAAACAGAGTTCCCCCGTAACCATAATTGAGATCAGTCACTTAGACGGATGTTCATATCACTTGAGACGAAATTATAAAAAAGGCAAACCAGCCGGCAGTGCTGCCAGCTGGTTTGCCCTGCACTGGCTCCGTGGGAAGATGCGGAACTGCGGTGTTGGTCCTGCTACCGGCCCGCCCAACTGGCGCGCTGGCGGGGGCTCCCGCCCTGCCACGATGAGGGGCTCACAGCTTCGACTCGGTTATAGGGGGAATCGGTCTTCTCGATATCGCCATTGTCGAGCACTTGGGAAGATATGTCGGGGTTGGATGCCGATTTCGTGGTTTCGCCCGTCGATCCATGGCCGTGCAAGACCTCGCCGATGCGCGGGCTTGTCGAGTTCGTGCCGCTGTTGGCGACACCGGTCGTTGCGGCGAAGACAATCAATGCATATCCGATAGTGTGTTTCATGGTTCAGTCCTCTTGTCGAAAGTGAGCGTTCCAACGCTCAGCAACAACAGGCTATCGGGTCGAATTCACGGGCACCTTCGCTCCGATTTACATTTTTGTGATTCTCATGCGTGGCCATGACAAAAGCAAAGTCCGGAAGGTCAGCTTATGAAATGGCACATGCTGCTGGCTGACACAGTTTCTTTGCGGGGATGCATGTCTATCCAATTATCCAATGATGCTTCAAAGGCAAAAGGGCGCGCGCGGAACCAGACATCAATGAAAACGAATGTTTGACTGTCGCGTCTGCTTGAGGCGCTGGGAGATTGCCGCACACGGGGTTGCCTGGGTCGTCCACTATTCCGTTCCTGAGAGATCTGCATCGAGGTCGACAACCACCCGCGGGTGGCCACGAGCCATACGCAAGCCTTACAAAAATGTATGAAAAATGTTGTGGCGCATGGTGTCGTCGAGCAATAGCGTTCTTGCAACGGCCTTCGCTCGCGAGTGCGCGAACCTCGGTTTGAAACAAGATCCTAGCATCGTCGGAGATGTCGCTCGACACCCCGTCGGCGCCATGTGGATGTTGAGCTCGATACCAGAAAAGCGAGAAACTGGCATCGATGGCCACAAGTCGCATTACACGATCCAACGTGGTGGATCACGATGTGCCGACGGTGTTCGGCCTCGATAAGTCGAACGTCACCGACAAGGTACGGCGGGTCCGGCCCGAATACATGGCTCCGGCAGCGCACGGCAAACAGGGATGAGAACCGAACCTCGCAACCTCAACAATGAGAGAAAGTGCAGCATGAAACGTATGATCGTAGCGGCCGTTTTGACGGCGCTCAGTTCCGGAGCCGCTCTTGCCGGTGGAAGCCACGCCGGAGGCCATGGCGGTAAAGCCGCCACCATGCCGATCGGCAACCCTGGCGAGGCGAGCAAGGCAAAGCGGACTATCAACATCTCGATGTCGGAGAAGGACGATGGAAAAATGTTGTTCCAGCCGGCCGTCCTCAAGGTGAGGAAGGGCGAGACCGTTCGCCTGAAGTTCGTCAACAAAGGCCAAGTCGACCACGAGTTCGTCATGGACGTCCATGAGGGGATCATGGAGCACAAGGCGCTGATGGAGAAGTTCCCCGAGATGGAGCACGCCGATCCCAACGCGATCCGGCTGGCGCCCGGCGCCAGAGGCGAGATCATCTGGACGTTCGCCAATGCCGGCGAATTCGGTTTCGGCTGCCTTGTGCCGGGTCACTACGATTCCGGCATGAAGGGCGACATCAGCGTCGCCAACTGAATTCGAAAACACAAAGGAAGCAGTCATGACACTATTGGTAAAGACACTCTCAACGCTCGCGCTCGTTCTCGCCATCGGCGGGAGCGCGCTTGCGCAGGAATACGTGAAGGGCGAAGTCATCAAGGTCGACGCCAAACAGCAGAAGCTGACGATTAAGCATGGGCCGCTGACCAATCTCGACATGCCAGCGATGACGATGGTGTTCGTCGTCGCCGAGCAGGGCCTGCTCGACAAGGTCAAAACGGGTCAGGCGATCGAGTTCACAGCCGATCGCGTCAACGGACGCATCACGGTCACCGGTATCAAGTAACCCGGTCGAGCAATGCCATGGGTACGGAAGTCAGGATGAAGGTGCCGGGCAGAAAATCCTCCAGAGATTTTCTTTCCAGTCGTCACGTGCGGAGCGGCTCAGAGGCATCTCTATGGGATATTTTCGCGCACCTACGCTCACATATGCCGGATAGTTACAGCGAACTTGTGCACGGTGCCTGCCGCCATCTTCATACCTGATGGCGCCGTTCGCGTCCGTCTCGACTAGGCCAATAGCGACGTCAAAGTCATAGTCCCCATATAGCGAGACATTGTTGTTCACGACGCTGAGCTGGACCGACGTGGCATCTGGAAAACTAGCTGTGTAAAAGATCAGCTGCTCCGCCGCCATCGAGGGCGGAGTCACCAACACGCCGGCAAATAGTGCAATGGCGCGCATTTTCCTCCTTCCAAGGTTCCAAGGTCAGACTATCACCTCTCGCGTCAATGTTCGAATCGAATGTCCATGTCGGCGTTGGCGGAGACGTTCAGAGGCTGGATAGTCCTCGTCGCCTGCAGCGCACAAGGCGGCTGGCAGGCTCATTATGCGGGTGCTAAGCACAATGTCTTTGCGCGGCGATAGACTCCGCAAGAACAAACTACTTGTTCTTGCATGGCCTTAAAGAGATCATAGCATGAGTAGAAGCGTTGGCGATCCTAGGCTTTGTGAGCGGTTTCACAAGAAGATCAGGAGACACTATCGACCGGTCCCGTGGTAGCAAAGCTCGACCTCAACGGCCGATATGCGGCGCATGCCCGCTCGTCAGCCTTGGGCTGATTGCGACAGGTTGGCTTTAGGCGGGGACGACACATGAGAGCTGGCCGACATTCAGGTCATCACGACGATGTCGTGACCTGACCCGAGGCATCGTTGCTACTCACCGGAGGGACGCCGCGAGAGGACTAAAAAGAAGACGTTCAAACATAATCCGTCGAAGTGCCGTCTCGCCATAAATGTCGTCCTTTGTTGTCCACCCGCCAGTTCCCGCTGGTTGCCGCCTTTCCCATCGACTTTGCCGTTCCGACACTAGCTATTGAGAGTATTGGACATCGCGCTCCGCGACGGTCACGCCGTCCGTGACCCTGTCGCTCGGGTGCAGTACCACGCGATCGCCTGGGGCAAGGCCCAACAGAACCTCCGCCGTACGGCTGTTTCGCTGACCGATCTTGATGATAGATACCCGTGTATGGCCGTCCCTTACCGCGAATACCGCCCAGTCGTCTCCTTGTCGGAACAGGGCAGCCACCGGGACGGCCAGGATGTCATCGCCCTTCCAGATCGTGACATGCACGATCACGCGGTAATCATGTCCTAGCCCCGACCACTTCGCCGGAGGGTCGGTGAAGTCGATCGTCGTGCGGACCCGTTGTTCCTCGATGCCAAGGGCTGAAACCTTGGTGAAGCCCGCCGGATCGACGCGGGAGACGCGGCCCTGGACCGGCAGTCCACCCCAGTTGTCGATCCAGACCGGCGCGCCTTGCTTTATGCGGACAGCGTCGGTCGACAACAGGTCCGCGACGATTTCGAGATCGAGCGGGTCGCCGATTTCGATCAGCGGTGCACCGGCTTGGACTACCCCTTCGCTCTCCTGAATGATCTTCAGCACGCTGCCTGCCACGGGAGCGCGCAACTGTATGCAGCAGGCGGGATCTGGCTCCGGCGCGGTTCCCGACTGCTCACCAAGCCGGGCTGCAACGCTGTTACGCTCGTTTCGGCGGACCTCGAGTTGGGCTTTCGCACTGGCAAGCGCTGCTTCATTGGTCTCAACGTCGAATTTGGCTGTGTCGAGAACCTTTAGGGAGATCGCTTCTGTGCGCGCCAGCGCCTCCGCCCGCCCCAACTCCGTTCTCGAAAATACAAGCGCAGCCTCGATCCGGCGCATTTCGGCTGCCGCAAGGTTTACCGTCGCATCGGCCGCAGCCAGCGCCGCCAGCAGTTCCTCGTGGGTGCGCGCATCGTGAAAGCTCGGCAGTGTCGGCTGCATCACAGCCACGACGGTTTCGTCCTTGGTGACCTGATCTCCCACGTGACGCGGCGGAGAGATGCGCAGGACTTTGCCGGCGATGGGAGCCGACACTGTATAGACGTGGCGCACGCGCGTTTTCGCTTCGTCGTCGATCGTGACTTCCATGGAACCTTTCGTCACCGTTGCAAGATCCACTGCAATCGGCCGCGGCCATGCGAACCAGACGGCGCTGGCGCCCAAGATGGTCAACGCTGCAATGCCCAACGTTCGCTTCATCCAGATCGTGCGCATGGTTCAATCTCGTGTCTTGAGAACGGTGACAAGGTCCAGCTCGTTGAGCCTTCGGCGAACGACGAGCGCAGAAAGCACGGCCGCGGCGATCACAATCGTGCTGGCGAAGACGTAGGTGGGTTGCTCGACGATCAGGCGCACCCGCATCAGTTCGCCGGCCAGGTTCTTCTGCATAATCCAGGCAAGACCATAGCCAATGAGCCATCCAGGCGGCTGCGCGATCAATGTGAGCAGGGCGAGTTCCAATAGGAGGATGCGCAACACTTCACCCCGGGTGAAGCCAAGGACGCGCAAGCTGGCCAACTCCCGCGCCCGTTCGGAAAGCGAGATCCGGGCGCTGTTGTAGACGACACCGAACGCTATGACGGCAGCCAGCCCGGTGTAGATGCTGGCCATTGTCGTGATCAGCAAGGCAACCAGTTTGCGGAAATTCGCAAGCGAGACGCGCTGCAAAGCCAGGCCACCGACAATCGGCATGTCCTTGATGGCAGCATAGAACGCTTCACGGCTGGTCTGGTCGAGGCTGACATTGACGCTGTTCAGTGACGGCGCTTCGCGCATCAGGCGCGCGAGCGTGTCTGAATCCATCATCCCGCGGATGCCGAAGTAGTCTTCGACCCGGGCTGCCACAGGGACGACAACGGTCCGCCTTGTTCCTTCCAGCAAGTCGAGCTCGACGGGATCGCCAACCCTCACTCCCAGGATACTCGCAAGCATGCTCGAAATCGCCAGACCCCCTTCTGGCAGGCCGACCGGCCGCAGGTCGACATCAATGATGCGGTTGAGATCGGCGTTACGCGGCCTGCCGCTGATCATGATGCGGCGCTGAACGTTGCCGTTCCTTATGCGGACGGGGACCTCGCGGTACGGCTCCGCGGCGAGAACGCCCGGAAGCCGTGCTATCTGAAGGACGACGTCGAGCGGGCGTCTTTCCACGAAACTGACGGTGGCGTCCTGTCGGTCGGCCAGGAAATACGTCACGTCGATCAGGTGCTCCATCGCATCGCCCGTGAAAAGGGAAACGATCAGGATGGCTGTCGCCAGTGCAATTCCGAGCGTCGTGAACAACGACCTGACTGGATGACGAGTGATGTTGCGCAACATCATCGTGGTCGGCTGCGACATCAACCTGTCGACTTTGAAGCTCGCAGGCAGCAGTCTGCGATAGCGCTGGGGCGCCGGCGCCTGCATCGCGACGGCAGGCGCCAATCGCACGACCTCGCGAAGCGCGCGCACCGCCCCGATGATTGCAGCCGCCAGACTGAGGAAGGCGGCGATGACGTAGAGGTCCGGGCTCTTTGTGAAGACGAGGAACGGAAAGTGGAAAAAGTCGCCGAACAGACCGGTGATGCGCATCCCCAGCCAAGTGCCCGCTGCGCTGCCGATTACAATGCCGATCATCACGATGACGGTGATGAATTTGAGGTAGTGCATGACGATGCTGGCGTTGTTGTATCCCAGCGCCTTCATGAGCCCGATCTGCTCGCGTTCCAGAGCTACGAGCCGGCTCAGTGTGAGATTGACCAGGAATGCCGACACCAAAAGGAAAATCGGCGGCAGCGTCCGACTCATGTTGTTGAGCATATCGAGTTCGTGGTTCAGCCAGGCGTGCGAAGTCTGGTCCTTGCGCCCGTAGGCCGCTCGTCCGCCATAGCGCTCAAGCAGGGCGTCGAGGCGCATCATGACCTCACTCTCGGACGCGCCCCGCAGCAGCTTCAACGACACGGACGAGAACGCATCATCGAGATCGTAGGCGCTGGCGAGCGCTTTTTCCGACATCCAGATGAGGCCGAAGCGGCGATCGTCCGGCATGATGTCGCCTGGCCCGACCGCGTAGATGAACTCGGGAGACAGCGCGATCCCGACAATCGTCAATTCACGTTTCCGGCCGTTCAATATTGCCGAGAATCGGGCCCCGGGCTGAAAGCCGTGGGACAAGGCAAAGCCCTCGTTGACGACGACCTCTTCGGCGCGTCCGGGCTCCGGCATGCGACCAACACGCATGTAGAGCAGGTTGAGCGAAGCCTCCTGGGTTTCGGGCAGGGATATGACTTCACCTGTCGCCGGCTCCAGATAACCCGATATGTCAAGCAGCACGAGCTTGGCAATTCGTGTGTCGACCGAAGCAACGCCGGGAATCTCGGCAATCCGGTCGACAAGCGTTTTTGGCGCGCGGCTTACCGAAGCAAAGACGTCGGCGAAGCGGTAGCGTTCGTAGTAGGCAGTGCGCGTCTCGTCGAGGGAACGGTAGGATCCGACGGCGAGGATGAGCGTCGCCACGCCTCCGGCAATGACGAGGGCGATGGCAAGCGCTTGTGCCCAGAGCCGCCCGAAGTCGCGGAGGAGCTTGATGTCCAGCGCGCCCATCCTGTTCACCAGACAAGTTCCGCAGCAGTCCGGCGAACCTCGTTTTTGCGGATTCTGGAGATCTGCCCGTCGGCGAAAAACAGCACGCGGTCGGCGACATCCTGGATGCTGGCGTTGTGCGTGATGATGAGTGTCGTGGTGCCAAGCTGGGCATTGATGCCGAGCAGTGCCTCGATTACCCGGATGCCTGTCTTGGAATCCAGCGCGCCTGTCGGCTCGTCGCAAAGCAACACGTCCGGGCGCTTGGCGATGGCACGGGCAATGGCCACGCGTTGCTGTTCGCCACCGGACAATTGAGCCGGGAAATGGTGCATCCTCGGTTCAAGCCCGACTAGCGCCAAAGCCTCCTCCGGGCGCATCGGATGATCGGAAATCTCCGTGACGAGAGCGACATTTTCATAAGCGGTCAGGCTGGGGATCAGGTTGTAGAACTGGAAAACGAACCCGACGTGCTGCCGCCGATAGGCAGTCAGCCCCCGATCATCGAGGTTGGTCAGTACCTGGTCCCTGAAGAACAACTGGCCGCTCGTGGCGTGGTCAAGCCCGCCCATGATGTTGAGCAGGGTCGACTTCCCGCTGCCCGACGGTCCAAGCAGAACGACCATCTCTCCCGCCGCGATCTCAAGATCCAGCTTACGCAACGCAAGCACTTGCGTCTCGCCCGACGTGTAGGTTTTGGTCAGCGCTCTTGCGGTGAAGACAGTATCAGCCATGGCCGCCAGGGATCGCATGTTCGAGGCACTTGTCGCGTCGGCGCAGACATCAATCCGCGAGGTCGCATGGCACAGTCACCCGTCGAGGTGAGCGCGACATTGATACAAATCAAAACCGCTTCGGGGGCGGTCATGTGTTCCGGTAGCCGCTCGACATGTTGTGGGAGCAGTCGAGTCGCCCGCACCGGTCGGTTCGGAACCGGCATTGACTTGCCTCAAAGAGGTCGGCGGCATTTACGGTACGATGCCGCCGATTGGCGCTCGGGCGCCTGTTCACTTGAACTGAGCCAAGGATGAGGCAGATGAAAGCAAAGGATGTAATGAGTCCAAACATTGTTGCCGTGTCGCCTGACCACAGCGTAAGACATGCAGCGCGGATCATGCTGGATCATCGCATCAGCGGCATGCCTGTCGTCGATGACGAAGGCCGCCTGGCTGGAATTGTGAGCGAGGGTGATTTCCTGCGCAGGTCAGAACTGGGTGCCCCAGTATTTCCGATAGGTGCACCGCGCAGCTATGTGAAGGGCCACAGCTGGAAAGTGGCGGATCTGATGACCTCGGATGTCATCGTGGCGGACGAGGAAACCCCGATAGCGCGAATTGTTGCGCTGATGCAGGAGCACGGCATAAAGCGCATTCCGGTGATGAGAGGACAGCGTCTGGTCGGCGTCGTCAGCCGCGCCGATCTTCTGCGCGTCGTCGTTGCGACGAGGTTTGACCACGCTACGGCGGCAGGTGACGATGCGATCCGGCGCAGCATTCTTACACGGCTGCGAGAGGACGCAGGGGTCGAAGCAGACGCGTTAACGCTTATGGTGACTGATGGCCTGGTGCATTTTTCGGGTGCGGTCAGATCGCAGAGTGAACGGGATGCTGTGCGCGTGGTTGCCGAAGGCGTCAGGGGCGTCAAAGGTGTGTTCGACCATCTGTGTCTGGCGCATCCGTGAACAGCGGGGGGGAACGCACCGCGATGCGAGCGCATTCTCCCGAGACCAACAGCGTCGCGAACACCTCAGCCATGCAAGACGATCTTGCGGCCCTGCAGCGGGAGACATTCGATTACTTCATCCATGAGGCGAACCCCGCCAACGGTCTCATCGTGGACAAGACCGAGGCGAATTGGCCGGCAAGCATCGCGGCCACCGGCCTTGCGCTGGCATGCTATCCAGTGGGCGTCGAGCGCGGGTTCATGACGCGAGCCGCGGCTGTTGAACGCACTTTGACAACGTTGCGCTTCTTCTGGAACAGTCCACAGGGCCTGGAACCGGACGCCACGGGATATCGCGGCTTCTTCTACCACTTCCTGGATATGCAGACCGGCCGACGGGCCTGGCAATGCGAGTTGTCGACCATCGACAGCACGTTGCTGCTGGCTGGCGCGCTGGCTGCAGGGCAGTATTTCGACGAAGAGACCGAGGCCGAAGCCGAGATCCGCGGCTTAGCGGAAGCGCTCTACCACCGGGCCGACTGGCGCTGGGCACAGGACGGGGGAGACACCGTAACCCATGGCTGGACTCCTGAGCACGGGTTCCTGAAATATCGCTGGCAAGGCTACGACGAAGCGCTCTTGCTCTATGTCCTGGGACTAGGTTCGCCGACACACCCTTTGCCCCCGAGCAGCTACACTGCGTGGACCGCGACCTTCCGATGGGAGACCTGTTACGGCTACGATTACCTCTATGCGGGACCGCTGTTCATCCACCAGCTCTCGCACGTATGGATCGATTTTCGTGGCGTGCAGGATGCCTTCATGCGCTGCAAAGGAAGCGACTATTTCGAAAACAGCCGACGCGCCACCTTCGTCCAGCAGCGCTACGCCGTGGACAATCCGCGTGGATTCGAGGGTTATGGCGAAAACTGCTGGGGCATCACCGCAAGCGAGGGTCCCGGCCCTTCGACACTCAACTTGAACGGCATCGAGCGCCGGTTCGAGGGCTATGTCGGGCGCGGTGTTCCTTATGGTCCCGACGATGGCACGCTCGCCCCGTGGGCTGTCGCGGCATCCTTGCCGTTTGCTCCTGAAATCGTCCGACCGGCGATCAGCTTCTGCATCCACCAGGCCAAGCTCAAGGCCGCCAAGGCCTATGGCTTCAAGGCGGCCTTCAACCCGACGCATCCGGGGACATTCGGCAACGCCTTTGGATGGTGGGTTTCGCCTTGGCACTTCGGCCTCAACGAAGGCCCGGTTGTCCTGATGATCGAGAACGACCGCAGCGGCCTCTTGTGGCTGCTGATGCGCTCGTGCCGGTACATCCGCAGCGGCTTGCAACGGGCGGGGTTCGAGGGCGGCTGGTTGAGGGAGCTTGAACCAGGTCCGGCACCAACTGCTTGATCGGCTTGGCCGCGGGCGAATGAACAAAGCCCTGAAACAGGGGAGCGTCGTAGTCACGACCTTTCCTTTGGCGAAGCGTTCCCGGACAATTCGGCGCCGGCCCCGGCCAGCAAACCGCTATGGAAATCACGTTCGACGGATGCGGGATCGAATCCGTGCTCGCGACCTTATTGGCACCGGCCGCCAATAGCTGCGGCTAGGTGCCTTGGATAACGAAGCAGGAAATGAAGCCACAAAATATCGCAAATTGATTCCAGTCTATGACAGTATTCCACGGCATGGGGTTTGGGGCGCTGTTCATGCTGGCGTTTTCGGCGGCGCTTGCCGAACTTTATCGAATGTCTGCGCCTGGAGCCCCATCCATCCCAAGCGCCAGAGAACACAATCTGCTTTTGCTTTATCTCTCGATAATGGTCTTCCTTGCCTGGGGTGCGGTGCTGTCGGGTGCCTAGATAGTGTATCCGTGCTATCGATCGGCGGTGCCCCCAGGGGTTACCGATTTGGCGGACTATCCAAAATTTCTGCTGACCTCCAACCCGAAGACATCCGCGTGGCATAGCTTGGGGATGGAGTGGAAAGAACACGTGGCTTGGCTTGCGCCAATTGCCATGACGATGGTCGCCTATGTCTTCGCCAAATACGGACCGGCTTTGGCCAGGCAGAAAGAAATCCGCACGGCCGTCATCGGCTTCGCGGTTGTTGCCTTCGTGGCGGCTGGTGTAGCGGGTGCTTTCGGGGCGTTTCTCAACAAATACGCCCCGGTTCGTGGTGGCGCGATGATTGAAATCATCGCCGGTGAACAGGAGGGCGAATAGTCATGGCCAATATCAAGCCTATCAGGCCTGACGAGATTCCCAACGGTCCCGGTGCGGCCGCCATCCTGGCCGCTGGAATTGGATCTGCCGCTATGGGGATATTCGCCTTGGCCGGCGATGCCTTTACATCACTCAACCACTTTTTCACGTTTTATACACCAACCGGCGCCTTGTCCGGCGTCTCGACCAGCGCAGTCATCGTCTGGTTGATTGCCTGGTTTATCCTTTCGCGCAGGTGGGCCCAAAGAACGTGGAAATGACAAAGGTCCTTTCTGTGTCCTTCGCGTTGCTGGCGGTAGGCGTATTGCTAACGTTCCCGCCTGTCATGGACCTCATCCAGGGCAGGTAGAGAAGAAACTTCCTTGAGTTGGGCGCGGGCATGGTCCATCGAAAGCGGCCAAGTTCGCGCGATCTATAGCTTCCCCTTGCCACCGGCACACGTTCGCGATCATCGGCGCCGATCGAAATGTCGAGCTGAGAATTCAAAGGCTGAAAACGATCGGCCCGGCGCAATCCACTGTCAGCCAGGTGCTTGCGTTCCGTGCAACGCGTCAATCTACCGGAAAACAGCCTATTCTATTGCCTCCCGGCCCGAAATTTCTTCTACGAGAATCCGGAAGAAAACGTGCGGTGTGCTGTCTGACACGGGAGGTGTGATCGGCCTGAGCGCGCCAGGCTCCCACCAGTCCGTGTGCTTGCTCAACACTGCCCATGCATGACCGCGTTGAAACTCGTGGCCGGTCCGGTCACTCAGTTCTTCAAAGCGGCCGTCGACAATGACGCTTCTCCATCCGCGTCCTTGGCCGTGTTCCTCGACCTGGGCGCACACCAAGGGATTGGCTCTCATCCACTCGATCTTCTTGCCTAGCAAGGAAAACGCGTAGAGGTGAGTGTCAGCGTAGGCGTAGTTGAAACACACGACGTAGGGTTGCCCGTCCTTCGCGCATGCCAAGTGGCCAATACGATTGGCCGCTAGCAACTTCGTACATTCCAGTGAAGACAGCGTGCGGATCAGCATCGATGCGATCTCCTGTTTTTTGTATTTCACATCCTGGCAGCCGCACTCGCAATGACGTGGATCAAACTGCTGCGTCCGCTCGGTCGGCAGGGCTCGACCGCGCCTCGGAATGTGCGCGCGCGAATGGCAGCGGCAGCTTCAGGCTTGCAATCGCGGCGAGGCCCATTGCTGCGGCAGCGGCGAAGAAGGCGGCGCCTTCCAGCCCGGGGAACCCCGAACAGCAGGCCGGCGGCCGCGGAGTCCACTAACGCCCGAGGCTGACCGCTGCCGACTCGATGCCGAGTTCCATACCTTGGCGTCGTGCACTGATGCGCGACACCCAGTAGGCGGGCAGCGGGCTGATCACGCCGGCCGAAGCCGAAACAACGGAAACCGCAAACAGCATTTCTGTGAGCCCGGCAAGTATCGGCACAACCGCCAGACCCATCGCCATCACCAGGAAGGCAGGAGCCACAAGCAGCCTCGCCGCTGCCGGGCTGACGAGCGGCGAGAAGACAAGTCCCTGGACCGCGAACATGACAACGCTACATGTTGCGAACATGAGGCCGAGCGCGGCGAACATGCGGTTCCAGTTCGTTTGCTGCGGCTTCATATGCGGGCGCCATCATCTTGCAGGGCCCGCACCATGGCGCCCAGACATCCACGACAACGGGAAGGGTGCCTCGCTTGAGCTGACGATCGAACGTTCGTGCATCGACGTCCTCGGGGTGGCCTGAGAACAGCTTTTTCCCGCACTTTCCGCATTTTGCGTTTTTGGCATCGCGCGCTGGCGGCAGTCGATTGATTCCGCGCATTTGCTGCACACCACCAGATTTTCCTGCGCCATCGCCCTTCACCACTGGTATACATGCGCCACAGAGTGCCTATCCCCAAGCTGGCTCGGACTTCCAATGTTTTTTTGCGCGATGGACGAATTGGCGTGAAAACGGATTGCACGGCACAATCCACAGCGGCTGTGCGCCCGCGCTGTTCGGAACGGGAAGCACGCTATTCCTTTGCTTCCCGACCCGATGCCTGCTTGATAACGATCCTGAAGAAAACATGCGGAGTGCTGTCCGAAACAGGAGGCGTAACCGGCTTCAGAGCGCCAGGCTCCCACCAGTCGACGTGCTTGCTCAACACCGACCACGCATGGTCGCGCTGAACTTTGTAGCCGATCCGATCAGGCAGTTCTTCATAGACACCATCGACAACCACGCTTCTCCATGCCCGCCCTTGGCCGCGTTCGTCGACCTGGACGCACACCAGCGGATTGGCACGCATCCAGTCGACCTTTTTGCCCCGCATGGAAAATGCATAGAGGTGATTGTCGGCGTGGGCATAGTAGAATGGCACGACGTAGGGGTGTCCATCCTTAGCGCATGCCAAGTGGCCGACCCGGTTGGCCGTCAGCAATTTTGTACATTCCAAAGCAGAAAGCGTGCGGATCAGCATCGGCGCGATCTCCTGTTTTTCGTGACAGCACGGTGTCGCCGGTGCTCCATCGACTCTGGTATTCGGCATCGCGGATCGTAGCCCTGCCGCCAGGGAGGTCATTGATCACGATCAAGGAGTCGGTCGGCCGACAGATGAATCGACAACCATGGCTAGGCCCGCCGGGGACTCGCATGGCGGCCCACGTCAGTGTCAGCGTCCATACCGGAGTGGGGATTTGGAAAATGATCCAGATCAAGGCGGGGCCTGCTGCTCCCACCCATCATAGGGGATGATGTGGAAGCCGATCTCAAGCGCTCCGTTCGATCGTGAGCTGGAACTGGCCGTCCTCGACGAGGACGGCGAACATGCGCTTGTCTTTCCTTGCATCAAGGAGCGGGAAGGCTGGAAGAACGCCGCCACCCGCGCACGCATCGACGTTCACCCGACCCACTGGCGAGACTGGGTGCCGGATGCGATCCCGGCAAACAACCACAGGTCTCTTACTGACTCGCTTTAACGTTTGGACTCCACAACCAAAGCCATGCGCACGAGATGCGACAGACTGCTCGCGGCCATCTTGCTCATGACATTGGCGCGATGGATCTCGACCGTGCGCGGGCTGATGCCGAGGTCATAGGCAATCGTCTTGTTCGGCAGGCCGGACACAAGGCCGTCCAGCACTTGTCGCTCCCGCTCCGACAGGGCCGCCAGACGACCACGGATTTCCACGCCTTGTGGGTGTGTCGCCTCCGTCCGATTGCGACTGTCCAATGCGGAGCGGATCGCTTCGATCAGCACCTCGTCGTCAAACGGCTTTTCGATGAAGTCGGCGGCACCTTCCTTCATCGCCTGAACAGCGAGGGCCACATCGGCATGACCCGTCATGACGATGACCGGAAGCGTATGCCCGCGGCTCCGGAGCTGTCGCAGGAACTCGATGCCGTCAATGCCCGGCATGCGCACATCGGTCACAATGCAGCCGTCGAGATTGCCCGTGGCCGTAGCCAGAAAAGCTGTCGCCGATTCGTACAGGCGCACGGCGAAATCAGCCGTCGCCAAGAGAAAACCAAGCGATTTGCGAACGTCGACGTCGTCGTCGACCACGTGCACCAGATGGTTACCGGTCATCGGCGACCTCTTCCTTCTCCACGATGCGCAAGGTGAACCGGAACGCGGTTCCTCCAGTCGGTATTGCCTCGGCCCAGATGTGGCCACCATGCGACTCAACGATGGTACGGCAAATAGAGAGGCCGACGCCCATGCCCTGTTTCTTGGTGGTGACAAATGGCTGGAAAAGCTGGGCGGAGACTTCCGGCGCGAGACCAGTGCCGGTGTCGATCACGCTTACCTCTGCCATGCCGTCGTCACGGGCCGCGGTTATGACTTGCAACTCGCGGCGTGGCACGCCTTGCATGGCTTCTATCGCGTTGCGCATCAAGTTGAGCAGAACCTGCTGAATCTGGATGCGGTCGGTCAAGACCAGTTCGGCGGCGGGATCAAGGTTGTAGCTGACGCGGACATCTATTTCTCTTGCGCCGACCAGGGCCAGTGACGAGGCTTCCTTGATAATCGCCGGCAGCCGTTCGACCTGGCGCTCGCTCTCGCCTCTTGCGACGAAGTCCCGAAGGTGGCGAATGACGTCTCCGGCCCTCAAGGCCTGTTCCGCTGCCTTTTCGACGGCCTCCCTCAGCATCGGCGCGTTATCTTCCATGCTTTTTTCGAGAAGCCGCCGGCTGCCTTTAAGGTAGTTCGTAATGGCGGTGAGCGGCTGGTTGATCTCGTGGGCAAGTGTCGAGGCCATTTCGCCGAGCGCAGTAAACCGCGCCATGTGGAGAAGCTCCAGCTGCTGCTCCTGTATTCTTGCCTCCGCCCGGTGGCGTTCGGTCAAGTCGCGGCAGAAGCCGGTAAAGAAGCGCCCGGTTCCCGGATGCATCTCGCCGACAGAGAGTTCCATCGGAAAGGTCGAGCCGTCCTTGCGCATTCCAGTGACGATGCGACCGAGCCCGATGATCCGGCGCTCCCCTGTCGCCAAATAGCGGTGAAGATAGGCATCATGCTCTTCGCGGTAGGGCGACGGCATCAGCAGATTGACATTCTGGCCGATGACTTCGCTGGACTGGTAGCCGAACAGCGTTTCGGCAGCCGTGCTAAAGGATTGAATACGGCCTTGTTCGTCGATGACCACCATTGCATCGGGCACTGTCGCCAGGATCGAACGCAAATGATCTTCGCGCAGTCGAAGTGCGGCGTTTGCATAGGAGAGTTCGCTGACGTCGGTGCCTTCGACGAAGATCGCAGTGATGCGACCATCGTCAGCCTTGATGGGCTGATATACGAAATCGAGGATGCGTTCATCGACCGGCTCGCCGTCCTTGTTGCGAAGGGCGACCTTCACGCCTTGACCTCTGTAGGGCTTGCCCGTTTCGTATACTTGGTCCAGCAGTTCATAGAATCCTTGGCCTTCGAGCTCGGGCAGGGCCTCGCGTACCGACCTTCCTATCACTTGCCTGTGGCCAATCAGACGTTGATAGGCGGCATTGGTCAGCTCGAAGACATGACCCGGCTCACGCATCAAGGTCATGAAACCAGGGGCCTGCTCGAACATCTGGGAGAGCCGGTCGTGTTCGGCCGCGACCCGCCCTTCGGCGCGAACGCCGGTCGACAGGTCACGTGTTTGTTTGTCGTCCAAATCAAGTCCTTTGATCAGGGAACCCGCAACGCAGTCTAACTATCATTCATCGCTCTTTCTGCACACGCAAAAACCGGCGTAGTCAGAGGTTCGGGATCCGGTGAGTAGTGTCATTTGACACGCATCAAGGCGTCGAGTGCCGGCGGATGCACTTCATCATAGCATCCAAACGCTCCAGCGAAAGCCGACCACAAATGTGCTACAAGTCAATTATTTAAATCTTGCCGTAGATGCACCTCCTGCAGCCATGGTGAAGTTGGGGATCGAGCCTGCGGAACGGTTCGGGGCTCACCTTATCGGCCTGGCGGCTGCAGACGTCCCGCAGCTCATCGCGGCCGGCGACGGCATGGTTGGTCCATGAAGGTGAAATCATGCAGTTTCAGCGAACGGAAATTGGAAAGCGGCTCGCCGAACTGGGTGCCGAATTCGACACTCGGCACCGGCCGGCCAGTCCTGGTCACCGCAAGCAATGTCGAACATGTCATTGCAAAAACCGTGCTGGCTGCCTGGAAAGACACCGGCAGCGCGGCGAGCGATAGCCGATGCATTCCCTTTTCTGGCCAAGGCCAAATGAAGTCCTGTCGCTGCAATCGGTACTAAACGCGACGAAAGCATCTATGACAGCCTCGCGGACGTCCCCGTCTTTCTCGAGCACCACGGCATCACGCATGCGGTCATAGCCGCCTGCGGGAATAGGCGTTCGGCGGCGTCACGCGTACGCTGATCGAAGAGAGCAGCATCAACCGCTTCATGTTGTATTAGCCGCCGGTCGCATCAGGACCTTCACGCCCGTCGCTTGAGTCACGCACGATATCGCCACGAGGGAGACGCCTGTTGACCGAGATCAATGCAGCGGTCGCCGATATCGCAATGATCTGCCAGAAAACGGGAGCGAAACGACATGAGTTTTCTCGACTACTTGATTTCAGTTGACGCCAGGACCGCCTTGATGAGCCGCATGATGCAGAAGCTCGGCGTCGACAAATATTTGAAGATCGTTCCGGACCATATTGCCGTCACCAATCGAGCGGTCGACCGGTGTCGCTCCTGCGGGCACCAGGATGAATGCTCGACTTGGCTTGATGAACACCAGCAAGCTGATGATCCGCCAGACTATTGCCGTAACCGCGACCTGATCGCACGGCTGCAGCACGCAGCCGGCCAACGATAGAGCGGTCGTGCAGGCATACCGCAGATCGCGTCACCAAGGCCGCGTGCTGCAGCTCCTCGATTTCCTGGGCGGTCATTGCTCGCCCAATGTTTCGCACCTGCTGGCTGATGGCGTTCCGGCGGACACCGCCCGCGAATGCCTGCAACTCCACTCTCATTAAACAGCCGACCGGCCCTCTAGCCACGAGCTGCCCGCCAATAAGATATATTGACAATGTTTCTTTAAGGCGCGATTCCGACCCATACCGACGAAGGTCTCCTTTGAAGCCAATGCATCAATCGTCATCGTGGACGCGACTTCACTCGGTGCGTTGCGGAGCTGTTTGAGTGTGGGAATTATTTTGAGGTCTTTGGGTCTTCGAAAACCAAGAGCATGCACATGATTGCGAATGGTCGGAGCAACAAAACGATCGTCATCGGTGGTACCCCGTTGCCAGACGTGCTTGACGAGGCCATGATCCGTCTTGTGGTTGACGGCTTTTATGATGAGATTCGCCGCGACGACCTTCTCGGCCCCATCTTTCATAACGCTATCCATCCTGAGGCTTGGCCGCGCCATCTGGCTAAGATGTGCGACTTCTGGTCCGCTACGCTGCTCCGGTCGTCCCGTTATGAGGGCCGTCCATTACCGCCACACCTGGCGATCTCCGGCCTTGGAGTGGCGCATTTCCGGCGTTGGCTAAAGCTGTTTCGCGCAACGGTGCGCCGTGTTTGCCCACCCGAGGTTGCGGCGCTGTTCATGGACCGCGCACTGCGCATAGCTCACAGCTTCCGTCTCGCGGTCGCCTTCAGCCGTGGCGAGACTACGATGGGCATAGAACCGATCGTCGAGAAGGACCTGTGATGCGGGGTTGGATTGTAAGTGGCTCCTGTACCAGAATTGCGAAGAGGAACCGTTAGTGCGGTTGACCAATTTCTCGGACTACGCCTTGAGGATGCTAATGTACGCGGCCTCTGCCGGTGATCGCCTGATCACGATCGAGGAGGTGGCACGCACGTTCAAGGTATCCAAAACGCACCTCAACAAGGTCGCCAACACCCTGACTCGCGGCGGTTACTTGAAAGCGGTCCGCGGTCGCTCCGGTGGGCTAGCCCTCGGGCGGAGCCCCGAGATGATCCGGATCGGCGACGTGGTACGGCTGACGGAGCCAGATTTCGCGCTTGTGGAGTGCTTCGGGACCGGAAATCAGTGCGTGCTCACCGGCCGCTGCAAACTTTCAGGAATGTTCGGCGACGCGATGGCCTCCTTCCAGAACACCCTTGATCGTTACACGCTGGCCGACGTCGCATTGATGCCCCAGGACTTTGTCGGCGGGCTGCCTGCATACGAAGCTTCGGCGTACGATAAGCATGGGTAAGGCCTCGATCGACAATTCAACCACAACGCCGCGCGGTTCGCGTCTGCCGGCCCGTGGAGACAAGCATGACTGACCCAGACAAAAATGACACACCGGTGGCCAACCAATTCGAGTCGGGCGTCGACCTGAACAACACGCTGCTCCCTATGCTGATCGGCGGGCTTGTTCTGATTGTCATCGGTGCAATTATGGTCATGACGTTTGTCTAGCTTTTCCTAGCCAAACGGCAATGCTCATCAAAGTTGCGAAAGCGCAAAGAAGGCGGCCTGAGAGGAATCTATTAAGACGCTTCGCAATGGCGGAGACTTCATCGTGAAGGAGCTCAGTTCGTTCAATTCCGACATGGTCGTCGACGAGATCATGAGAAAATGGCCGGCAACGGTGGCTGTCGTGCTGAGATACAGGATGCTTTGCGTCGGTTGTCCAATCGGTACCTTCCATACGGTCGCTGAGGCGTGCCGAGAGCATCAGACCAATGAGACCGCCTTCCTGGTGGATTTGGAATCGGCTGTTCGAGCGCGCAGGTGATAAATCAGCGCTTGGTTCGACTCCCTGAGAGGACCACAAGCCGGTGCGCGTCCTTGACAGTGACTTTCTGGCGTCCGCTGGCAATTATCCCATTCTCTTCCCATTTGCTGAGCAGCCGGCTGACCGTGTGCAGTGTCGTCCCCGTCATTTCGGCAATGTCCTGCCTCGAGATCGGAAAGTCGATTTCGATGCCGCTGTCGGTGTTCCGACCAGTCTGATTTGCCAGTCGCAGCAGCGCGTGAGCAACGCGCTGCTCCACCTGTTCAGTGGACATCTCCACAACCCGCGTCTGGGTTTCTTGCAGCCTGTTTCCGACTGTCCGGTAGGTGGTCGCCCCAAACGCAGGAAACCGCTTCGCCAGTTCCGGCCATAGCGCGTTGGGCCAGGCCAACACCACGCAGTCCACCGCCGCGACTGCGCTGGCGGGGTAAGTCGTCCGGCCAAGGGCTGCGGCGACGCCAAAGATCTCGCCTTCGCTGATGTATCTAGCGATGACCTGCTGTCCATCCGGCGTGGTGCGAACCACGCGGATGTGCCCGGCGATCAGCACGAAGAAGGAATGGGCATCGGCTTCCTGCGCGAAGATCGTCGTCTCCTTGGCATAGCGAGACGACCGCGCATCTCGCAGGATCTCGCTCTGCTCGTCGGGCGTCAGTGCCTGGAAGAGCGGCAGCCGCGATATCAGCGATCGGTCTAGCGCAGCCAAGCGGATCCCTCACAGCCCTCTGGTTCCGCATCAGTCATGCGGGAGACCTTTCTACTCCGAGTTTGCGCCAGCGCAAATTCTGCCGGGGCTTGTCAGGCTAAAAGGCATGGAACGGCCAAATGCCGTGACGACGAAACAAAAGGACGAACCGATGAAACTCACCATTCTCGCCGCCGCAATCTCCATCCTCGCGCTGGCCGGCGGCGCAAGCGCGGAAGAGCATGTGGTGCAAATGCTCAACAAGGGCGAAAAGAGCGCAATGGTTTTCCAGCCGGCCTTCGTCAAGGCAGTACCCGGCGATACCGTCAAGTTCGTGCCGACCGACAAGAGCCATGACGCAGAGTCGATCAAGGGCATGCTTCCGGATGGCGCTGAGCCTTTCAAGGGAAAGCCCAGCGAGGAGATCACCGTCACACTCACCCAGGAAGGTGTGTATGGCGTCAAATGCGCGCCGCACTACGGCATGGGCATGGTCGCGCTGATCGTTGTCGGCAAGCCGGTCAATCTCGATACCGCCAAAGCGGTCAAGCATCCCGGGAAGGCAAAGACAGTGTTCGCCGACCTGTTCACCCAGATCCCGGCCAACTGACAGCATTCGATACAGCCATGCCCGCCACATAAAGCGCGGGCGCGGGCCGGACGGACCGAGGGCGGCGGTTCATCCGGCCCTGTTCATTTGGAGACGCAAATCATGGGGATTCCACGCCTGCGGGCCTACACCGGGCCCGCATTTCTTTCCTACGGATTCAGGCCGTTCTTCTTCCTTGGGTCGCTGTATGCGGCGCTCTCCATTCTGCTTTGGCTGCCGATGTATGCCGGCGAACTCAATGCCCACAGTGCGTTCGTTCCCGTCGACTGGCACATTCACGAGATGCTGTTCGGCTATCTGTCGGCGATCGTTACCGGGTTCTTGCTGACCGCCATTCCCAACTGGACCGGCCGGCTGCCTGTGCAAGGCCTGCCGCTGCTGGCGCTGGTGGTCCTGTGGCTTGCCGGCCGTGTCGCTGTCTTTGTCTCGGCGGATATCGGCTGGGAAGCAGCCGCCGTGATCGATGGCTCATTTCTGCTTGCGGTTGCTGCCGCGGCGGCCCGCGAGATCGTCGCAGGACGGAACTGGCGCAACCTGAAAGTACTGCTGCCGCTTGCCGTCCTGGCTGGCGCCAACGGCACGTTCCATATCGAGGCGCATCGCCAAGGCACATCGGACATCAGCCGCAGGCTCGGCATGGCCGCGGCGATCATGCTCATCTCGCTAATTGGCGGGCGCATCATTCCGAGCTTCACCCGCAACTGGCTCGTCCGCGAAAATCCTGGCCGGCTGCCTGCTCCGTTCGACCGTTTTGACATGGCATCGATAGCCATCTCAGCCATCGCGCTGGGAGCATGGACGTTCGCGCCCGACAACAGCGCCTCAGGAATGCTCCTGGCGGCCGCTGCAATCAGCCAGGCGTGGCGCTTGTCGCGGTGGGCCGGCGAGCGCACCTTGCGGGATCCGCTGGTGCTCGTACTCCATCTCGCATATGCCTTCGTGCCGGTCGGTCTCGCCCTTGTCTCGGTGTCGATCTTCTTCCCCGATGCCGTGCCGGCGGCGGCGGGACTCCACGCACTCGGAACTGGCGCGGTCGGCGCGATGACGCTTGCCGTGATGACCCGCGCAACGCTCGGTCACACCGGGCGAGAGCTCAAGGCTGGAAAAGGCGCCTCGTTCATTTTTGGAGCCGTCCTCCTCGCAGGATCATTGAGAATCCTGGCTGCCTTCGTCCCCTATGACATAGTGATCGACATGGCCGGCACCGCATGGGTGGCGGCATTTGCCGGCTTCATTCTGATCTATGGAAGTGCGTTGATGAGGCCAAAGGTGCGGTGAGGCGGCGGGGAGAGCAGGCGACCGTCGAAACGCGAATGGAAAAGCCGCTTCTGATTTGTCAGGCAATGCCGAGGTAGCCGACGATACGGTTCGCCCACCCCCGATGGTCCCGGACCAGCCTGAAACCCAGATTGTCGGGAGGCGTGCCAACGGCACAGCCGCCGCTTTTTCCGTCGCTGACGAAGTTCGACATGTAGGCTCTGTGAAGCCCTTCAAGGACGTGGACGCCGCAATTGTCGACCGAACTCGCAACGCCGCTTCCATCCGCAGCCAATGTGGTGCGGACATAGCAAGTCGAAGTCCACTCCCAGACATTGCCGGAAAAGTCGGCGAGGCCCAGGGAATTGAAACCAAAAGAGCCGCGGCTCTTGGGCAACGGGTCCGGTTTGCGATCGAGGTCCACCTCGGCCTTGTAGCTGGTGAGCCAGCGTCTGGCGGGGTTGTTGGCATCGTTTTCGACACCCTCAAATTCCCCTGCGAACCGCTCCGCCGCGGCAAACGCCCATTCTTCGTCGGATGGCAGCCGCCATTGGTCGCCCGTCACTTGCGAATACCACCGGGCGTAGGCATTGGCATCGAGATAGCTCACTCCAGTTACGGGAGCGTTGCTTGGGATCGCGCGCGTCTCCTGTGCCGGCTGACAGCTTCCTGCCGACACGCAGTCTGCATAGTCGGCCGTGCTGATCTGGTAGGCCATGATTTCGAGAGGTCTGTTGAGTTGCCGCTTGAGGCGGGGATTGGCTTGCGGGCGTCCCTCCATCAGGAACTCCCCTGGCGTCGGATAGGTGATCGAACCGGAAAGCAAGGTAATCGTCATAGCGATGGGGTGAGGTTGTCGATCCCCGAAGACCGTCTGTATCGAGAGCCCTGCCGGAACGGCAGCGGCAACCAGGGCGACCGGAAGAACCTTGAGGATCAATGGAGACATCGCTTTGTCCATGCCCGGACAGCATCGCTGTCCGGGCAAATTGGAGTGCCGTCAGTTGGTGGCGAGGGGTGTCGGCGCCTCGACCTGCGTCATCAGGTCGTCATTCCATTCGCCCTCGACCATAAAGTGAGCGGTCGCACCGAGTTCCACGGCCTCGATCAGATTGTGATTGACATAGGCGTAGACGCCGGGCTGCAGGAACGTGTAGAGCGCCGACCCCGCGGAGCCGCCACGGATGAACCAGGTTTCTAGATCCTTGGCAGGCGGATTGGCGAATTTGCCCTGTTCCCAGACATAGTCGCCGTGGCCACCGATCAGATGCGGTCGCGTATCGCGGTTGGCCTGCGAATGGACGATCAACACGGTCTCGCCGACCTTCGCCTTCATCGCATTGTCGCCGGTCAGCGAACCGACCTTGCCATTGAACACCACATGCGTCGGGATCAGCCCGCGCATGACCTTGACGATGTCGTCGTAACCGTCGCCGGCCGATTCGTAGGTCTTGAAGTTGCCCTTCTCGTCGCGCGGAATATAGAAGTCGTTCTCGCCGATGTAGAAGATCTTGTCGTACTTTACCGGTTCGCCCTTGTCGTTCCTGAGCCCATCGCGCGGCAGGATCATGATGGCGCCGCTCATGCCGGAGACGACATGCCATGGGATCATCGCGCCGCCAGGTGCGCAGTGATAGACGAACGTACCCGTTCGGGTTGCCTTGAAGCGCAAGGTCACCTGCTCGCCGGGATTGATCAGCGTCAGGGCGCCGCCGCCCAGCGCGCCGGTTGCGGCGTGGAAATCGATGTTGTGAGCGAGTGAGTTGGTGTCGGGATTGATGAGCGTCAGTTCGACATAGTCGTCCTGATGCACGACCATCAGAGGGCTAGGAATCGAGCCGTTATAGGTCATCGCATTGAGCGTCGTGCCGTCGGCATCGATGACGACGGGCTTTTCCGCGATGGTCATGGTGAACTCGACGATTTTCGGTCCACCCGTGGCGATCTGATCGTGCGGATGCACAAAGGGCGGTGCCACGAGCTCGATCTTTTCGCGGGCGAGCCCTCGAATGTCCGTCTTTGTCACCGTTGCCGAAAATACCGGCAGTGCCGCCACGGTGGCAGCGCCAATCGCTGCTCCGAAAAGGGCGTCGCGTCGCGTGATCATGTCAGTCTCCTATCTCTCAACCGTTGCGGATGAGCAGAAGGTATCTGGCCTGACGCAGCGTTTCTTTGCGCTGGCGCAAATTGGTGGCGTTCAGTGTTAGGCAGCAACAACCCCGGAAACAGCAATCGTGCGCGGCATAGTCGCAGTGGGGAAGGGGGTGGGAGCGGTTGGCTGCACCGGCGCTGTTTGTCAGCCCTCGGCCCTGGATCAGCGCTCCAGTCTGTCTTCCCGATCGATAAGGATCCGCTCGGCAGCTCCGTCAAGATCTTCGTACTGGCCACTCCTCAAGGCCCACAGGAAGCCCCCCAGGCCAAGCGCACCAAGGAACAGGGCGACAGGGATGAGGTAGGCAAGGGTGGTCATGAGGATTGGGCCAGTTTGCTGCTGTCGGACAGCCTGTCGCGCCGGACATCTTTCGCCGGCGAATCTGGCATAGAACCTCGCAGACGCAGCGCATTTCCGATGACAAGCAGGGAAGACGCGGACATCGCGATCGCAGCGATAAGAGGGGTGACGTGCCCCAGGATCGCGATCGGCACGGCGACGGCATTGTAGACGATGGCGATCGTGATGTTCTGGCGAATCAAGCTTCCCGCCTTGCGCGAGACGTCCAGCGCGAGGGGGATTGCCAGAAGGCTTTCGCGCAGGAATACGAAATCCGCCGCATTGCGGCCAATGTCGGCGGCCGTGGCCGGCGCGAACGAAACATGCGCCGCGCTCAGCGCAGGCGTGTCGTTCAAGCCGTCGCCAACCATCAGAACCCGGTGTCCCTCTTTCGCCAGGGTTTCGATGCATTCGACCTTGCCGGACGGCAGCAGGCACGGAACGAAATCGCCGATACCCAGCATTTTCGAGATTTCGCTGCAGGCGCCCGCGCTATCGCCCGACAGCATCTGAACCGACATCCCGGCATCGTTCAATCGCTCGATCGCCGCCCTGGCGTCGGCACGCAACGCATCCTCGAAATTGAAGGTCGCGACAACGATCCCGTCTTTCGTCAGGACCGTCCCGCCATAGCCATGTTTGCCTTCGCCGCCGGTGCGGGCCTTCCATCCAGCCCATCCGCGTCTGCCCAGCCGCCAGATACTTCCGACGTCAGTTGCTTCGATACCGAACCCCGGATGCTCGGTGACGGCATCGAATTTGTGCTGCCCGCCGCCAGCGGCAAGGCCGGCCATGGCCTTTGAAAAGGGATGACGCGAATGCGCGGCCATGTCGGCCGCAATCGTCAGCATGGCCGGATCGATCGAGGCCGCATTGACGAGACGGGGCTGGCCGAGCGTGAGCGTGCCGGTCTTGTCGAACACCGCTGCATCAATCGTTGCCAGGCGCTCCATGGCCGAACCGTCCTTGACCATGATGCCGTTCTCGAACAGCCGCCGCGCGGCGACCACCTGGACGATCGGCACGGCGAGCCCGAGCGCGCACGGACATGTGATAATCAAAACGGCGATGGCGATGGTTATCGCCCGATGCCAGTCGCCGGTTGCCGCCATCCAGCCAAGGAATGTCACGAAGGCGGTGAGATGAACAACTGGAGCATAGAGTGCTGAAACGCGATCGGCGATGCGGCGGTAATGTGCGCGACCGCCCTCGGCGGCTTCCATCAGCCGAACCATTTCCGCCAGGAACGAATCCTTCGCGGCGGCTGTCGCCTCGATGGTCAGCGGGCCGGTAAGGTTGAGCACGCCGGCCTGGACGGCATCGTTTGGAGCCACGCTTCTGGGCGTGCTCTCTCCCGAAACCAGCGAGCAGTCGACGTCCGATGTCCCACGCGTGATCTTGCCGTCGACGGGGATCCTTTCGCCGGCCGCTATCAGCAACAGCATGCCCGGTTCGATCTCGCCAACCGGCAGATAGTCGCGTGCGCCACCGTCGCGCAGCACCATGGCGCCACGCGCGGCCAGTTGTGACAGGCCTTTCACGGCGGTGCGGGCGCGTGCGCGCATCACGTGATCCAGCGTGCGGCCGATCAACAGGAAGAACAGCAGAGACACCGACGCGTCGAAATAGGCGTGGTCGCCATGGGTGATCGTCTCATAGAGGCTCATCGCATAGGCCAGCGACACGCCGACCGCGATCGGCACGTCCATGTTCATGCGGCCGTGACGCAAGGCATTCCAGGCCGACTTGAAGAAGATGCCGCCGGCGAAGGCGAGTGCGGGGATGGCGATCAGTGCCGAGACCCAGTGGAACAGGTCGCGGGTCGCGCCCTCGGCACCGGACCAGACCGAAACCGACAGCAGCATGATGTTGCCCGCCGCAAATCCGGCGACAGCGACGGCGCGGATAAGCTCCGAAAGCGTTTTGTCCTTTTCACCAATCTCGGGTTCGAACAAATGCGCCTGGTAACCCAGCCGCCCCAGCAAGGCGACGAATGGTGGGGCCTCGTCCCCGCGCCACCGGACCGAGACCCGCTTCGTTGACAGGTTGACGCGAGCGGCCTCGACGTGATCGAGTTTTGCCATCGCCGTCTCGATTGTCTGCATGCAGGCTGCGCAATGAACCGTCGGAACTGAAAGATCGGTCTGGCTAAGGCCATCGCCAAGCGACCGGCTCGCCAGCTTGATCTCTTCGCTTGACGGCAGGTCGGATGTAGCGTTGCCCAGATCCAGCGCCATTTCCGCGCCCGGTGCACAGCAGCTCATTTCAGCGCTCCATCGGAGATCATGATCCTGCGCACGTCGCGGAAAGGCCTTGCCAGACCGGCATCGGCGTCGATTTCGACGATCCACACACCGTCCCTTGGCATGTGCTGCACTGCAAACTCCTGGCCCGAGGCGGCGGCGAGCGTGATGGACTCATCTTCTTTCTCGTAAGCGGGATGGCGAAACAGCACTTTGACGCCATGCAAGGGAACCGCCTTGCCGGCGTCGTCGGTGACGCCATAGCGGACTTCGCCCCATGCAATGGTCAACTTGCCGGTCCAGCCGAGGGCTGCCTGCGCGCGCCCTTCCTCGGCCTTCCTGTTGAATTGCTGGCTCGCCACATAGGTGTTTTCGACGACAAGGCCGGTCCAGCTTGTGTTGGCGAGCGTCGCCATGGTCAGGTTGACCGTGATCACCACGCCGAAAAAGGCAAGGATGATAGCCAACATGTGCCTGCCGGTGAATTCGCGGGATTTTCGCGTGGTGGCGCTCATCTGGCGGTCTCCGGTGCGTTGAAGGTGGCGGTGTATTCGCTGGACTCGAAACTCGCGTTGTCCTCGACCCGGAGTGTGAAGGTCTGCGCTACGCCATGGATCTGATCAGCAGGCAGGCGCACGAAAACCTTCAACATCTTCAGCCGGTCGGGTTCGACCGGGATCGCAAAAGAGCGATCGGCGGGGAGGTCGACACCGACGATGCTCATCTCTGCGCCTGGCAAGCCTCCAATGGTGACGATAATCGTTCTTGGTTCGGGGATCATGTTCAGCAGCTTGACGGTATAGCCATTGCGGATCGAGCCGTCGGACAGCGTCACGAATTGTGGATTGCGGTCGTGCAAAACATTGATCTCGAGCCGGTCGCGCGTCAGCAGCGAAAAGAGCAGACCCAGGCCGATCAGCGACCACATGGCCATGTAGACATAGGTGCGTGGCCGAAAGATCTTGCGGACATGGAAATGCGCCACCCTGTCCGAAAACAGGCCGTCAGCGGTCCTGACCGATGACGGATTGACCGAACAGGCGCCGCCCGCGGTCGCCAGCATCATGTTGGCATTGTAGTCGGAGAGTGTCGCGTAGGAGATCAAGCCGCGCTCCTTGCCGAGCTTGTCCATGACGCCGTCGCAGGCGTCGATGCAGAGCGCACAGGTGATGCATTCGAGCTGCTGGCCATCGCGAATGTCGATCCCCATCGGGCAGACAGCCACGCAGGCGTTACAGTCGACGCAATCGCCGACTGACTGTCCGGCGGCCTGGACCTTCTTGGTGTGACGCGTGCGCGGTTCGCCGCGCCAGTCATTGTACGTGACGGTGAGCGAACTTTCGTCGAGCATGGCCGCCTGGATGCGCGGCCATGGGCACATATAGGTGCAGACCTGCTCGCGCATCAGCCCGCCGAACGTATAGGTCGTCGCTGTGAGCACAGCGACGGTGATGTAGGCGACAGGCGCTGCCGTGCCGGTGAAGAGTTCGACGAGCAAGGTCGGCGCATCGGCGAAATAGAAGATCCAGGCGCCGCCGGTCGCTGCACCTATGATCAGCCAGATGGCGTGTTTCGACATTCTCAGCGCGAGCTTGCGGGCGGTCCAAGGCCCGGCATCGAGCTTCATGCGCGCGTTGCGGTCGCCCTCGATAGCTCGCTCGACGACTAGGAACAGATCGACCCACACGGTCTGCGGACACGTATAGCCGCACCAGGCACGACCGACAGTCGACGTAACCAGGAAAAGACCGACGCCGGCCATGACCAGAAGGCCGGCCACATAGTAGAATTCCTGCGGCCATATCTCGATGAAGAAGAAGTAGAAACGCCGGTTGGCGACATCGAGCAGCACGGCCTGGTCAGGGGCAAACGGGCCGCGGTCCCACCGCAGCCAAGGTGTCAGATAGTAGATACCAAGCGTGACCGCCATTGCCAGCCATTTGAATCGGCGAAAGCTGCCCGAGGCCCGCTTCGGGAAGATCTTCTTGCGCGCGGCATACATCGGCTGTCGCACTTTGGCCGAGTTGACCGCCTCGGCTTCGAGCCGTTCTACCTGCGTATTGTCCAGCACTGGTTTCTCCCGTCGCGCAGCTTTGATTTCGCCGGGCAAATGTTCTGACTGGGCACAGGCAGGTCAGCGAAATACAGCGTCGAGCGGATTTTGCTGCCGACTGGATTGCGCCGCGTTGATGCAGGTCAATCGCCTGGCCCACGGAAAACAAATCGAGCCCCGGCAGAGCCGGGCCTCGTCGCTTCGGCGGTGAGGGCCGGAGAATAGGCCCCCGTACCTATTCTCCACCGCCTAGCGAATGCACGTAGACCGCCAGCTCCTTGATCCTGGTTTCGCCCAGGCGCGCCCCCCAGGCCGGCATCACGCCTTGTTTCGGCGCTGTGACCTGGGCGGCAATGGCCGTTTCGCCCGATCCGTAGAGCCAGATGGCATCGGTTAGATCAGGAGCGCCGAGCTCCTTGTTGCCCTTTGCGTTGTCGCCGTGACAAGCAACGCAGTTTTCCGCAAAAACCTTGGCACCGGGCGCCACCAAAGATTCGTGGCTGACGGTTTCGGACAGGCCGGCAATATAGGCGCTGACCTGTTTGATCTGGTCGGCAGTGATAATGTCGCCAAAAGCTGGCATTTCCGAAAGCCGCGTATCCGGATCGGATGCGAAGCGGATACCATGCGTGACCGTCTGCTGGATCTGATCCGCCTTGCCGCCCCACAGCCAGTCGTCGTCATTGAGGTTGGGGAAGCCCTTGGAGCCCTGGGCGCCGGAGCCATGACATTGCACGCAATTGACCTTGAACGCGGCGCCACCAGCGGCGATCGCGAATTCGCGCAAACCATCGTCCGCCGCGATCTCCGAAACACTCTTCGATTCTATCGCCGCGACATATTTGCCCTTCGCCGCTTCAGCCACCGATAGCTCGTTCTTGACTTCGTTGCGGCTCGAATAGCCGAGCACGCCCGTTGTTGCCGAATGCAGCAAAGGCCATGCCGGATAGGCGATGGTGTATCCGATTGCCCAGACAATGGTGGCGTAGAAGGTTACGACCCACCAGCGCGGAAGCGGGTTGTTCAGCTCCCGAATGCCATCCCATTCGTGGCCGGTGGTCGAAATGCCAGAGATTTCATCGATGTGCTCGTCGCTCATGATCACTCGTCCTCAAGGGGAATCCGGGCAGCTTCGTCGGCCAGCTTGCGGCTGCCGGGGCGCAGGGCGAAGGCAATTGCGCCGACAAAGAAAAGCGCCATGGCGACCAGGCCCCAGCTGTCGGCAAACTCTCGCATCACACTGTAATCCATAAATAAAACTCCTCAGCGATAGCCGGCGGCTTCGTCGTAGTTCTTGAAGTCGACCAGTGTGCCGAGCATCTGGAGATAGGCGACGAGGGCATCCATCTCGGTGACCCGTTGCGGGTTGCCGTCGAAGTCGCCGATCTTGGCTCTGGGGTAGCGGGCCTCGAGGCCGGATGTGTCGGCGTTGGGATCAGCCTGCGCCATCAAGTCGGCGTTGGCGTGTGCGATCATGTCGTCGCCGTAGGGGACACCGACACGGCTGTTGGCGACCAGATGCGTCGAGAAATCCTTCACCTCGATCGGCGTGTCTTTCAGGAACGCATAGCTCGGCATGATTGATTCAGGCACCACCGAACGAGGATCCGTAAGGTGCTCGACATGCCATTGATTGGAATAGCGGTCGCCAACCCTGGCGAGGTCCGGTCCGGTGCGCTTCGATCCCCATTGGAAAGGATGATCGTACATCGACTCGGCCGCCAGACTGTAGTGACCATAGCGCTCGACCTCGTCGCGGAACGGTCTGATCATCTGGCTATGGCAGAGGTAGCAACCCTCGCGCACATAGATGTTGCGCCCGACAAGTTCGAGCGGCGAGTAAGGGCGCATGCCCTCGACCTTCTCGATCGTGTTGTCGAGATAGAAGAGCGGTGCGATCTCGACGATGCCGCCGACAGTCACCACAAGAAGAGAGCCGATGAGAAGAAGCGTGGCGTTCTTCTCAATGAGCGCGTGTTTGTCCATTAAGCCCATTGTCTGGCTCCTTATTCGGCAGGCTGCAGGACGGGCAGGGAGCCCGGCATCGGCTCTTCCTCGCGCTGGTAGCCGAGGATGGTCATGGCGATGTTCCAGGCCATGATCAGGGCGCCGGAGAGGTACATGGCCCCGCCGATGGCGCGCATGACATAGTAGGGGTGCATGGCGGCCACGGTTTCGGCAAAGGAGTAGACCAGGAAGCCCTGCTCGTCGTATTCGCGCCACATCAGGCCCTGCATGATGCCGGACACCCACATGACGGCCGCGTAGACGACGATGCCGAGCGTCGCCAGCCAGAAGTGCCAGGTGACGAGCCGCAGCGAATAGAGACGTTGGCGGTTCCAAAGCTTCGGCACCATGTAATAGATCGCGCCGAACGAGATCATGCCGACCCAGCCGAGTGCGCCCGAATGGACGTGCCCGATGGTCCAGTCGGTATAGTGCGACAGCGAATTGACCGTCTTGATCGACATCATCGGACCTTCAAAGGTCGACATGCCGTAGAAGGCGATGGCCATCACCATCATGCGGATGATCGGATCGGTGCGCAGCTTGTCCCAGGCGCCCGACAGCGTCATCAGGCCGTTGATCATGCCGCCCCATGACGGCATCCACAGCATGATCGAGAACACCATGCCGAGTGTCTGCGCCCAGTCGGGCAGGGCGGTGTAGTGCAGGTGATGGGGGCCGGCCCAGATGTATAGAAAGATGATCGCCCAAAAATGGACGATCGACAGCCGGTAGGAATAGACCGGCCGGTTCGCCTGCTTGGGCACGAAGTAATACATCATGCCGAGGAAGCCGGCGGTGAGGAAAAAGCCGACGGCGTTGTGGCCGTACCACCATTGCGTCAGGGCGTCCTGGACGCCGGAAAAGGCGGAGTAGCTCTTGGAACCCAGGAATGAGGCCGGCATCGACAGGTTGTTGACCACATGCAGCATCGCGATGGTGACGATGAAGGACAGGTAAAACCAGTTGGCGACGTAGATATGCGGCTCCTTGCGCTTCAGGATCGTGCCGAGGAACAGGATGAGATAGGCGACCCAGACGATGGTCAGCCAGATGTCCACATACCATTCGGGTTCGGCGTATTCGCGGCTCTCGGTGATGCCCAGCAGATAGCCGGTCGCCGCCATGACGACGAAGAGCTGGTAGCCCCAAAACACGAACCAACCGAGATCGCCGCCGAACAGCCGAGCGCGGCAGGTGCGCTGGACGACATACAGGGACGTGCAGAGCAGCGCATTGCCGCCGAAGGCGAAGACGACGCCCGACGTATGCAATGGCCGTAAACGGCCGAAGTTAAACCAGGGCTGAATGTTGAGATCGGGGTAGGCAAGCTGCAGCGCAATGACGACGCCGACCAGCATACCGACGACACCCCAGAACATGGTGGCGATGGCGCCATAGCGGATTGGCCCATCCATATAGGCGGACGGGTCGATCGGAGCAGCCACTTCGAAATTCGTGTTGCGGATGAGGATGGCGACAAAGCCGAGCAGCACAAAAAACAGTACCCACATATGCTGCCGGAATGGCTCGTCCACACCGAACCCGGCTGCCACAAGGGCCGCAAATGTGAACAGGCCCAAGGCGAAGATTTGCGTGCCGAACTTCATGACCTGTCCCCGACCTCGGATTGGGATGCGCGGATACCAATCCGCTTGACACCAATTCAGCAGTCGCGTCGTCGCTGCCTTGATCCATGTCAAAGCCATTTGCTTTTGGATTGGGCAGCTTCCAACTCGCAAACTATCAGGAGGCTTTCATTGGACGGGGAGAACGAGCGGAAATCGTCGCTGTTTGAAGCCCGCCGCGAGATTTCCATGCCGGTCGCACGGTTCGATCGAGAGTTCCTCCCTGGCGCTGTGATGAAACGTGCCCATGGGGAAAAGCTGCGGCTCTGTGACGCCTTGGAAAAGATCGCCGATACGTTACCGGCCGCAGATCGCCTGACCTGTATTGGCGTGGCCAACGCGATCGTTCCGCTGTTGCGCAACATTCACCAATACGAGGAGACGGTTATCTTTCCGGCCTACGAGGCTGCTTTGACTGGCAGCGATGCCAACCTTGCTTCAACTCGTCGATTGCGCGCAGAACACGTCGAGGACGAATGCTTTGCCGGCGAGGTGACTGAAATCCTGCTGGCGATCGGCCATGGCGAGACAGTCGAGAATGGCGAGGCTGTCGGCTTCATGCTGCGCGGCTTATTCGAAAGCTTGCGCCGGCATATCGCCTTCGAACGCGAGCACGTCTTGCCGATGATCGGGGTCGTCGATGCCGGTTAGGCGCCGGACCGTCGCTGCAGCCGGCTCATGTTCTCCACCGTCACGTGCCGGTTGTTGTCGATCCGGATTACGCTGTCTGTTCTCAGCCTGGTCAGTTGGCGGCTGACCGTCTCGATCGTCAAGCCGAGAAAATCGGCGATGTCGGCGCGCGTCAGCGGTAGGTCAAAGCTTGTCGACTGGGCCGCCGGGGCAAGCGTGGGATCGATGTTCCTGGCGATCATCAGGAGAAAGCTCGCCACCTTTTCCGCAGCACTCTTGCGCCCCAGCGTCACCATCCAGTCTCGTGCTTCGTCTAGTTCATTGAGCGTCTGCTTGAAGAGACGATGCTCTAGCTGTGGCGATTCCTTCATCATGCGTTCGATGGCGGCTTTTGGAAACGAACACAGGGAAACGGTCGTTGCGGCTTCGGCGTTGATCGCGCTTTCCAGCTTGAAGGGCCTGCCCAGGAAATCGGGGGCGAACTGGAGGCCGACAATCTGCTGGCGTCCGTCCGACAGGCTCTTTGTGAGCTTCACCACGCCGGAAAGCACGTTCGAATAACGGTCGACGGTCTCGGTGTCACCAATCAGTTCTGCGCCCGGTTCAACGGTATGCTTCGATGAGGTCTTGGCGAGGCCCACCAGTTGATCGGGATCGAGCGCGCCGCAGACGCCATGGTGGCGCGCTTCGCATGATCGGCAAAGCACTGGAATGCCGGCGCTGTGAATATCCTGACGCACTGTCATCATGATCGTCCGAGGACCCAAAGTGCCGGCAAGATAGCATCGGCGGCAGGAAAATCCTTGCGGCAGTTTGTCCACCGCGGACTTTGACCGAAATCAAGGCTGCCGGCCAGTAATGTGGTCAACGTCGGGCCATGCAAAGTGGAGCGGATAGAGACGTGCGGCCAGAATTAGTTGCCAGACTTGGTGAGAACGTGCCGCGCTATACGAGCTACCCGACAGCGCCGCATTTCAATGCAAGCGTCGATGCTGCCGTTTGTCGGGGCTGGCTGCAGGCGCTCGACGAGGGCCACGAGATATCGCTCTATCTGCACATCCCGTACTGCGACAAGCTTTGCTGGTTCTGTGCCTGCCATACCAAGCAGACACGCCACTACGAACCGGTGACCACATATCTTCGCTCACTGCATGCCGAGATCGCCACCGTCGCCGGTCTTGTCGCAGGCAAGGGCCGCGTGCGTGCCGTCCATTTCGGCGGCGGTTCGCCAACGATGCTCAAACCGGAGGATCTGGTGGCGCTGGGAACCGCCCTGCGCAACAGCTTGACCTTTCTTCCCGGCGCCAAGATCAGCGTCGAAATCGAACCCAATGATATGGACGATGCCCGCCTCGACGCACTCGCCGAAATCGGCATGACCCGTGCGAGCCTCGGCGTCCAGGATTTTGACCCGAAGGTGCAAAAGGCAATTAACCGCGAGCAGAGCTTTTTGCAGACCAAAGCGGTAGTCGACGGCGTTCGTTCGCGCGGCGTCGAATCGGTCAATCTGGACCTGCTCTACGGCTTGCCACACCAGACCAGGGAGAGTGTCTCCTCCACCGTCGCGCAGGCACTGACCCTGGAACCGGACCGGATAGCGCTTTTTGGCTACGCCCATGTGCCGTGGTTCAAGAAACATCAGACGATGATCGACGAGGCATGGCTGCCGGGTCCGGCAGAGCGGTTTGCTCAATCGCAACTTGCGGCGCGGGCGATCGTGGACCAGGGATACGAAGCAATCGGGCTCGACCATTTCGCCAAACCGGGCGATGCCCTCGCGCTTGCCGCCCGCGCCGGAACACTGCACCGGAACTTCCAGGGCTATACCGAGGATCGCTGCGAGACCTTGATCGGCCTTGGCCCGTCATCCATCAGCCAGTTTCGCCAGGGCTATGCACAGAACATGCCTTCGACCGCCGAGTATGGACGCATGGTTGCTGATGGCGGGCTGGCCGCTGTTCGGGGTATCGCGCTTTCCGACGACGACCGTGTTCGCGGCTGGATCATCGAGCGATTGATGTGTGACTTCGCCTTCTCGGCGATTGAGCTGGTGGAGCGCTTTGGCGAAGCCGGCCAAAGACTTCTCCTCAAGGCGAGTTCCACGGCTCTTCATGGTCCTGCGCGGCTGCTTGAACTTGATGGTGACCTCTTCGTCGTGCCGGCGGAAAGCCGGCCCTTTGTCAGAAGCATCGCGGCGAAGTTCGATAAATATTTCGAAACCGGTACAGCCAGGCATTCCGTAGCGGTCTGAACGATCGCCCGTTCAGAAATGCTCGCCGGCCTTGAATGGGCCAATGCGGGTGCCGGCCGCGATCAGATAGGCGGTCGACCAGCCAATCAGAAGAAATCCGTTCACGCCCTCTAGAGCCGCGAGGACGCGCCATGCGTGAGCGGGCACAATGTCGCCGTAGCCGACGGTCGAGAAGGTGATGGTGGAAAAGTACAGCGCGGTTTCGAAGTCAGCAAAGATATCGAGCAGCCGGTATAGTCCTGCCCAGAGCCACACCTCTGCGGTCATGATGGCAAAGAGCCCCATCACCACGCTGATCATCGCAACGATGCGGCTGCGGCGCCCGTGCATGCGAAACCGGGCGACCAGGTGACCCATCACATGTGTGACCACGATCAGACCAAAGGTGTGAACCAGGACCGTAAGGCTAATGACGACGGTGCCGATGAGCAGATTGAGGATCATCTTCGGAAGGTAGAGATTGCTGCGGTGCCTTCCTTGCTCGAAATCAAACCGGCAGGTTTCGCCTATGCGGTGCAGATTGTCGACCGGGTCAGGAACCGCTTCTCCCGCCCGTTATCCAGCGAGAACATGCCACCGCGACCCGGCACCACGTCGATGATGAGATCGGTATGTTTCCAAGCCTCGAATTGCGACGCACCGATGTAGAACGGCGCGTCGCCGATGTGGCCGAGCAGCACGTCCTGGTCGCCCACGATGAAGCCGATACGCGGATAGCACATCGGCGAAGAGCCGTCGCAGCAGCCGCCGGATTGATGAAACAGCACCGGACCGTGCTCGGCGACAATCTCGGCGATCAGTTCGAGGGCTGCCGGTGTCGCTGTGACCTTCGCTCGCATCATGTCTTCCGATTTCCAGCCTTTGGCGCGGCCCCTCGCGGAGCCGCGCCTGTGGGTCAAAGCGGCGATCAGAAGAAGCCGAGCTTTTTCGGGCTGTAGCTGACCAGCATGTTTTTGGTCTGCTGGTAGTGGTCGAGCATCATCTTGTGCGTCTCGCGGCCGATGCCGGACTGCTTGTAGCCGCCGAAGGCCGCATGCGCGGGATAGGCGTGGTAGCAGTTGGTCCAGACGCGGCCCGCCTGGATCGCGCGGCCGAACCGGTAGGCGCGGTTGCTGTCGCGTGTCCAGATACCGGCGCCGAGGCCGTAGAGCGTATCGTTGGCTATGCTGAGCGCTTCGTCGTCGTCCTTGAAGGTCGTGACCGAGACCACCGGTCCGAAGATCTCTTCCTGGAAGATGCGCATCTTGTTGTGGCCCTTGAACACCGTCGGCTTCACGTAGTAGCCGCCGGCGAGATCGCCGGGCAGGACGTTGCGCTCGCCACCGGTCAGCAACTCGGCGCCTTCCTGGCGGCCGATGTCGATGTAGGACAGGATCTTTTCCAACTGCTCGGATGATGCCTGGGCACCGATCATCGTTGCCGGGTCGAGCGGATCGCCCTGCACGATCGCCTCGACACGCTTCAGCGCACGTTCCATGAACCTGTCGTAGATCGATTCATGAATGAGCGCGCGGCTCGGGCAGGTGCAGACTTCGCCCTGATTCAGCGCGAACATGACGAAGCCTTCGATCGCCTTGTCGAAGAAATCGTCGTCTTCGGCGACAACGTCCTTGAAGAAGATGTTGGGCGACTTGCCGCCCAGTTCCAGGGTGACGGGGATCAGGTTCTGGCTGGCATACTGCATGATCAGCCGGCCGGTCGTCGTTTCTCCGGTAAAGGCGATTTTGGCAATGCGCGGCGACGACGCGAGCGGCTTACCGGCTTCGAGGCCGAAGCCGTTGACAATGTTGAGCACACCGGGCGGCAGCAGATCGCCGATAAGATCGGCCCACAGCAAGATGGCAGCCGGGGTCTGCTCGGCAGGCTTCAGCACGACGCAGTTTCCGGCGGCAAGCGCGGGAGCAAGTTTCCAGCAGGCCATCAGCAGCGGGAAGTTCCACGGGATGATCTGGCCAACCACCCCGAGCGGCTCATGGAAATGATAGGCGACGGTATCGTCGTCGATCTGCGAAAGGCTGCCTTCCTGGCCACGCAAGGCGCCAGCGAAATAGCGGAAATGGTCGATGGCCAAAGGCAGGTCGGCGGCGGTCGTTTCGCGGATCGGTTTGCCGTTGTCCCAGGTTTCGGCGCATGCGAGGAGATCGAGGTTTTCCTCCATGCGATCGGCGATGCGATTGAGGATGAGTGAGCGCTCGGCCACGCTGGTGCGCCCCCAGGCGTCCTTGGCGGCATGGGCAGCGTCTAAAGCCGCCTCGATGTCCTGGGCATCCGAGCGCGCCACCTCGCAGAGCAGCTGACCATTTATCGGCGAGAAGTTCTCGAAGTAACGGCCCGAACGCGGTTCGGCCCATTTGCCGCCGATGAAATTGCCGTAGCGCTTATCGAAGGGCGCCTTGACCGGGCGTGAGAATTCTACCTTGTTCATGTGTCTTCCTCCGCAAAGCTGGCGCCGCGGAATGCGACGCTTCGGGAAGACACTTGCGATCTCCCACCGCTATTGCCAATGCGCCGGGGACAGTGGGCGGGCGGGTGTGTCGCAGAATTGCGACAGTCATGCGACGTTTCAAAAGTCAGTGGGACCTGTGGACGTCCAGGCGGTTGAGTTTGCGGTGAAGCGTGGCGCGACTGATGCCGAGCGCATGGGCCGCGGCCGAGACATTTCCGTCTGCCCGCGCCAGCGCCCGCTGCAGAACGCCGCGCTCCGCCTCGGCGAGGACTTCGGGGCGGCTCTCGGCCCAACCGAGCAGATCGGCCGCAGGCATCGGCTTGTCGAGACACTGTTGCGTAATTCCAAGCGCCAGGCGAGCCGAACGGGTCGCGCCGACCACAAGGTCGTCCGCATCAACCGCGATCAACGCGCCGGAACCCCTGTCGGGCACCGGCGCCAGCAGAATGCGCGCCTTGGGGAATGCCATTTTGAAGTTCTCGGCCTCGATCCGACGCGCCGCGTCGACGACGGCCATGGAAATAAGGTTGGAGAAGACCTCGGTCAGATCAGCCCGGCAGGAAGACACGTCAAGGGCAGCCGCAAGGTCTCCACGGTGATCATAAATCGGAGCCGTGGTGCAGCTCAGCACGGTGTTGCGCGTGTGAAAATGCTGATCACGGTGGATCGTCAGGACGCGCTGTTCCACCAGACAGGTGCCGATACCGTTGGTGCCCTCGCTCTCCTCGTTCCAGACGGACCCTGTCCATAACCCCCAGGAACGAAACGTCTCGTCGTCCACAGGCGCGCCGCGCCGTTCGACCGGCACGCCGTCGCGATCGGCGAGCAGGACGCAGCATCCAACGCCGCCCACCGCAAGATAGAGCCGGTCCAGGCTTGATTGAGCAACCCGGACGAGCGGCCCGATGCGTTGCCGGGCCTCTCCCAATTCCGCCTCTGTCAGATAGCGTGGGGGGCTGCAATCGGCCGGATCGAGCCGGTGCAGACTGGAAGACCGTCGCCAGGAAGCGACCAGCGCGGACTTCGCCGCCGCGTCCGAAGCGATCGCGGCCTGAACGCGGTCGGCGTGATGACCGGATAGATCCTCACCCATGCTTGTCCTCCCAGAACCCCAGCTCTCTTCCTGTCGGCTACTAGACCACGGCTGCTTCAAGGCAAGCTAACGCTGGTGTCCTGCCAAGTTCCGCTTTCGATCACCGCACTGTCAATTCGACAGAAGAACCAGACATCCGCTATGTTTTCCTGTCAGTCAGTGACGTTGGCCAATGGTAGTCGTCCTCGCCTGTGCCCCCACACACACTCTCTCTCTTCCAGGCAACTGTTCGGCTGATCCCCGCAAGCCTACCGGTATGAACTGGGCATTCATTGATCCATAGCAAAGACGGCTGACCATAATCAGCTGCGGGATCGTGCGGAACAATACGGGAAGCTTTCTGATTGTGGCCTCCAAAAACCCAACAAATCAACCTTTCGGCACATCCTCCGGGCCCACCAAATTATTACATATCTATCGGCTTATCGTCCACGGGTGGCCATCGACAGCCGTTCGTTGACAGCGTACGAGCGAACGCCGATATCGGCGATACCGAAACAGTTCAGGTGCGCGGAATGTTTCTCGGTATACGCTTGCGCGTGCTCGACGCTGTCGAACAAATAGACCCGCCCGCGACATCTCGATCGGGCGCCTCGGTCCACACTTCCAGATTAGCCCGGGCTCATTGATTCTCTGACGGCTGGTTGAAGGCGACAGTATGCTTGCATTCAGCTCAAGGCGTGGCCGGCCAATCCATAGACCCAAGGCCCATTGTCTTGCCGGTTCAGGAAGCGGCGCCCTTTGGACATGGTCGTAACGGTCTCGGCAATGCCGAGGCCGCTCTGCTGGAGAAACGCGGCAAACACGCCATCCTTCTCGCGGGTGTCGACGCGGGCGAATCGTCCTGCCAGTTCCTTCAGATGCAGGGCTGTAAGATGGACCGCGTCGAGATCGTTTCGCGCGACCATGGGGCCGATCACGTGACCACGACCGAACTCGCGACACATGGAATAGCCGACGATTTCGCCGCCGCGGCTCAAAGTGCAGATTGAGGCATCCACTGCGAGCAACGCGAGCAGCCTCTCGCGGTTTATCCCTAACGCGCGCGTATCCAGCGGCGTGATGTCCTTAAGTCTGTCGCTCGACAGCGCCTGCAATTCACCGTTCAAGGCCGGCATAGCCGGGAGTGTTTGTGGGACCTCCCCCTGGCGCTGGTATACGATCGCCTCGGTCGTGAAGCCGAGTGAAACGTAGAGGGGGTAGGCAGCATGGGTCGCGTTGAGTGCCAAATTGCGATCGCCGCACTGCTCAAGGACTAGGTCCATGAGCCATCGGCCGCCTCCTTGCGTTTGTGTGCGCGGCGTTGTGATCACCAGGCCAATGGTGGCAAAGTCGTCCCCGTGGGGAAACCACATCGCGCTCCCGAAAACGCGTCCAATACCATCAACGGCAACAATGCCGCGTCCGGCACGGCGCAGAAAGTCCCAATCCTTCGGCCGGTGAGGCCAGCGGACTGAGATCGACAGCGCGTGCAGTAGCTTGACGTCGACATCATCAATGTCCCGCGCGACCAGTTCGAAGGATTTCAGGCGTACTGATCTCTGCATCTCAATCGATCCGCTCCTTCAACGAATGCGCAAGGCACGCGGTGTTGATCCTGTCATCGATCGCCATGTCGCGACATACCTCTTTTGCCGCAGCATTATACGGGAAAGCCAGCAGGTTTCGCTGGTTCGAGGTGCTTTTTCGCAATCTTCGGCCAAAGCACGACGCAATTCGGCAGGGAACACTGCTGCCCGCGGATAGGCTGGTTGCACCCGGTGATAGTGTGCAAGCAGAGCGGACCGCCATGAACGTGGAAGAAATCCTCGCGACCCTGGTTGCATTTCCCTCTGTTGTGGGCACGCCAAACGGCGCGATCGTCGATTGGATCCGCGACTACTGTCAGGCAGCCGGAGCCGAGGTGACGGTTCTCCCCGGTCCCGAGGGCGACCGGTCCAACCTTTTCCTCACGATCGGCCCGCGCCAGGGTCGGGGCTACATCATCTCCGGGCATATGGATGTCGTCCCGGCCAGCGAGCCGGAATGGAGCTCGGACCCGTTCGTTCTGCGCCGCGAGAGCGGCAGGCTTTACGGCCGCGGCACCTCCGACATGAAGGGCTTCCTCGCCTGCGCATTAGCGGCGCTCCCAGGACTTGCGGCGATGAACCTGCGGCAGCCAGTTCACCTCGCATTCTCATATGACGAAGAGGCGGGGTGCCGTGGTGTGCCGCATCTCCTAGCCGCGTTGCCGAGCTTATGCGAGAGGCCGCTTGGCGCGATTGTCGGTGAGCCGAGCCGGATGCAGCCTGTGCGCGCGCACAAGGGGAAGGCCGCCGCGCGACTCGAGGTGATCGGGCGATCCGGCCATTCCTCACGCCCCGATCTCGGACTCAATGCCGTGCATGCCATGGCCGGCGTCATCGCGCACGCCGTGGCCTACGGCCGATCCCTCGCCGACGGGCCGCTCGATCAAAATTTCGAGCCCCCTTATTCTTCCTTGCAGGTGGGCGTCATCGCCGGTGGACAGGCGGTCAACATCATCCCTGGCCACTGCACAGCCGATATCGAGGCGCGTGCCGTGCCCGGCGTTTCTCCAGCCTCCCTGCTTGAGCCGGTCAAGGCCCGGCTTTTCGCCCTGCGAGACAGCGGCTTCGATGTGACGTGGCACGAGTTGAGCACCTATCCCGCCCTTGCGCCCGCCAACGGGAGCGCGCTAGCGGCCGTTCTGACGGAGCTGACGGGGCAGGAGCCGCTGACAGCTGTGAGTTACGGCACGGAGGCCGGACTTTATCAGCAGGCCGGCATCGATGCGGTCGTTTGCGGACCCGGCGACATCGGCCGTGCCCATCGTACCGACGAATATATCGAGATTGGTGAACTCGCCGCTTGCCGGAAGATGATCGAGGGGCTCGGCGCGCGTCTTGCGGCCTGAAGGAAGGGCGGTCACCATGGCGTTTCTTTTCAATTCCGATACGGCGCGTGCTGCGGTCTTCCGCGAGACCTTTGCGCGCCAGCTCCCGGATCTGGAATTCGTCCATTCCGGGGACGAGATGGAGCCGGAGAAGGTGCGCTATCTCATCACCTGGACGGTGCCGGACGAGATCTCGCGCTACCACAATCTGGAAGTGCTGTTTTCCATCGGAGCGGGCGTCGACCAGTTCAAGCAGGACGTGGTGCCAAGCCATGTGAAGCTCGTGCGCATGGTCGAGGACGGCATCATACGCATGATGCAGGAATACGTCGCGCTCGGCGTGTTGGCGCTCCACCGGGAGATGCCCGCCTATCTCGAGCAGCAGAAAAGATGCCTCTGGCAACCGATTGCCGCTCGACAGGCGGCCGAACGCCGGGTTGGCTTCCTCGGCCTTGGGATGCTGGCGCAGGCGGCTATCGAGCGCTTGAAGCCCTTCCGGTTTCCGCTTGCCGGCTGGAGCCGCAGCGAAAAGCGGATCGAGGACGTCGCCTGTTTTCACGGCACGGACCAACTCGCGGGCTTTCTGAAGCAAACGGATATTCTCGTCTGCCTGCTTCCGCTCACGGAACAAACGCACGGCATGCTCGATGCAGAGTTCTTCGACTTACTGCCCGTCGGGGCGCAGCTGCTGCATGTCGGCAGGGGTCCGCAACTGGACCAGGCCGCGCTGATCAACGCGCTCGACACCGGTCACGTATCTGCGGCGATGCTTGATGTCACCGATCCAGAACCGCTCCCGGAAGACCATCCGCTGTGGTCGCATCCGAAGGTGATGATAACGCCGCACATCGCCTCGGTGACGCAACCGCATACGGCGGCACAATCCGTCGTTGACAACATCCGGCGCCACCGCGCCGGAGAAGAACTGATCGGCCTCGTCGATCGGACACTCGGCTACTAACCAGGAAACATCACATGTCACTTCTGATCACGATCGACACAGTTCCAGACTTCGCGCCGAAGGAGGCACTACCGGCTCCGGAGCGGCTCATTTCCGGCAATCCATCCTTCAAGACCTGGGCGCAGGATGCCTCGAAGGGCGAAAAGGTGCTCACCGGTGTCTGGGAGGCGACGCCCGGCGAGACGCATTCGATCAAGGGCACTATCTACGAGTTCTGCCACATAGTTTCGGGTCTCGTCGAAATCAAAGAGAAGGGCGGTGAGACCAAGACCTACCGCGCCGGCGACAGTTTCGTGATGAAGCCTGGTTTCGTCGGCGTCTGGCGCACTATCGAGACCGTGCGCAAGATCTACGTCTGCGTTTACGACTGAGTTCAGCGCTCAAAGTCCCGCCGAATAGCGCGCGGAGGCTTCAGAACAATCGGCTTTTCAAGTTCCGCCTGACGCGATTCGACGCCGTCACACGGCTCATCCTCGACGGAAAATGCGGCAGGCGGTCGACTATTCTTCCGATGACGTTAGTGCGAATGAGGACCTCCATCAATGAAGACCTACAAGATAGCGCTCATCCCCGGCGACGGCATCGGCAAGGACGTCACGCAGGCGGCATGGCAGGTGCTGCAGGCGGCGGCTAAGCGGGGCGGTTTCGCCCTTGATGACACAAGATTCCCGTGGTCGTGCGCCCACTACCTGGAGACCGGTGCAATGATGCCGTCAGACGGCATCGAGACACTTCGAAAATTCGATGCTATCTATCTCGGCGCTGTGGGCTGGTCCGCGGAAGTGCCCGACTCAGTATCGCTTCACGGACTGCTCCTGCCGATCCGGAAAGGGTTCACGCAGTACGCCAACATACGACCGCACCGGCTGTTGCCGGGCGTTCAGGGGCCGCTCCGCTCCGATGGCTTCGATATCCTGTGCATCCGCGAGAATACGGAAGGCGAATATTCCGGCGCCGGTGGGCGCGTTCATTCCGGCACGGCCGATGAGGTCGCGGTTGAGACTGCGATCTTCACGCGTACGGGTGTCGAACGGATCATCCGTTTCGGTTTCGAACAGGCGCGGGTGCGTCGCAGGAAGCTCGCATCTGTCACCAAATCCAACGCGCAGAAACACACCATGGTTTTCTGGGATGAGGTCACGCGCGAGTTGGCAAAAGACTATGCCGATGTGGAGGTCTCGCACTACCACATCGACGCCATTGCCGCCCGCATGGTCCAGGCGCCGGAAAGCCTCGACGTAATCGTCGCATCGAACCTTTTCGGCGACATCCTCACGGATATTGGAGCGGCCATTCAGGGCGGGCTGGGTTACGCCGCCTCCGCCAATATCAATCCCGATCGCAGCGCGCCTTCCATGTTCGAGCCGGTCCACGGTTCGGCGCCCGACATCGCGCATCTCGGTGTCGCCAATCCGATCGCCGCGATCTGGTCCGGTGCGATGATGCTCGAGCATCTGGGCGAGGGGCAGGCTGCGGCCGAAGTGATGTCGGCAATCGAGTCCGCAACCGCGCGGGGGATTGGCACGATCGCGGGCAAGGACAGGACTGAAACAATCACGCAGGCCGTGCTGGCACGATTGAGCTGAAAGAGCAGAGGAAAGACCATGAATGCGATGACGAAGATTGGCATGTTCAACGATTCCGACCTTTTCCGCCAGCAGGCGCTGATTGGCGGTGTCTGGCGGGATGGCGAAACGAAGGGCGTGGTCGATGTCATTGACCCTGCCAGCCAAAGTGTTCTCGGCACCGTTCCCGCAATGGGCGAGAACGAGACGAGAGCGGCAATCGCTGCCGCGGCTGAGGCCTTCAAAAGCTGGAAGAAGAAGATCCATGCCGAGCGTGCAGGACTTCTGGAGCGCTGGCACGACCTCATTCGCCAGCACGAACAGGATCTCGCGCTCCTGCTGACGCTGGAACAGGGCAAGCCGCTTGCCGAGGCGGTGGCGGAAATCCGCTACGGCGCATCTTTTGTGAAATGGTTTGCGGAGGAGGCGCGCCGGATCGGTGGCTCGACCATTCCGTCACCCACGGCCGATCGCCGCATTCTGGTGCTGAAAGAACCCGTCGGCGTCTGCGCCATCATCACGCCGTGGAATTTCCCCAACGCGATGATCGCACGCAAAGTAGCACCGGCGCTGGCCGCAGGTTGTACGGTTGTCATCAAGCCGTCGGAATTTACGCCATTCTCGGCGCTGGCGCTCGGCGTTCTGGCGGAACGGGCAGGTATCCCTGCAGGCGTGATCAACATTGTGACGGGCATGCCCGTCGAAATCGGCAACGAACTGATGGCCAATCAGACGGTGCGGAAGATCTCGTTCACCGGTTCGACCCGGGTCGGTGCGCTGCTCATGCGTGGTGCGGCCGATAGTATCAAGCGGCTGAGCCTGGAGCTTGGCGGCAACGCACCCTTTATCGTCTTTGACGACGCCGATCTGGATAAGGCAGTTGAAGGGGTGATCGCATCCAAGTTCCGCAATGGCGGTCAAACCTGCGTCTGCGCGAACCGGATTCTTGTGCAGGAAGGCGTTTACGACGCGTTCGCCGAAAAGCTGAGCCAGCGCGTCACGCGGATGAAGGTTGGCGCAGGGACCGACGAGGGCACTGAGATCGGCCCGATGATCAACGCGGCCGCGATCGACAAGATCGAGCGTCACATCGCGGATGCACGGGCGAAAGGTGCGCAGATCATCGCCCAAAGCGAGACGATGCCGGAGGGTAAGCAATATGCACGGCCCGTCGTGCTGGGAGAAGCTACTACGGGGATGCTCCTGGCATCGGAAGAGACGTTCGGTCCGGTGGCGCCGCTTTTTCGCTTCGAGACGGAGGAAGAGGTCATCGCCATTGCGAACGGTACGCCGTTCGGCCTTGCCGCCTACTTCTACACCGACAACCTCAAGCGTTCATGGCGTGTTGCCGAGGCGCTGGAGTTCGGTATGGTCGGGCTCAACACAGGCATGATCTCGACCGAGGTTGCGCCTTTCGGCGGTGTCAAGCAGTCCGGAGTGGGGCGCGAAGGATCGCAGCTCGGCATCGAGGAATATCTCGAGGTCAAGGCGCTTCATGTTGGCGGGCTTAACTAGTGGATGGAATCTAACGCTTGGTGCCCGCGTTTGACGGCGGCAATGATCTTGTCGGGGTCCGGCGATCCAAGAGAAGGGTTTGGGTTGCTGGTTGTGCTCTGCGAGGAAGCGGTTGATTGCCGCTTGGAGGTCGACAACGGAATGGAAGACGCCGCGCTTGAGGCGACGCTTTGACAACTTGGCGAAGAAACCCTCTCCCGCGTTGAGCCACGAGCACGACGTCGGCGTGAAGTGGAAGGTGAAGCGCTGATGGCGGTCGAGCCAAGCGCGCATCTTGGGGTGCTTGTGGGCGGCGTAGTTATCGAGGACGACGTGGACGGCCTTGCTGGCCGGCATTTGCGCCTCGATGGCGTTGAGGAAGCGGATGAACTCCTGATGGCGATGCCGCTGCATGTTCTTGCCGATAACGGTGCCGTCGAGCACGTTGAGGCGGCAAACAGGGTGATCGTGCCATGCCGCTTGTAGTCGTGGGTCATGGTGCCGAGCCTTCCCTTCTTCATAGGCAGGCCGGGCTGGGTGCGGTCGAGCGCCTGGATCTGGCTCTTCTCGTCGACCGACAGCACGATGGCGTGAGCCGGCGGATCGACATAGAGGCCGACGACGTCGCGCAGCTTGTTGACGAACTGGGGATCGTTGGAGAGCTTGAACTGGCGCCAGCGGTTGAGCTGCAGCCCGTGCGCCTTCCAGATGCGACGCACAGCGCTTGCGCTGATGCCAGCCGCTTGCGCCATCATGTCGGCGGTCCAGTGCGTCGTCTCGCCCGGCAGCTTGGCAAGCGTCAGCGCCACCACGCGCTCGGCCACCTCGGGTCCGAGAGGCGGAATGCGCGAGAGGGCCGCGTCTTGTCGCGCAACAGCCCCTCGAAGCCTTCAGTGGCGAAGCGCTCCTGCCAGCGCCACACGCAGGTCTTCGATTTGCCGGTTTGCCGCATGATCTCGACGGTGCCGGTGCCGTTGACGCTCAGCAGGATGATCTCGGCGCGCCAGACATGCTTCTGCGGCGTATTGCGATCCCGGATGAGCGCCGTCAGTCGCTGGCGATCGGTTGGCGAAACGGTGAACGATATTCCTGCGCGGATGCAACAGACTCGCATGCGCACTCGTGAAAAGGAATCCCACCCCACTCTTATGTCACGCCCTGTCCGACGCCGATGCACATCGTGGTGAGCGCGAGCCAGCCTTGCATTTGCTAAGCCTCCAGCGCGGCCCTCCCGGCGATCCGCGCGCCGGACATGCCGAGCGCGATCGCCCCCGCCGTTCGGGTTCGCGTGGTCGGCGTCCTCGGCGATTACGGCGGCTGATGATCCTCGAACCAGAATGATGACTGGCGTCGCGAGATTGTTCCCACCGACGGCAAGGGAAAATGCGATGTCATGACGATACGTCCATTGTCCGAGCAAGCCTCCAGGAATGCCCACCGCGTCCGACGTGCCTGGTCAGGGTCCGTGTCGTACCGAAAGCTCCAGTCGGGGTATAGGCATTGCATCGGCCAATGCATGAGATCGCCGGAAAACACTGCCCCTACGCCTCGAGATCTCAGGCCGATGGCTACGTGCCCCGGGGTGTGGCCCGGCGTCGGCTCCAGCCACACTTCGCCATCGAGTTCATAATCCATATCGACAAGCACAGCCCGACCAGCCTCGACGATTGGCAGCACATTGTCCTGATAGGTCCGTTCGTCGGCATCGCCGGAGGCGGCCTGTGCGGCCTCGAACTCGCGCCGCGCCATGATGTAGCGGGCGTTCGGGAATGTCGGTATCCAACGCCCGTCCACCAATCGTGTGTTCCAGCCGCAATGGTCGATATGAAGATGGGTGCACAGCACATAGTCGATCTGCTCGGGAGCAACACCTGCATTCGCCAAGCGCGCCAAAAAGGTGCCGTCATTGCGGCGATGCCAATGCGGGAAGTATGCGCACGTCTTGTCGTTGCCGACGCAACTGTCGACCAGAATGGTGTGGTGGCCGGTACGAACCAGAAAACTCTGGATGGGAAGAATAAGCCGGCCGGTTGCCGGCGATATCAATCGGGGCGTGAGCCAATGAAGATGCGGTTCGAGTGCTTCGTCGGTGCAGTCGGGGAACCATTCCGACGGCGTCCCCAGAGGGTCGCACATCTCCAGAATTCTGGTTACCCAGATATTCCCGATTCTCCAATCGTCCATTGATGCGATCCTTCTTCGATCGAGGACGGATCGCTAGAGATAACATTTGCGGCAAGATGGCGTCAGACATTTCTTCCGATAGGAAGACGGAGGCGCTCGCGATGTGGCCGCGCTTACGATCGGGTACCAATCGTTAGATCTTAACCACTAGTTATCTTGCAAGCAGGTGGAAACACTTGCAGCCCCTAAAGCGTTGGAACAACAAAGAAGGGGGCGTGAAAACCGTCCCTTCTCTATTGCGACCAGTGAGCATTAGCGTTTTGGGAGCGCCTCAGTCTGGTGCGACTGCGCCAGCAAACAAACGTTCAGGCGAATTCCCGAACGGGCTCCAGTCCGACGGCGCCGGCCAGACCGCCGATATCCTTGATTTCGGTATATTCGTAGAAGGGGTTCGCAGGCTCGTGGCCGCGGTTCACCCAGACCTTGCTCTTGATACCGAGATCACAGGCGGTCATGAGATCGTAGCGAAATGAGGACGACACGTGCGTAATGTCCTCCGGGCCGCAGCCGAGCTTCTCGAACATATATTCGAAGCCCTTCATCTGCGGCTTGTAGGCGCCCGTCTCTTCGGCCGTGATGACCATGTGGAAGGGTGCGCCGAGTTTCTCCACGTTCGACATGATCAGGCTCTTCATGGAGTTCGACAGGATCACCAGCGGAATCTCCTTGGCGACCTTGGCCAGGCCCACCGGGACATCCGGGTGCGGACCCCATGTCGGCACTTCCGCATAGATGCGCTGGGCATCCTCGGGCCGGAATGCGACGCCGTTGCGCTTGCAGGTCCGTTCCACGGAATTGTGCACGACCTCGCTGTACGGCTTCCAGGCGCCAAGGACCTCATCGAGGCGATAGGCCGAGAAATCCTTGATGAACTGCGCCATCCCAACTGGGGAGAGCTGGGCACCATATACGCGTCTCGCCGCGCCGGCCATGTCGAAGTTGGTCAGTGTGCCGTAGCAGTCGAAGGTGATGTATTTCGGTCTGAACTGGGTCATGAGCGTCGATCCTTCCAATCCTGTCGGCACTGCGTGCCTTTAACAGCAAGGATCATAATGAGGACCGGAGAAGACTAGTCGCCGCATTCGATGCGCCCTGAAGCAGATTGTTTTGTATTGCGTGAGAGCTTTGGCAGAGAGTTGCGCCTGAGTTCGTTTCGAGCTTCGGCGGGCGCGCGATCTCTCAGCCGTGCGTGGCATAAGATGCGGTGTCAGCGGCAAAGGAAAGTCAAAACGCCTATCGCTCAGGTTCTGGTCGGGAGGAACTGCTGCCCGCGGCAGCCTATCTTGGACCTAGAGAATTCAGGCCCGGAATGAACCATGACCGCGCAGCAGATCACGCTGGAAAACGAGCTGAAGGACGAAACCACACCACACCGGACTTATGCTCTCGTCAGTCGGGCCCTGCGCTGAATCGGAGGAAGAAATGCTGGCAAACTCACTGATCGAACTCGATCGCGCACATCTGGTTCACCCGTTTTCATGCTATCGGAGCCACGAGGACACGGGCGTGCGGGTGCTCAAATCCGCCAAGGGCGCAACCGTGACCGATGCAAGCGGGAAAACCCTGCTGGACGGATTCGCCGGTCTATGGTGCGTCAACATCGGATACGGCCAGGAAAGCGTCGTTGAAGCAGCCGCAAAGCAGCTAAGAGAGCTTCCCTATGCGACGGGATATTTCGGGCTGGGATCCGAGCCTGCCATTCGCCTTGCTGCCAGGCTTGCCGAACTGGCGCCCGGCGATTTGAACCATGTCTATTTCACGCTTGGCGGCTCCGACGCAGTCGACAGTACGATCCGCTTCATTCGCTATTACCACCATGCCAAGGGTACGCCGCAAAAGGACCAGTTCATCTCGGTCGAGTATGGCTACCATGGATCCTCGACGGCAGGGTCAGGTCTGACCGCGATCCCGGCTTTCCACGCCGGTTTCGGCGTGCCATACGACTGGCAGCACAAGATTCCTTCGCACTACGCCTATCGCAATCCGGTTGGTTCTGACCCGCAGGCGATCATCGATGCATCGGTCGCGGCGCTGCGGGCCAAAATCGCGGAACTCGGCGCCGGCCGCGTCGCGGCCTTCTACGCCGAGCCCATCCAGGGTTCGGGCGGTGTCCTCGTTCCACCGACAGGTTGGCTGAAGGCTCTGCACGCCGTGTGCAAGGAACACGACATTCTGTTCGTTGCCGACGAAGTCATCACTGCCTTTGGCCGTACCGGCCCCCTCTTCGCGTGTGAGGAAGACGAGGTCGTGCCGGATTTCATGACCACGGCGAAGGGACTGACCTCGGGCTACGTGCCGATGGGCGCCGTTTTTATGTCGGCCCAGGTGTACAATACGATCGCGGACGGAGCCGGCAAAGCGGCTGTCGGCCATGGCTATACTTATTCGGCCCATCCCGTGAGCGCGGCGGTCGGGCTCGAATGCCTGCGTCTTTATGAAGATGGCTTGCTCGAGAATGGGCGCAAGGCGGGCAAGCGCCTGATGGAAGGCCTTCGCTCGCTCGCCGACCACCCGCTGGTGGGCGACATTCGCGGTCGCGGCATGCTGGCAGCAATCGAGTTGGTCACCGACAAGGCACGCAAGACGCCGCTGCCGGTGGCGGCCGATCCGGGGCGCCGCATCTTCGAGCGCGCGTGGGCGAACGGCCTTGTCATCCGTGCCTTCAACAGCGGCATTCTCGGCTATGCGCCGCCGCTCTGCTGCACGGACGACGATATTGATGGAATCCTCGAACGCACGCGGATGACGCTGGACCAAACCCTCGAAGACAAGGATGTGCGGGCAGCGATGAAGGGCTGATCAGCGGGCGCATTGCATCGACCAGGGCTAAACTCACGCCGTCCGGGTCTTTCGCATGTTTCCCGGCCTAAGTATCAGGCCGGACGCTTCTTTCTCCGCTATACGAACGGCTCCGAGAACGACATTCAACGCCATGTGGCCCGGCCCAAGATTTCCGGCGAAACCCGCTTACAGGCAGGACGCGCCTGTCGTGATATCTTCCTGGGCCAAATGAAAACCGCTAAAACCTCCGGCCCTCCTTTTGGGACTAGCTTGGCGATCGGCTCGGCGTCACCGAGGCTTCACCTCCAATACTTGCCAAACCTGGTCAGCGGCGGTTTCGCATCCCACTTATCGACTTTTGCCCCTGTCACCCATCGCGCAGCAAAGATGATGGTCCGGCGATTTGTCTCCACGAATCGTCGACCTCGCATCGGCCATTCTGAAGCTCAGCGAGGTCGATCGTGACTCGTTGCACGGCGAGTTCGGGTCTCTTCGGCCTGGAGCCCGCCATTGAGACAATTCCCGCCCGCTCAAGGGCCGCCAAGGAGCGGGATACGTTCGGCTGCGGACGCGCCGCCAACCTGCACAGTTCCGTGATGCTTTGCGGTCGATACCGATGGATCAGCGCCACCAGCCGACAATTCTCAGGGGTCAACGCCCGCAGAACCTCTTCCGGCGCGCACGACTGAGCCATTGGTTCAGGGACCACCAGATGCCCCGCCGCCTGAGCCGTCGCCGCCGCCATCACTGTCGTGCGTGTTTTCCTCAGTAAGGGTGCTTTCCAAGTAAACAATGGCCTCGACGAAAGACGGAAATGCCTCTTTTACTCTGTCGAGGCTTTCCTGCACCTTGTCTGTTTTCAGGTCAAAACCGTACCGATGCCTCACCAGGTAACGGAATCCCTTTAACTCACTCAAGGACTGATAAAGCTCGGGGTCGAGCACAGCCGGCCGGATGCCTGCAACTTCCGCCGACATCTGATCGAGCACGTCCTGGTGCATGGTAGGCCCTTGGGGAACGAGGCCGTCTATGTCGTTGGAGAGGCTGAGCAGGATGTCCTCGATGCCGTTGTAGACATCGTGGACTCCCAGCGAAACTGCTGCGACCGCGCCCCATTCGCCGCGTGACAGCTCACTCCGATGAGCCGCCAGACATTCCTCGATTTGCTGCAGTTCCTTCGCAGCGCGGTCGATTTTTGGCGACAGTTTTGCGAATGCCGGATGCTTAAACGCTGTCATTAAGCAATTCCTGCACTCGTTCGGCCGAAACGTCTGAGGCAAAGATCAGGTCATAAGGAATGTTCGTTCCCCGAAGCTGGTCTGCGACCAAGCGCTCTACCATGGCCCGGCGCGCGGGATCAGTGCGTCCGTTCACCAGCAGATCTAAGTCCGAGTGGACGCGGAAACGGTTTTTCGCGAGGGATCCGACAACGGAGATATCGACGCCGCGGGCTTTGGCGTTCCGGAGAATACGCGATACACAGGCTTGCGCGGTCTTCCGGCGATCGTCAGCTCTTCGGTGGATCAAAGTTTTGATCTTGTTCATCTTTTCGCCTGTTGCCTTTGGTGACCCGAGGCGCGATTGTCGCAACTCCGCAAGCTGTGCGTGCTACCTGCCTATATATCATTGTATGATATATTCAAGCCATTTGACGAGGACAAGGCGAAAACAGGCGTTCGCTGGAAATGTCCAGATGCAGTCGAAGTTTTAGGCTAAGCGCCGTTCAGGCGAGTGGCAATGACGGCCTCCGCCGAATCGTGACACCGTCATTCGACAAATGCCGCGCGCGCAACAAGATGGAGCTTGGCACGAGCGCCGCCGCTTGAGGACCGAGCCGGAGCAGCTTTCTCATTTGTCGAAAATGATGTCGAGAGGCAAATGGGATTTCACGATCGGTGACTTCAGCACGACGAAGCTGAAATATTTGTCGATTCCGATATCCAACTCGATCATGCGCTCCATGATCGTCTGGTACTCGGTGATGCCCGCTGTGACAAACTTCACAAGATAGTCGTAGCCGCCTGAAACCAGATGGCATTCGATGACAGAATCGACTTTCTGAATTGCGGTGAGAAATCTCGCGAAGTCGTTCTGTTGATGGTGCTTGAGCGTGACTTCGGTGAAGATCGTTAGAGTCTGTCCGAGCTTGGACACATCGATCTGGGCGGAATAGCCGGTGATGAAGCCTTCCGCCTGAAGTTTCTTCACCCGCATCAGGCAAGGGCTCGGCGAAAGGTTGACCAGGTCGGCAAGCTCGACATTCGTGACCCGCCCGTTCTTTTGCAGTTGGGATAAGATCTTGATGTCGATCCTGTCGAGCTTCATTGGAAACCTGTCACAGGTTCGAACCGCGGATCGCCCGACAGACGGCGTCCGTCACCTCCTGCGTGGTCGCTGTCCCTCCTACGTCCGGCGTCAGCACGCCTTCACTCGTCACCGCTTCCACAGCGCTCATCAACCGCACCGCCGCTGCGCTCTCGCCCAGATGTTCGAGCATCTGGGCAGCGGTCCAGAAGGTGGCGACCGGGTTGGCAATACCTTTACCGGCGATGTCGAATGCCGAGCCGTGAATTGGCTCGAACATCGAGGGATAGCGCCGCTCGGGATCAATGTTGGCGGTCGGTGCAACGCCGAGACTGCCCGCGAGCGCGCCTGCAAGGTCCGACAATATGTCGGCGTGAAGATTGGTGGCGACGATCGTATCGAGGCTCCGAGGTTTCAACGTCATACGCACTGTCATAGCATCGACTAGCATCTTGTCCCACGCGACGTCCGGGAATTCCTGCGCCACCTCGGCTGCGATTTCGTCCCACATTACCATGCCGTGACGCTGCGCGTTGGATTTCGTAACAACTGTCAGGAGCTTTCGCGGCCGTGACTGCGCCAGCCGGAATGCATAGCGCATGATGCGGGTGACGCCGACGCGCGTGAAGATCGCGACCTCGGTTCCGACCTCCTCGGGGAGTCCGCGATGGGCGCGGCCGCCGTGGCCCGAATACTCGCCCTCGGAATTCTCCCGCACGATCACCCAATCCAGATCGCCAGGGCCAACGCCCGCCAGCGGCGAAACAATCCCAGGCAATATCCTGGTCGGCCGCACGTTGGCGTACTGATCAAAGCCTTGGCAGATCGGCAGCCGGAGGCCCCAGAGCGTGATGTTGTGAGGCAGATCGGAGGCGCCCACCGCGCCAAAGAAGATGGCGTCGAAGCGCTTCAGTTGCGCCACCCCATCTTCGGGCATCATCCGACCGTGGGCCTTGTAATAGTCTGAGCCCCAGTCGAAGTGCTGGACGCGGAGCTTGAAGTCGCCGCAGCGCTGCTGCAGCGCCTCAAGCGCCTGGAGACCTGCGGCAATCACCTCTGGGCCGATCCCGTCGGCAGGAATGGCGGCAATCTCATATTCGCGCATCGTCACTTCCCTGTTTTTTGGTGCTGGCCGCCTCGTGACCTCAATCTCGTGTGCGATCGATTGTATGTTGGCAAGACGGTCTTCTCAGAATTCAGCGACCTTGCCCCACGCAGCAGTCTTCAGGCGCTCGGGCCTATAAGGACGCGGATCGACGATAGGCTCGCTGCCTGTAATGATGTCGGCGATCATATGCCCCGCGCCGGGGCCAATCCCGAAGCCGTGACCGCTGAATCCCGCCGCCAGGATGAAGCCCGGAATCCCCTCCACTTCGCCGACGGCGGGAATGCCATCGGGTGTACTGTCGATATAACCCGCCCACACATCGGAGATCGCGACGCGTTGGAGTTCGGGGATCAATTCGCAGGCTCTTCGATATGTCAGCCGAATCTGTCCCATGTCGGGCTTCGGGTCGAGAATGCGGTTCCGTTCCATTGGCGTGATGTCGTCGAGGGCCCATTTGCGCAGGCTTTCATGGCCTTGACGCCAGCCCTCTAAGGCGCCCGGGGCGAGATTGCGCCAGCGGCGGGCGAACATAGGTACAAACTCGCGGCTGAACCTGAACTGCTGCGGCGTTGGATCGACACGCGCCCGCCCGCTGATCGCCAGCGCGTATCCACCGTTGCTACGCCGCGTCAGAGAGACGCGCGCGGTATGCAGGGCATCCGGCAGGCTGTTTGCGCCGGGTGCCACGGCCAGAATGGACGAACGCACGGCAGCTTGCGGAAAACGAATACCGAGCTGGTTGCAGAAGGAAGAAGCCCACGCGCCTCCGGCCATGACAACGGTCTTTGTCTGGATGGGGCCTGCTTCGGTCACCACAGCGCTCACCCGGCCGGCGCTCAACTCGAGCCCGCGCGCCGCGCAGTGCTGATGTACGGTGCCGCCCGCTGCCATGATGCCGCGCGCGGCAACCGGCACTGCCTTGGAAGGATCCGCCGTTCCGTCAGTTGGCGAGAACACGCCACCTTTCCATTTGCGGCCCGTCGCTTTGCCCCGTTCGGTGGCTTCTTCCGCGCTCAGCATGTGCGTGGTGATCCCGACCGTTCTCGCAAAATCGCGCCACTTCGCCCAGCCTGCCAGCTCATTTTCGTCTTGTGAGAGATAGAGGAGCCCGCAGCGGCGAAAGCCGGTGTCTTGGCCGGTCTCCTGTGCCACCTTCTCCCAGAGATCGAGGCTCTTGGTTGCCATTGGCAACTCGCGCGCATCGCGGTTCTGCTGGCGGCACCAGCCCCAGTTGCGGCTGGACTGCTCGGCCGCGATGCGCCCCTTCTCGACCAGGGCGACCTTGAGGCCGCGGCGCGCCAGATAGTATGCGCTGAACACGCCCACCACGCCGCCGCCGATGACGACGACGTCCGCCTCGCGAGGGAGGGAAGGGCTGCAGTCGATGTGCATGAGCGGCGCGGGCATGGATGGGACTCCGGTAATTTGAAGCAGCCTAACCTGCCGCCCGCAGAGGCAGGCTGCGGAGTTTGTGCCTGGACGGAATTTCCTGCGTTTAGCAGCCTCCAGGACAGGCAATTATTGCGCGAAAAGCTCGCTGCCAGCCAAGCAGGAGTACACTTCATGCAGTCGCGTCATCTGCGGCATGGGCGGCACACGGCGCAGTTGTCGACCATGATCGGCAGCGCCTTTGCCCACATTGCGATGGGCCGCACGGTCACCAATCCGCTCGGCGGCAGCCTGGACATGGTGCCGATGTACACCGGAAAGCCTTGGTCCTATTCCTCATGGGCGCGTATTGCCGGGTGAAGGATATGGTTGCCTGATCCCGGTTTCCGCGTCGAAACGGGAACAGAGTGAAATGCCGAACTGGATGTTCTTTTCAGAAGTTCCTGCCGCGCGAGGGCCAAGTTTCGAAGACTCTGCGGAAACAGAACAGTCAAACTGGCTGGAGAGCGGAGCAACCCTTCCTTATGGCAGGCAGGCTCCAGAGGACATTCGACAGGCAAGGCTTGCCCCTTCGGAGAGTTCTCCAAGAAAAAGGGAACAGAGTCCGGTACACGGACCGGATTTCATAAGGGAGCCGCCAGGATGAGCAGAACCCGTCTCTCGCAGCCTCAGCGCGCGAAGCGCCGAGAAGGCCAGACTACGGCCGCTACGGTGAGGCGCTTCTGCTCAAAGGGCGATGAAGCGGTCCGCAACAGGGTGGACGCGCTCGGTTGAAAGGGGAGGTGATCTCGATGGTCGCAAGCATCCAGGCTGTAGCCCCCCACGATGTGGCGCTTTCGGTGCGCGACCTCACGGTGAATTTGCCGCAAGGCATGGAACGGACCCATGCTGTCAAGGACATTTCCTTCGATCTGAAACGCGGCCAGATACTCTGCATCATAGGCGAGTCCGGATCGGGTAAGTCGGTCACGGCGAACGCGATCATGGGGCTACTGCCCAAGGTGATCCGCCTCTCATCGGGAATAATCCAGCTGGAGGGGATGAACATCATCGGCATGTCGCCCGACAAGCTGCGCAACCTGCGTGGACGGGTCGTGTCGATGATCTTTCAGGACCCGCTCTCGGCGCTCAATCCGCTGATGACGGTGGGCGCGCAGATTGACGAGGTCATGGCCGCGCATGGCTTCGGCACGCCACAAATCTGTCGAAACCGCGCAATCGAACTGCTCACTGAAGTAGGCCTGCCAGATCCCGAACTCATGTATCACCAGTACCCTTTCCGGCTTTCGGGCGGGCAGCGGCAGCGCGTCATGATCGCCATGGCGTTGGCGCTCGAGCCGACGGTGCTGATTGCGGATGAACCAACCACCGCGCTCGACGTCACCACCCAGGCTCAGATCCTGCAACTAATCCGTGACATTCAGCGGCGCAAGGGCATGAGCGTTATGTTCATCACCCACGATTTCGGCGTGGTGGCCGAGATCGCCGACAGCGTCGTGGTGATGGAAAAGGGCAATGTCGTCGAACAGGGCAGCGCCGAACAGGTGCTGAAGTCGCCCAAGCACCCTTATACCCAGCGCCTGATTGCAGCCGTACCGCATTTGACCGGCGAAGATCGCCCTCGTCCGGAGGCTGCCAGCAAGGAGCCGATCCTGAAGGTTGAGGGTCTGGTGAAGACCTATCGCGGCGGCAGCGCGCTGTTCGGCGCGCAACGAGTTGTGACAGCGGTCAACGAGGTTTCGTTCGAACTGGCGCCCGGCCGCACGCTTGGGGTCGTAGGCGAGAGCGGTTCGGGGAAATCGTCGCTGGGCCGGCTGCTGATCAAGCTGCTGGACAATGACGGCGGCGGGATCTTGTTCGAGGGCTGTGACATAGCCAAGCTTTCCGAAGCGAAGTTCCGCCCACTTCGACCGCGGATCCAGATGATCTTCCAGGATCCCTTCGCTTCTCTGAACCCACGCTCGACGGTCGGTCACATCATGACGGTGGGCCCGATGGCGCACGGGATGCCTCATGTCCAAGCGCGCGATGAAGCGCGTGCGCTTCTGGCCCATGTCGGTCTCGATGCCGGCGCTTTTGGCCGCTACCCGCACGAGTTCTCGGGTGGGCAACGCCAGCGCATCGGCATCGCTCGTGCGCTGATGTTCAAGCCGAAGCTGTTGATTGCCGACGAGGCAGTCTCCGCACTCGACGTGTCGATCCAGGCGCAGATCCTGCAGCTTCTGGACCAGATCCAGCGCGAGACGGGCGTGTCGATGGTCTTCATCACGCACGACCTGCGCGTCGCCAGCCAGATCTGCGACGAAATCGCGGTGATGCAGAAGGGCCGGATCGTCGAGCGCGGACCGCCCTCGCAAATATTCCTGAACCCGCAAGCAGCCTACACGCGCCAACTGGTAGCGGCAATTCCAGGAGAGCGGCCGGGCAATGCCCGTCCAGTAGCAGCAAACGCATAAGAAATAACAAGAGAGGAACTACCATGACCAAAAATTCATCGACTACGTCCAACTACTCGAGGCGCGAAGCGCTGCGACTGATGGCGATAGGTGGGGCTGCAGGCCTCATCGCGCCCAATCTGTTGGGCAAGCCCGCCTTCGCCAAGACCCCTCCTGCAGGCCCGGCCGGTCGCGTCATCGTCGGCCTCTCCCAAGAGCCGACCGTGTTCAATCCGCTGATGGCGCATATCGAAGTCGATGACGCGGTCCATTTCTCGGTTTTCGACGCGCTGGTCCGCATGGATCCCCAAGGTGGCCTACATCCAAACCTCGCAGCCGAGGTGCCAAGCCAAAAGAACGGCGGCATTTCGGAGGACGGTCTCAACTGGCGCATCCGGTTGCGTGACAATGCCCGCTGGCACGACGGTGAGCCCTTCACGGCCGAGGACGTGAAATTCACCCTTGAACTCATCACGAACCCGAAGTTTCGCGCTTGGCGCACGAGCGGCCATTCGCTCGTGCAGGACATCACAGTGGTTTCGCCCACCGAGATCACATGGCGGATGAAGGAGGCTTTTGCGCCCTATCTTTCGTTCTTGGCCGAAACGTTCATCGTGCCCAAGCACATTCTGGGGAAAGAAGCCGATCCGAACACAGCCGCGTTCAACCAGGCGCCGGTCGGCACCGGCGCATTCAAATGGGGACAGCGTGTTGCGGGCGATCATATCGAGCTCGTCGCCAATCCTGAGTACGCCGGCGAAGGCCCCTATGTCGAGCAACTCATCTTCAAATACATCCCCGACATGACGGTGCTCTACACGCAGTTCAAGAGCGGCGACGTGGACCTGGTCGATCAGTCGTACATCACCGCCGACCATTATACTGAAGCCCGCGAACTAGCAGACCGCGTGGTGACACTTGAGACTGGGTCATCCCTGGAGTCGATCTACCTCAATTTGGGCCGCCCGCAGTTCAAGGAGTTGGCAGTGCGCCAGGCGCTCTACGCCGCCTTGGATAGGAAAGCGATCGTCGACACGATCTATTACGGCGTGGGCACTCTCACCGAGACTTTCATGCCGAAGGAGTCCTACTACTACGACCCGAACCTGCCGGTTCAGGAGTTCAATCTGGACCGGGCGCGCCAAATCCTTGATGAGGCCGGCTGGGCGCCGGGGCCGGATGGAATCCGCGCCAAGGATGGGGTGCGACTGTCCTTCTCCAACTCGACAACTTCTGGCAACAACCTCCGCGAGCAGACGCAGCAGTTCCTGCAGCAGACGTTTGCCGAGATCGGCGTCGAGATGACGATCTCGAATTTGCCGGCTGCAGTTATGTGGGGCGAGTTCTGGCTGAAGTCGCAATTCGACACCGCCATGGTGGGCGTCACCTATCTGATTGCCGCGGACCCCGACGCCACAAACCGGCTCCATACGAAGGCAATCGCCGCTCAAGGCGGACACGGTTCGAACACCGGGCAATATTCCAACCCTGAGGTCGATGCCCTGCTCGAAAAGGGCGCTCGCAGCTTCGATCCGGAAGAACGACGCGGGATCTATAATCGCGTGCAGGAAGTGGTGCGCCATGATCTGCCCTTCCTGCCGCTGTTCGCGTACACAATCGTCCTCGGGCGCAAGAAGGGGTTGGACGGCTTCGAGCCCAACGCCAACACCCGCACCGCCTCGTGGGATGCCGCAGCCTGGCAGTGGAAGGCCTAATCCACGCAGTTGCCGCCGCCCCGCCGATTCCGCCGCGGCGGCGGCAACAGACTAAAATCATCAACCCACAATGGAGGGACTCGAATGCGCGGCTTCCTGCTCAATCGCCTCTCGCAGAGCCTGGTGCTGCTTGTGATCGTTTCGATCATCGGCTTCGGCATTCTGAACCTCCTTCCCGGCGGCCCGCTGGCGCAATTCGGGCTCGATCCCGGAATGACCCAGCAGGATATCGAGCGTCTCAAGGGGCTGCTGGGCCTCGATCGACCCATGTGGATCCAATATCTGGACTGGGCATGGCGGCTGGTGCGGGGCGACTGGGGTCACTCCTTCCGCGACGGAGCGCCGGTATTGGAGGTCATCGGCAGCCATCTCTTTGCCACGCTGCTGCTGATGGGGTCCTCAACCGCAATTGCGATCTCCATTGGCGCCTGGATTGGAATCCGAGGCGCCACGCGCCGCTACTCGCTGTTCGATTATCTTGCAACTGTCGGGGCCATGGTTGCGTTGTCGGTCCCCACCTTCTGGTTCGGACTCGTCGGCATCTACGTCTTTTCCCTGAAGTTGGGTTGGCTGCCTGCGGGTAATATGTCCGAGATCGGCGACGCCTCGATCCTGGGCTACCTCCACCATCTGATCCTGCCAAGTATCGTGCTGTCGCTGGTCCATATCGCGATCTGGAGCCGCTACATGCGGACGGCCACTCTCGACGCCATTAGCCAGGACTTCGTCAAGACGGCTCGGGCCAAGGGGTTGAGTGAACGCCGGATTCTGACGAAGCATGTCGTCGGCAACGCACTTTTGCCGATGATTACCTTGGCCGGGATGCAGCTTCCCAGTGTCCTCACTGGCGCGCTCGTGACCGAAACCGTCTTTACCTGGCCAGGAATGGGACGGTTGTTCCTCGATAGCCTTGGTTACAGCGACTATCCGGTTGTGATGGGGCTGCTGATGTTCTCCGCCATCCTCGTTCTGCTTGGAAACCTGATCGCCGACATTGTCGTCGCTATTGTCGATCCGCGCATTCGTCTGGCTTGAGCGCGCAACTTTCCCGACAGGAGACAGCCGATATGACCGCTTTCACCGCAAATGCAGCTCCAAGCCGATGGAGAAACAACCGCGCGGCACGTCGTTTCATGCGTCATCGCTTGGCGCTGCTCGGGTTGGCGATGATCATCTTCCTGAGCCTCGCTTGCGTCCTCGGCCCCCATCTCCTGCCTTATGACTCACTGTACATCGATCTGCGAGCCCGCTTTGCCCCTCCGCTGACGGGCTACCACTTTCTAGGTACCGATCCGCTTGGCCGCGACGTGGCGGCAAGGCTTTTGATGGCGGGACGAATCTCGCTGCTGGTGGGTTTCTTTGCCATGGTTTTGTCGACACTCATCGGCACCCTGGTCGGGGTAATTGCCGGCTATCGCGGCGGCTGGGTCGGGGCCACGCTGATGCGCACGGTCGATGGATTCCTGTCATTCCCATCGATCTTTCTGCTGCTGGCGCTGGCTGCCGCACTGAAGCCCAGTCCTGTGATGATCACCGTCATTATCGCCCTCACCAGTTGGATGGAGGTTGCCCGCATAGTCGAAGCGGAAGTCCGCTCGTTACGCGAACGCGAGTTCGTCCTGGCCGGGCGAATGCTGGGATTGAGCGGCACCCACATCATGTTCCGCGAGATACTGCCCAACGCCATGGGGCCGATTATCGTCGCTTCCACCTTGACGGTCGCGCGCGCCATTCTCATGGAAGCCTACATCAGTTTCCTCGGCTACGGGATCCAGCCGCCACTGCCCAGCTGGGGCAACATGCTCAATGGTGCCCAGCAATATCTCGGCAGCGCACCTTGGCTGGCAATCATTCCCGGAGCTGCAATCACCATCGCGGTAACCAGTTTCAATTTCATCGGTGACGGGCTGCGTGATGCGCTCGACGTCCGAGACGACCACATCTGAAGTTTCACCGACCGTAGATTACCCCTGCAATGCAGCGAGAAGTCAGCCACGTGCAAGAGCCTCATATCGCCGACAAGAACACACCCTACTGGTGGGAAGCGGCGCCCGTCATGCCGCTGCCGCGGCAGCCAGTCGCAACAAAGCTTGACGTGGCAATTGTCGGCGCCGGTTATGCCGGGCTTTCGGCCGGGCTTGCGCTGGCGCGCGAGGGACGCTCGGTCGCCGCTTTTGATGCGATGAATCCGGGCGAGGGTGCTTCCACGCGCAACGGCGGGATTACGAGCGGGACCATCCGGCCGGACCATGCCACGATCACCCGGCGCTTCGGTGAAGAGAAGGCCATGGCGATCGAGGCCGAGGGCAAGGTCGCACGCGAATTCCTCTACGACTTCATCAAGACCGAAGGGCTCGACTGCGACTTCCGACTGGTTGGCCAATTCAAAGGCGCTTTCGGATATGAACAGTATGAGAAGATGGCGCGCGGCGCCGAGACGCTGGCGAAGAAACTGGGGATCGAGTCCTACGCGGTTCCGCATGCCGAGCAGCGAAATTATATCGGCACCGACTTCTACCGCGGCGGAACCGTTCGGATGGACATTGGCGGGCTGCACCCCGCAAAATTCCATGCTGAGCTCCTGCGGGTGGCGCTCGCATCCGGGTTGACGGTCCATTCGCATACAGTGGTCAAGTCGATCGAGAGGAACGGTTCGGGCTTCCGCGTCGCGACTTCGGCAGGGACGGTGGATGCACGGCAGGTTCTGGTCTGTACCAACGGCTATACCGACGGCGCCGCTCCCTTCCTGCGCCGCCGCCTGGTTCCGGTCCGCAGCCGGATCATCGTCACCGAAGAACTTGCGCCCGATGTCATGGCGCGACTGATGCCGAAGCTGATGACGATCACCGAGAACCGGCAACTCGGTTTCTATTATCGTCCCTCGCCCGACGGAAAACGTATCCTGCTGGGGGGCCGTGACAGTTCCCGCGTCGGCGATCCGGCGGCGCCGAAACTTCTCCTTCGCAAGGGCCTGGTGAACCTTTTCCCGGAGTTGGAGAACGTGCGCCTTTCGCATTGCTGGTTCGGCAATGTGGCGATGAACCGAGATATGCTGCCCCGCATCTTCGAGAAGGACGGCGTGGTCTATGCAACTGGCTTCTGCGGTTCGGGCGTGGTCTGGGCGCCATGGATTGGCATGCGTGCGGCCCACAAGTTGATGGGGCATGGCGAGCAGTCGCGCACTGCGTTCGACTTTCGACCGCCTTCGGCCGTCCCGCTCTATCGTGGCAATCCGTGGTTCATGCCGGCGATTATCCAGGGCTATCGGTTGCAGGACCGTCTCGCCTTCTGGCGCGCCAGACGCTAGTCGCCGACATCGGGGGCGATCCGTGGTTCATGCGGGCAAACCCTTTGGCGCGCCCGCCGCTGACACGACTGCAGGATCGCGCGAGGTCACCTTGTTGCCGGAGAGTGTCGAAAAATCCGTCGGGACTGGGGCGTGGTGCGAAACTGATCAGCGGTGGGACGCCTTTGCGCGGATCAGCGCGTCGGCCATGTAGAGGTCCTGCAGGGAGATGCCGGAACTATCGAAGACCGTGATCTCATTGTCGAAGCGGCGTCCGAGCGCACGCCTTTCAATAACGTCGCCGATTGGTGTTACCACAAGCACGCCGGCGTCGATCTCGTCGCGCACGTATTGGAACTCGCCGATCTGGACGGACTGGGAAAGCAGATCACAAAACAGACGTGCCTTGGGAAATAATTCGCTCGGCAATTCGCGTTTACCCGGAGCATCCGACCCGATGCTGACGATATGGGTTCCGGGTCCCACCCAAGCGGCATCGAACAGCGGTTCGCGTGCGGGTGTCGCCGTCACCACGATGTCGGCCGTGCGCACGGCTTCTTCCGGCAAGGCAGCGCGCGCCTTCAGTCCCCTTTCGCCGATCTGATCGACAAAAGCGTCGCGCCGCGGCGAAGGCCGGGCCACGACCAGCACGGTTTCGATTGGGCGGATGCGTGCCAGCGCCATCACTTCGAAGCTCGCCTGGTTGCCGGCCCCGAAAATCGCCAGAACCTTGGCTTGCTTGCGCGCAAGAAGATCGGCCGCAACCGCGTCGGCGGCGGCCGTCCTGTAGGCGTTGACCTTCCCGGCCTCGACTACGGCGCCGAGCCGACCTGTATGCTGATCGAGCAGCACGATGGTCGAGTTGTGGCGCGGAAGGCCACGTGCCGGGTTGCCCGACCAGAAGGAGCCAATTTTCACGCCGGTCAGCTCGCCCGACGAACCGGATTTGATTGAGAAGGTATTGGTCACCTCCTGTGTGCGCCCGAGAACAGCCGGAAAGACCCAGCTCTGCCGCGATGCTGCCGCCACGAGAGCCTCGCGCGCCGCCTCGAAAGCAAGTTCATGCGTGACGAGGGCGGCTGACTCCTCTTCGCTGATGTAGATCATCCAAAATTCCTCCTGGGCATCGCCGATCGGGCAACCACGAAGCGGCGATTCAAGGTGCCAGGTATTCCTCGCCCGATTTGCACGATTTGGCATGCCGAGGAACTGCATAAAACGAATAATCCCGCTGATTTGAAGGGGCAAAACAGCAGCGAAATCTGTCCGCCGGGCGCGACTCTCAGATCCGACTTCAATCCGACTCTGGATCAACTGACAGCGTTGCACCTTATGGCCTTTGATCATGACAGAGATATCGTCAGCGCCCCGATCGAGCTGATGAAATTGGAAACCCGCCATTTGCCGGGCGCACTGAAGCTGTCGCAGGAGATGGCCTGGCCCTACCGTCAGGAGGATTGGGAATTTGCCCTGATGGTCGGCAATGGCCTGGTCCTTGAGCGGGCAGGACAGGTGATTGGCACGGCCATGTCCTGGAATTACGGACAGTCCTATGCCTCGGTCGGGATGATCATAGTTACTGGCTCCGCGCAAGGCGGTGGCAACGGCGCCCGGCTCTTTGATGGATTGCTTGAGGCGACACACGGTCGCAACCTGCTGCTCAACTCAACCGAAGAGGGGCTGGCGCTCTACAAGCGACGCGGCTTCACTGCATGGGGCACGGTGCTTCAGCACCAGGGCTCGCTGGCTGTCGCCGTGACGCGGAGTACCCGCGACGACATCCGTCAAGCGACAGCCTCTGACCTCGCGGCAATCCAGGCCTTCGACGAACGGGCCACGGGCATGCCCCGGCTGCCGATGGTGGCTGCGCTCGCCGATGTGGGCAACGCATTGGTCATTGAGCGCAGGGGACGGATTGCAGGCTACGCTGTCGCGAGGAGGTTTGGCCGCGGCTATGTCGTCGGCCCTTGTGCAGCCGAGAGCGACCACGACGCGCGGCTTCTGATCCTGGCCCAGCTTTCGAAGCTTCACAATCAATTCGTTCGCATCGACGTCTATGCCGAGGATGGATTGGGCGACTGGCTTGCGAGCCTTGGCCTGCAGCGGTCCGGCAGTGCGACCGCCATGGTCAAAGGACAACGACCCGGCGCCGAGGGGCCAGCCCATATGTATGCGTTGGCAAACCAGTCGTTCACTTAGGAAACGAGACTATGAATAAGCTGGCGGCAAGCTTGGCGGTGAGCGAGACGGCTAGGACGATCGACGCCTTGGTCACCCCGACGCTGCTTCTAGACCGTGGCCGGCTCGAGCACAACATCAAGGGTCTGGCTGAGCGCGCCAGGAAGCTTGGCGTGGTGCTGCGCCCGCATATGAAGACGGCCAAGAGCATCGATGTCGCCCGATGCGCGTTCCATCGCGAACGCGGTCCGATCACGGTCTCGACCATCGCCGAGGCGGAGTATTTCGCGGGCCATGGCTTTCGAGACATGACCTACGCGGTCGGCATTTCGCCGGCCTCGGCCACGCGGGCCATGGAGCTTTGTCGCCGCACCGGCGCTGATGTGAAGCTGTTGCTCGATTCGGTCGGGCAGGCCGATGCCCTGGCCAGCGTCCGCGAAACCACCGGTATGACCCCATCTGTTTTCATCGAACTGGACTGCGATGACCATCGCGGTGGTTTGAGGCCGGACGACCCGAAGTTGCTTGACGTGGCCGGCAGTGTCGTCGCGGCCAGTGCCAAACTCGTCGGCGTTCTCGCCCATGCAGGCGAATCCTATGGCTTGAACACGCCCGATGCGCTGGTCAAGGCAGGCGAGAACGAGCGTTCAGCCACGGTGCGCGCGGCTGAAATCCTGCGCGCCCATGGCCATGCCTGCCCGATCGTCAGCGTCGGCTCGACGCCGACAGCGCATTTCGCCAGCAATCTTGAGGGGGTCACGGAGCTGCGCGCCGGGGTCTACATGTTCTTCGACCTGGTCCAGCACGGCGTTGGGGTGTGCGAACTCGACGACATCGCGATTTCCGTATTGGCCACGGTGATCGGGTCCAAGCCGGAAAAGGGATGGGTGCTGGTTGACGCTGGATGGATGGCGCTTTCGCGCGACCGGGGAACCGCAAACCAGCAGATCGACCAGGGTTACGGCGTGGTCTGCGACGAAAAGGGGCGGGTGCTTGAAGATGTGATCGTGGCCCAGGCCAGCCAGGAACACGGTATCCTCGCCATTCGTGCCGGCTCTGGAAAGTCCATGCCCGAGTTGCCGCTCGGGACTCGGGTCCGGATTCTGCCCAACCATGCGTGTGCGATGGCCGCCCAGCATGATTTCTACAGCGTCGTCAACGGGGACAGCCCCAAGATTGAAGCGCGTTGGGAGCGGATGCGCGGCTGGTAGGCGCGCGACTACGCTCGGATGTCGCCCCACTCAAATCAACACTGGTGGTCAAGAAAATGAAGTTTACCTCTTACTGGCTGGATACGTCTCAGCCGTTCAATGAAGCGTCGTCCAAACCGCTCGAAGGCCACTACGACGTGGCGATTGTGGGCGGCGGCTTGACCGGCTCCTCCGCAGCGCTGGCCCTTGCCAAAAAGGGCGCCCGGGTTGCCCTGTTGGAGGCCGAAACGATCGGCAATGCCGCGTCCGGCCGCAATGGCGGCATGTGCAACAACGGCTTTGCCCAGAACTATGCAATCATGGCTGGCAAGCACGGCAAGCTGGCCGCAAATGCGCTCTACAAGGCTTTTGACGCCGGCGTCGATATGGTCGAGCGGCTGGTGCAGGAAGAGAAGATCGACTGCAGCTTCTCCCGCGTCGGCAAACTCAAGCTTGCCGCCAAGCCCGAGCACTACGCCATGCTGGCGCGCAGCCAGGAACTACTGGCTGCCAATGTCGATCCCGACACCAGGATGATCGCGCGCGAGGACCTGCGAACCGAAGTCGGCACCAACCGCTACCATGGCGGGCTGCTCTTTCCCAAGAGCGCGGGCATGCATGTCGGCCGGTTCGTCCGGGGCCTCGCGACCGCCGCTGCCCGGCGTGGCGCAGAGGTTCATGAACGCTCGCCCGTCATTGCGATGCGCAAGGTTTCAGGCGGGCATGAGGTAACGACGCCAAAGGGCAAGATCGTCGCGCGGCAGGTCCTGTTGGCAAGCGGCATTTCCCAGGTTGGCCCGCTCGGCTGGATCCGCCGGCGCATGATCCCGGTCGGCGCATTTCTGATCGTGACCGAGCCGCTGTCGCCCGACCACCTTAGGCGTCTCATGCCGACTGGGCGCATGGTCGTCGACACGCGCAATCTCGTTGTCTACTGGCGGCTCACGCCGGACAATCGCCTTTTGTTCGGCGGGAGGGCGCGCTTTGCCGTGTCCAACCCTCAATCCGACCAAAAAAGCGGCCGGATACTCAAGGCGGCGATGGTCGAGGTCTTTCCGGAACTGGCCGGCACCCGCATCGACTACTGCTGGGGCGGCATGGTCGATATGACCCGCGATCGCCTGCCGCGCGCCGGAGAGCGCGATGGCATCTATTACTCGATGGGCTATAGCGGACACGGGACCCAGATGTCGACGTTGATGGGCACCATCATGGCCGACGTCATGGACGGGCACCCCGAGCTCAATCCCTGGAAGGATTTCGACTGGCCAGCGATCCCCGGTTATTTCGGGCGCCCCTGGTTCCTGCCGATTCTCGGCGCCTATTACCGCATGAAGGACCTTGTAGGGTGATGACGCCCCTCGAACGCCTGGCCCGCAACGGCCACCTGGACAAGTTCTTCATCGACGGTCAATGGGTTGAGCCGAGCGGCACCGCGACGGGCGTCGTCGTCAATCCCGCCACAGAAGAGGTTGTGAGCCAGTTTCCGCTTGGAAATGGCGAGGACGTTGACGCGGCCGTTGCAGCGGCTCGCCGGGCATTCGCCACCTGGAGTCGGACCACGCCAGAAGACCGCGCGGGTCTGCTCGATCGCCTGCAAGCGCTGCTCGAGGCGCGCGGCGAACTGCTGGCTCAATGCCTGAGCCTCGAAATGGGCGCGGCGATCGGCTATGCGCGCAGCGCCCAGGTGCCGCTGGCGATCACGCATGTTAAGGTCGCTCGCGATGTGCTGACAGACTTTCGCTTCGTCAAGCAACGGGGGCAAACCGCCGTCACCCACGAACCGATCGGTGTCTGCGCCTTGATCACTCCGTGGAACTGGCCACTTTACCAGATCACCGCCAAGGTTTCGCCGGCGCTCGCTGCAGGCTGCACGATCGTGCTGAAGCCGAGTGAGCTTTCTCCCTTGGACGCCCTGCTGTTCGCCGAGGCAATCGAGGAAGCCGGCTTCCCTGCCGGGGTTTTCAACCTCCTGCAAGGTGATGGTCCAGGCGTCGGTATGGGTCTCGCCTCCCATCCGGATGTCGACATGATCTCCATTACCGGGTCCACCCGCGCGGGCATTGCGGTGGCCCAGGCGGCAGCGACGACGGTCAAGCGTGTCGCGCAGGAGCTGGGCGGCAAGTCGCCGAACGTGATCCTGCCGGACGCAGATCTCGATCGCGCCGTTTCTCTGGGCGTAGCCGCCGCCTTCCGCAATCTCGGCCAGTCATGCAGCGCCCCGACGCGCATGATCGTGCCACGCTCGCTGCTCTCCGAGATCGAGGCAATCGCCAAAAGGGCCGCAGCCCAGATCGTCATTGGCGATCCGCTTTGCGAAGCCACAACTCACGGTGCAATCGCAAACCGTGCCCAATTCGACCGCATCCAAACCATGATCGGCGTCGGCATTTCTGAGGGCGCCAAGCTTCTCACCGGCGGACCGGGCCGTGCGCACGATCTGAACGTCGGGTTCTATGTGAGGCCGACCATCTTTTCCGACGTGCGCACGACCATGCGCATTGCCCAGGAAGAGGTCTTTGGGCCAGTTCTCTGCATCATCCCCTACGACACAATCGAGGAGGCCGTCACCATCGCCAACGACACGGTCTACGGTCTGGGGGCCCATGTGCAGGGCCAGGATGTGGACGCCGTCAGGGGCGTGGCCTCGCGGATCCGCTCCGGTCAGGTGCATCTCAACTACCCGGCCTGGGATCCGCACGCCCCGTTTGGCGGTTTCAAGCAGTCCGGAAACGGACGCGAATATGGGATCGAGGGCATGTTGGAGTATCTCGAGGTAAAATCCATACTCGGCTATTTCTAGGCCCTGGGCCTGTCCGTGGCTTTCGACGGTCGGGAATAGCCGTCGGCTCACAAGTTCTTGCTCGGTACCCTGGCGCGCTTGCTGCGAGCCCACGCGATGACGCGTGCGTGCTCGTCCGCCATAGCCGCGTCGAAGCGGCTGTCGCCACTGAAAGCCAGGGCAAGTGCATTTGCGCAGAGTTCGGCGTCCCGGAAGCATCGCCGATGCCTGCGCAGTGAGTGCGTCCTTGTTATAGCCAGCATCGCCAACAATCGCCCAGCCTGGCCCGTATGGCTTGCTGGGCAACGCTGCGCCAGCGAGTGGCCTCTCGCGCCTTGCTGCGCCAAGACGGTCGGCGAAGGCAGGCCATCCCGGCTCCGATCAAGAGCGCCGCGCGCCAGCCGGCCCACCAAGGTTGCCGCGATCACCCTTGATGTCGTAGAGCCTACGGTCGGCGGCAATTGGTGGAGAAGAATATATGCCAGAGCACCCGAAACTCGTCTCGACTGCCAAGTCGCATGGCGGCGCCCAGCATGTTTACTCTCATCTTTCGACGAGCTGCTCGTGCGAAATGACGTTTGCCATTTTCGTGCCTCCGCAGGCACGGGAAAGCCGTTGCCCCGTGGTGTGGTACCTCTCCGGGCTCAGCTGCACCCATGCGAATGTAATGGAAAAAGGCGAATACAGACGTATTGCCGCCGAACTTGGCTTGATCGTTGTCTGTCCCGACACCAGCCCGCGTGGTGCCGACATTCCGGATGAAAAGGACAATTGGCAGTTCGGCAGCGGCGCCGGTTTCTACCTCGACGCGACGCAAGAGCCGTATGCCAAGAACTATCGCATGTATTCCTATATCGTCGAGGAGCTGCCAGCCGTCATCGGGCGCGAATTTCCCGCCGATATGGCGCGCCAGTCGATCTTCGGCCATTCGATGGGCGGGCATGGCGCGCTGACGATCGCACTGAACAATCCCGCGCGTTTCAGAAGTTGCTCGGCGTTTGCGCCGATCGTGCAGCCAAGCACAGCCGGCTGGTCGAAGCCGGCTTTCGAAAAATATCTCGGCCTGGATGAGGCGTCGTGGCGGCGCTACGATGCCACTTCGCTCATCGAGGATGGACATCGTTTCCCGGAATTCCTGGTCGATCACGGAACGTCAGACGGTTTCCTCCAGGAGGGCCTCAGGCCTTGGCTGCTCGAAGACGCCTGCTCCAAGGCAGGCATTCCGTTGAAATTGCGGATGCAGGACGAATACGATCACTCCTATTTTTTCATTTCGACATTCATGCATGACCATATGACGTGGCATGCCGAACGGCTTTCACGAGGGTAGGCCGTAGGAATAGTTGGCAGTCAGGCGGGCTCGGTGACGATGCCGATGCGCCGGTAGACGAATGGTTCGTCCTTCGAAGGAACCGTCGCAGCGCGCTGGGCCTCGTCGATCAGCATTGCCATGCGCGCATGGATCGGCGATTTCGCGCAAGCCGGGTCCGTCGCGGCGGCATCGCCGGCGATTGCCATCGCCTGGCAGCGACAGCCGCCCCAGTCGATCTCGCGCCGCTCACAGTTGCGGCAGGGCTCCTGCATCCAGTCCGTGCCTCGAAAGGCATTAAATGCCGGGGAATCGGTCCAGATCGCGGCCAGGCTGCGTGATCCAAAACGCTCGAAGCCGAGCGACGGTATGGTCTGGGCGGCATGGCATGGCAGTACGGTGCCGTCTGGCGTCACCATGAAGGCGTCGCGCGCCCAGCCGCCCATGCACGGCTTGGGATAGATGGCGAAATAATCCGGCGTGACGAAATCGATGTTCATGATGCCGGTGAGCCGTTCGCGCGCCGCCGCGACGATCTCCGCCTGGCGGTCGACGGCAGCACGCTCGGGCATCAGTTGATCGCGATTGGTCAGCGCCCAGCCGGCGTACTGCACGCTGGCGATCTCGAGACGCTCCGCACCCAGCGAAAGGGCCAGATCGATGAATTCCGGTACCTCCTCGATATTGTGGCGATGGATCGGCGCGTTGATGGTAAGCGGCAAGCCGGCCGCGCGAGCGCGACGTGCCGTTTCCAGCTTCTTTTCGTGGCTGCCCCTGTGATTGCCGATGCGCTCGGTGGTCGCCGGCCGTGCACCTTGAAAGCTCAGTTGCAGATGGTCGAGCCCGGCTTCGGCAAATGCCTCGATGCGGCCATCCGCAATGCCGACACCGGCGGTGATCAGGTTGGTGTAGACGCCGCGCGCCGAAAGCCCGGCGATCAATTGCTCGAGATCGCGACGCAGCGTCGGTTCACCGCCGGACAGATGCACCTGGAGAACGCCAAGATCGGCGGCCTGCGAGAATAGGTCGAGCCAGCTCTGCGTGTCGAGTTCGCGATTGGCCTTCAGCAATTCGAGCGGATTGGAGCAATAGGGGCATTGCAGCGGGCAGCGATGCGTCAGTTCCGCCAGCATGCCGATCGGGGGGAGAGGGGGCTCGCTCATAGCTTCACCAGCAGCTTGTCAGACCATTCCTGCAGGAAGGCGATGACATCGGCCGCCACAGCCTCCTGTTCGGCATCGTAATCTGCGGCAAGGCCGGCAATGATGTGGCCGACCGTGGACCGCCCATCGCAGCGGCGCAATATGTCGAGGCTGATCTCGTTTGGCCAGAACACCTTTTCGGGCGACAGCACGGCGAACGCCTGGCGCACGGGGTCATACTGTATGCGCACATGCTTCGGCAGCGATGGAACCGACTGCAGCGACACCATGGCTCTTTCGCGCAGTGCCATCATTGGGCTGCCTCCGGACGGAAGGCGCCCGGCGGGATATTGCCCGGCTCGCCATAGGCGTGTTGAAGCGCGTCGAGCATGGCCCAGAGTATATCGCATTTGAACACCAGTGCATCGATCACCTGCTGCTGGCGTTCTGCCGTGTCGGCATGTTCGAGCACATAGGCGAGCGCGAAGTCGGCGTCGCGCGAGGCCTGTTCGGGCCGTCGGGTGAAATAGGCCAGCGTGTCCTCGGTGATATAATCGTATCTGGCCAGCATCGCGGGCACCCGCTCGCCGATGATGAGCGGCGAGAACATCTCAGTCAGCGACGACGCGACCGCCTCCAGCAGGGTCCGGTTCGTGCAAAAGGAGAGGTAAGCGCCAACCGCAAAACGTGTCGCCGGCAGGGCCAGCCTCTCGCTCTTCACCGCGTCGGCATCGAGACCGAGCGAGGTCGCCAGGTGCAACCAGCGCGCAATACCGCCGCTCCAGCCGTCCTCGCCGTCATGATCCTCGATGCGTTTGCGCCAGGCGGCGCGAAACGCCGGATCCTCGGCATGAGCGAGGATCATGGCATCCTTGCGCGGAATGACCGCCTGATAGCAATAGCGATTCAGCGCCCAGGCCTGCATCTCGGTCCTCGACAGCGCACCGCTGGTCATCCTGTGATGGAAAGGATGGTGGTTGTGATAGCGCTCGGCACCGACCTGCCGCAGCACGGCTTCGAGCTCTCTGGAGGACAGGCCGTTGCTGGCTGCGTGGTGGAAATCACTCAAAATTCCATCTCCATCCCATCGCCGGCCACTTCCCAGCCAGCCGCTTCGACTGCTGCATGCTCGGCAGAATTCTCGTCCAGAACAGGATTGGTGTTGTTGATGTGGACGAAGACACGACGGCCGATCCTCACATCGGCCAAGCCGGCGATCGACCCCGCGTCTCCCGACATTGCCAGATGCCCCATGCGCGCACCGGTCTTTTGGCCGACGCCGGCAGCAATCAACTCGTCGTCGGTGAAGACCGTGCCGTCGAACAGAAGGCATGCGGCATCGGCTAGACGCGTGCGCAGGGCCGCATCGATGCGGGCGCAGCCGGGGATGTAGAAGACGGAGCCGCGACTGCCGGCACCGGCGATACGGACGCCGATCGTGTCGCCAGTGTCAGAGCTGAAATTCGCATCCGGCTGACCTCTTTCTTCGAGATAGAGGGCTATCTTCCCGGGCACGGGAAAGCTCTCGACAGCCACCCCGGTGTCGTGGCCGTCTGTGTCGCAGATCGACAGTTCTTGCGCCGGCGGCAAGATGCGTCGCGGCACGAGCGCCGGATCGAGGACATTGAAAATCGAATTCGCCTTCAGCGTCGCCAGAACCTGTGTCGTTGCATAGATAGCGAAAGGCTGCCGCTCACGCAGGCTGAGCAGGCCGGCGACATGATCGACATCGGCATTGGTCAGCACGACCGCGCGAATGGGCGTCGAGCGCAGCGGCGCATCGTGCGCGGGCTGCAATTCAGGCGTTGCCGCGATCTGCTGGCGAATGTCGGGCGAGGCGTTGAACAGAACCCAGCCGAGTCCATCCGCCGACGCGGCGACACTCGATTGGGTTCGTGAATGCACGCCAGCTACCCCGGTGCGAGCCGCACGGCTCAGACGATAATTGCAGTTCCATTGCGGAAAGCCGCCGCCGGCCGCCGATCCGATGATTCTCAAGCGCATGAAAACGCCCGCCCCGCGGCTTCTCTGACCAGCAGCCAATTTGCAGCCGCAAAAAACGGCCCGCCCGCTTTGCGCGCCTCAAACTCTTTCACGAAAATCCCATACGGCAAGGGGATGCGTGCCCCTGTTGCCAGGGACACGCACCTCTGCGGCCTACTTCTTGGGAGTAATTTCAGCAGGCAGATACCGCGAAATTTCAAAGCCCGCAGCAACCTGACACATGGTCGGTTTTGTCCAGCTCTTCTTCATAACATTTCTCCTCTTCTACCAGCCCGAAGGGGCCGATCCGGTGGTTAGCCAACCATTGCAGGGCACCGAAGCAATGGCTCGTCCATCACGTTCTCAAAATGGACAAATGAAACACAAGGTTTTGAAAGGCCCGAAAAACAAACTATCGAAAGTAGCTGTAGTCTTCTCTTCAATTGTTCATCGCGCAGGTTTTTCCTCCTCCTGACCCATCCCAACATTGCGTAATCGGATTCTCGTGCTCGTCGATCAGCGGCACATTGTAACCCAGCAGGAGCTTGGTGATCTCCGGCTGGTTTTCCCTGATCACCCGGTTGAGCGTCCGTTTCCATTCCTGGTCGGACGGACGTACGCCCATGGTGATGCGGTAGGACATGCGCGAGCCGGTTTTTTCCTTCAACAACGGAACAATGGTGACATCGGCTCCGAGTTCCCTGGCATAGTAACCTGCCATCGGCCCCCACAGGACCGCCGCGTCAATCTTGCCGGCGAGCATGTCCTTGATCATGACCTCCCCCATGGAAGGAGTGACGCGCGTATCCACCGCGAGTGGATAGATCTTGGCGGTCCGCAGAAGCTTGTTGGCGGCCATGTTGGCGGTTGGCGGCGTGCTTTCGACGACGCCGATTCTCTTGCCGGAAAGTTTCGGGTCTTCGATCGTCTCGATGCCTTCCATGCCGTTGCCTTTGGGGTATACGAGCACATAGGCGGAGCGATAGTAGGCGTTGGTGTTCTGCACCAGTTCATCGCCTTGGGCGTAGCCCATGATGATGTCGCATCGGTTGGCCCCCAGCGTGTTTCGCACAAAGCCGGTGACAGTGGGAAACCACGTGTAAGCGACTGATTTCCGCCCCGTCTTCTTGGCAACCAGTTCAGCCAGCTTGTTTTCGAAGCCTTGGCCGTTCTTGTCGGTAAAGGGCATATTCGAGGGATCGGCGCAGACGCGCAGAATGTCGGGATCCACAAGTTCGCCCGCAGCGCCAAGCCCGGCATTTTGAGCCAGAACGTTCGACGGCAGCAAGGCGAACGCGCCGAGGATCGGCAGAACGACGCGCAGCTTCGATGCAGTGCAGCCGATCATATCATCCACCCATGCAGGATGCTTCGGCATCCTTGGCTGCCTGAGCCTTGTTTTCGTGCTTGGGCGGCCTGCCGCGGGGTGCCGCGCCATCGGCGCGCGCGCGCAGATAGACGTAGAGATCGTCCAGGTAACAATAGACGTTCTTGTTGTCGCCAAAGGCAGGCATGACGTTTTCCTTGCCGCCGCCGACATTCTTGCGGCCCTCGGCGACGATCGACAGGAACGTGGCGTAATCCATGGTTTTCAGACTATTGACCAGGGCAGGCGCATAGCTCGAACCTGTTGCGTCCTGTCCGTGACAGACATGGCAATCGGAGTGATACCGGCGGTACCCGCTGAACGTGTACCAATCGACGGTTCCGTTTTCGATCTTGTAGGTCGGATTTCCGTCCGCATCTACATACTTGCCTCCTTCTTGCTTCACCGCCTTGGCTTTTTCCATGCTGTCTTCGGCCCGTGCCAGACTTGAGCTGGCCAGAGGCAGCAGGACCAGGGCGAGAGCGGAAACTGCAATGCGAACGATCATTCAGACTCTTCCTTCATTTGCCAGGGACACTGGCTGCCGTCGTGCAGCGGCATTGATCGGTGTTTGGATGCGCGCGTAATCGAGAGCCCAGTTCCCGGCTTCGGGTGACCCGGGCTCTCGTTTTCGAACCTAGTCGTAAGGCTCTTCCCGGTTATCAGTCCGGGAGGCCGAAGACGGTGAGCTGACCACCCAGCGTCGTATAGTCGGCAAGTGCCGCGTAACCGCCGACGGCACCCAGACCAGCGGTTCCAACGACCGCGGTCTCGTCGCCCTGCGCACGGCCCTGATCGACGGCGCCATGCCAGGCAGCGGCGTTATCGGGCGAAAGCAGGCCACCTGCCAGACCGATACCGGCCCATCCACCGACGCCGGACAGAACGGCGACGTACTGCTTGCCGTCATGCTCATAGGTCGTGATGTTGCCGATGATGCCGGACGGGGTCTTGAACTTGTAAAGTTCCTTGCCGTCCTTATCGACCGCCTTGATGTAGCCTTCGAGGGTACCGTAGAAGACGACGTCGCCATCTGTCGCCAATGCGCCCGACCAAACCGAGAACTGCTCGGGCTTCGACCAGACGATCTCACCCTTGGCTGCATCCCAGGCAATGAAGTTGCCCATGTTGCCGTCACCACCGGGCGCCGCATACATCGACACGGTGGCGCCCACATAGGGCTGACCGGCGGTGTAGCTCACTTTGTAAGGCTCATAGTCCATGCAGACATGGTTGGTCGGCACGTAGAACAACCCGGTCTTCGGCGAGTAGGCGGCCGGCTGCTGGTCCTTGGTTCCAAGCGCGGCCGGGCAGATACCGGTCGAGTTGGTGTCTTCGCCGTTCTGCTGGGTCGAATACTTGGCGACGACCTGCGGGCGGCCATACTGGTCGCTCTTGGGATCCATGTTGACTTCCGTCGCCCAGTTCACTGCCGGATCGTATTTTTTGGCGACGAGAAGTTCGCCGGTGGCGCGATCCATTGTGTAGGCAAAGCCGTTGCGGTCGAAATGCACCAGCACGTCGTGCTTGGCGCCGTTGACCTCCATGCCATCGACGAGAATCATCTCGTTGATGCCGTCATAGTCCCACTCATCATGCGGGGTCATTTGGTAGAGCCATTTGGCAACACCGGTATCCGCATCGCGAGCCATGATTGTCATGGACCAGCGATTGTCGCCTGGGCGCTGGACCGGGTTCCACGTCGAGGGATTGCCAGTGCCGTAATAGACCAGGTTCAGCTTGGGATCATAGGAATACCATCCCCATGTCGTGCCGCCGCCCGTCTTCCACTGTTCGCCTTCCCAGGTGTTCGTGCCGGAATCCTTTCCGACAGGCTTGCCGAGATGAGTCGTCTTTTCGGGATCGAGAAGGGTGTCTGCATCAGGACCTTCCGAATAGGCTTTCCAGGCGAGCTTGCCGTCTTTCAGATTGTAGGCGGCCAGCCAGCCGCGAACACCGAATTCAGCACCGGAGACGCCCACGAGCACCTTGTCCTTGATGACTACGGGTGCCGACGTGCCGGATTCGCCCTTTCCGCCGTCGGTCTGGTCGCCGTTCTTGACAGACCAGACGACCTTGCCGGTCTTGGCATCGAGCGCGACGACAGTTGTGTCGGCCTGGTTGAGAATGATCTTGCCGTCGCCATAGGCGACACCGCGGTTGACCGTGTCGCAGCACATGATCGGAATGACGTTCGAGTCCTGCTTGGGCTCGTATTTCCACAGGATCTTGCCGTCATTCTTGAGGTCGAGAGCAAAGACGTTGTTTGGGAAAGGCGTATGGACATACATCACGTCGCCGATGATCAGCGGCCCGCCTTCGTGACCACGCAGCACGCCGGTGGAAAAGCTCCATTTGACCTGCAGGTTCTTCACATTGTCGGCAGTGATCTGGTTGAGTTTGGAATAGCGGGTGTTGGCGTAGTCACCCGTCTGCATCGCCCAGTTCTTCGCATCCGATGCGAGCTTTGCAAGGTCTTCATTGGCCGAAGCCGTATAGGCAGCGCCGAGCGATAAAAACGCCGCGGTCGTCAGTATGTAGGTAGTTTTCGCAAGTACACGCATCCAAAATCCTCCCGGGTTCACAGTGAAGAATCGACCGTCAAGCCCCACAGGGGCCTGCCCAAGCAATTCACGTTGGGAAGTTATTTTCCGGCAGCTGTCACGACCTACCCCGAAGCAGAGGGCACCGTTACCGCCCGCCCCCCTTGGTCTTCGAAAGACTGCCGCCGCTCCCTGATGACGGTGGCGCTCTTGAAGCCGGAAACAGGAAAAAGCTATGTCATCGTAAAAGACCAGGCAAGCAAAAACCTACAATGCGTCGTTGCGCTGCAATATCGATTATGGTGCGATGCAATATTTAGAAACCAGTAAAATAAGCATCGGGTGAAAAACTAATAAGAGAATGGCCGCCAGCTGCGGCATATATAGCAACCATATTGTTCCCGTATTCTCAAGGTGATATATATTTGACGTTATTTCGATATATTCCACGAGGCACATCGGAGTAAGTATGCGTGCATCTCGCTGGCTGCCGATAGTGAGCGACGCATGAAATAAACGCGTGAAAGAGGTGCTCAGGGGGTCATGAAGCTGGCTCTTGTCGGTCGATAGGGCATTCCTCCTTTGGTCGTATACGCAGGCCATGGGAGCTTGACTGGCTTTGCGGCACGTCGCCAACTGGAGCGATGATCCCGTCTGGATGCATGGTGTCCAGGCCAACTGGAGGTTCCTCATGATAAGGTCTGTTGGATCTCTCAGCTTGCCGGTGGCCTTTGCGGCGACGCTGGCCTTTGCGAACTTGGCCAACGCGGCGGGAGACTACCCGACGGCAACGATTGCCGACTACGTGCTCGGCTGCATGCAAACAAATGGCCAGACACGTCAGGCGCTTGAAAGCTGTTCCTGCTCGATCGATGTTATCGCCTCGATCCTTCCTTACGATCACTATGAGAGGGCGGAGACCTTCAAAAGCATGTCGCTGACGACAGGGGAGGCCGCAGGGTTGTTTCGCGAAAGCGCGCCAGCGAAGGCGGCGCGCACGGAACTGAAACGCGCGCAGGCGGAAGCCGACGTACGTTGCTTTTAATCAGGCGAAACAGGCGCGCGTGGCGGTGCCTCACAGTCTCGCCGTTTCTATAGGCCATTGGCTGCGAAATACCTTGCAATCCGCATTCGAGCCGTAAGGCGATCAGGCCACGCCCGGAAATTTTTGGTGGAACGACAGCAAAAGGTCGCTCATCACCTGTGGGTTGCGATGTTGCCGCGGCAAGCCTACGTCGAACATGCCGAGCACGTGAGTTGGGCGCTGCGCAAGCACGATGATGCGGTCCGACAGCATCAGTGCCTCGCGCAGATTGTGCGTTACCATCAAGGCGGTCGTAGGCCGCGCTGACCAGACGGTCAAAAGCAATTGCCGAAGCCGCTCGGCGGTCTGTTCGTCGAGGGAGGCAAAGGGTTCGTCCAGGAAAAGTACCGCCGGTTCGGTGGCGAAAGCCCTGGCAAGCGCTGCCCTGCGCGCAAGGCCGAGCGAAAGCTCCGCCGGATAGAGCGAGCGCATACCGGCGAGGCCGAGAGTGTCAAACAGCTCGTCGAGACTCTTCGCTCTTAGGCTTTTCGGCAGCGCCAGCCTGACATTCTGCTCCACCGTCCGCCATGGCAGCAAAGTAGGCTCCTGGAACACGGCGGCAATGCGGTTCGAGCCGCCTTGCGGCAGTTGGAAAGAGCCAGAAAAGTCTTTGTCCAGTCCAAGCAGGATGCGCAACGTCGTGGTCTTGCCGCAGCCCGACGGCCCAAACAGGCAAGCGAATTCGCCCGGCCGGACCTCGAAGGACAGACCCTGAAGCGCCGTGATCGACACGCCTTGCGCGGACCTGAAGGTCTTTTCGGCGATGTCGACCCTAAGCGGGACGGCGGCGCCAACGGGTTGCATGTCGTTCAATGGGCTGCACCAGGAGAAGTTCGATGACAAGCATCACCGCCACGAAAGCCAGCGTGTACGCAAGAATGGCGGCGACGTCGAAGAGCTGGAAATAAAGATAGATCTGGAAACCGACGCCATTGGAGCGGCCGAGCAGTTCGACCACCAGGACGATCTTCCATATGAGGGCGATGCCGGACCGCGAGGCCGCGGCAAAATAGGGCTGCAGTTGCGGCAGCAGGACATGGCGGATGCGCTCGAGTGGGGCGAAGCGGTAGACGGCGGCCATTTCGGCATAACGCGGATCAAACGCCCTGGCGCCTTCGCGCATCGTCACCACGACATTCGGGATCTTGTTCACGGCAACTGCGCCAATCGCCGCCGCCTCGTTGAGGCCGAACCAGATATAGGCGAGCACGATGACCACCAGCGCGGGAATGTTGAGAAACAGGACCACCCACGGACTGAAGAACCGGTCCGCACCGCGGTAGCTCCCGAGGATGACGCCGATGACCGAGCCGATAATCATTGCGACGACGTACGCCGCAGCAACCCGTCCGAGCGTCGCGCCAAGATGATAAAAAAGGTCACCGCTCGCCGCTTCCCTGAGCAGTACCTGCCAGACCTTTCCTGGTGGGGGGAAAGCACGGCTTTGCCACAGATGAGCCGCGAGGCCCCACAGCAGGCAAAGTCCAATCAGGGAAACCGTTACCGTCAGCGCTGGCGTCAGCGGCGTCGCAAAGCCGGATCGACCCGACTTGTCTTCCGTTGCGGTCATTTCGCGAGTTCCGGCCAGAACGTGCCGGGCGCCATCTCGGGCGCCCTGCCAACCAGCTTCTCGCCGCCTATCGCGGCCAGCACGTGATAGAGTTTGCCCGCATCGGCCGCTTCTTCGGCGACCGGCCGTCTTGGGATGCCCTGGCGATAGCGGTCGCGCAGTTTTTCCAGCTCCTTGCCTTCTGCGCGAATGAGTGGCGCCATGCGCAGCCATTCATCATCGGATTTGGCCAGCAAGTCCTTGGCCTGCTTGGATGCCTTGACGAAGCCCCGGGCGGCATCCGGATTGTCGTTCGCCCATTGGTCGTGGAAGACGTAGCCGAGTGCCGACACGGGGCCCGAGGCACCAAGCGCTTTCGTCGCGTCATCCGCACCGATCAACCGACGAAAGCCATTGGCCTCGAGCCGGGCGCAGAAATGCCAGAAATTGAGCACGGCATCGAGTTCGCCTTGCATCGCCTTTTCAGAAATCAGCGGCGGCGCGCCAAAGACGACGTCACAGGCTGTCGGCAGGTCGAGGCCGTGATCGCGTCTGGCCAGCGCCTGGACCAGTAGCCAGCTCTTGTCGAGCGGGCCGCCGGCGACACCGATTTTCTTTTCCTTGAGGTCGGCGAGCGTCCGGATCGGCGATTCCTCCTTCACCATGATTGCCCCCACGGCGGTCGAATAAGGGGCCAATGTAAGGTCGCCGCCCTCGGAGCGCTGGCGCGAGACCCACAGCCAGTCGGTCACGATCATGTCGATCGCGCCGGCCAGCAGCGCGACGTTGGTCGCATCCTCCCCGGCGAAGTAGACAATTTCCAGATCGATCCTGTTGGCCTCGTCGAGCTTGTGGCGTTTCAACGTATCGAGTTCCCAGCTCACGGTGCCGAACTTCAGGACACCAATTCGGACCTTAGCGGCCGCAAACACGGCAACCGGCTTTGAGGCGAGGATGGCCCCCAGAGCCGCCAAGCGCAGCGTCGTGCGCCGCGAAATCATCATGGCGTCTCCTCTTTTAGGGTCGTCGACGAACCAGGAATGTCGATCAAATCGCTCGTTCCTTGCTCGGAACGGCACATTTCCAGCGCACGACCTTGAGACTCGGATGTTCCTGAGACCATTTTGCGATCTCGGTGGGCGCCAGGAACATGCATTGGAACAGAGAGCCGCGGCTCTCGAAATAGAGATGTTCATGTCGGCAATTGCCCGGATTGGCGCTAAGGCACACCGTTAATATGAGATCGACCATGTCCATTTGGCACTTATCGTCGCCTGCGCGGCGAACTCTCCAGAGTTCGTGCTTTGGAGTTGCGCGGATTCCTGAAGGTGCCCAAACAGCAAACCGGTTGGAGTGAGGCTACGCGTTCGGCCAACAGGCGTCAATGATGTGGACCGCGTGTCGCTACACACCTCCCTTCGCGCAGTCGGGAAACGAAACAGGACCTTTGTACGATTGACTTCCTTCATCGGCAGTCTAGCTTTTCGAGGCGTGCAGGTGCTGCCAGTCCGGGGAGGAAGGACGAATAGTTCGCTCTCCCGCTTTAAAACGAATGCCGGCGATCAAGGCATCGACACGCGTAAAGTGTCCCGGGCACTCACACGATCAATGAGGAAATGCCATGCGCGCAGTCGCATTTTTCGCCGCCGTGTCCGTCGCCACCTTTGTCACTACCCAGTCTCAGGCACAGGATGCCGCGGCGGGTGAGAAGGTCTTCGCCAAATGCAAGGTCTGCCACGTCGCAGACAAGGACCAGAACAAGGTCGGTCCGTCCTTGAACGGCGTTATCGGCCGAACGGCCGGGACGCATCCGGGGTTCAGCTATTCCAAGGCCATGACCGAGGCCGGCAAGTCCGGCGTCAAATGGGATGAGGCTACGCTGACGACCTACCTTCGCGATCCCAAGGCGATGGTCAAAGGAACCAAGATGGCGTTTGTCGGCCTCAAGAAAGACGAGGACATCGCCAACGTCATTGCTTATCTCAAGCAATTCTCAAAATAACGCGGTACCGCCGGCCGTTGGACTGCGCTCGGCCGGCGTTGGCTCGGCTTTGCGCATGGGGTCACGCAGCGTCTTGCAGCCTCTGCATCGCTGACGGCAGATCGAACAGGCTGTCGCAAACGAGGTCGGCGCCAAGCTCTTCAACGGGAATTTGGCTGTATCCGCCACGCAGCAGAATGACTGCCATGCCGGCGGCGCGGGCGGCGGCCACGTCGGCGCTACTGTCTCCGACCATCAGCGTGTCACGAGGTTCGACCTGAAGCAGGTCGAGCGCCAGCAACAGCGCGTCTGGCGCCGGCTTCAAGTATGTCACCGCGTCTCCGCCGACGATCGCGCAGAGATAGTCCGTCAGCCGAAAATGCAGCAGGATTTCGCGAGCTGCCAGCTGCGGCTTGTTGGTCACCACGCCCAAGGCTATTCCGCTCAAATGCAAGTGCGTGAGAACCTCCCTGACGCCAGGCATCAGCCTCGTGCGGCCGGTCAGATGCCTGCGATAGATCGGCGCCATGACGCGGTTGGCCTCATCGAGTGCAGTGCCGAGGAGCGGCGTGCCGGAAGCCGCGAAGGCTCGTTCGACCAGTTTCCTGATGCCGCCGCCGATCATGGCCTTGACCTGATCCAGCCGCAGCGGCGGCAGATCGTGTCCGGCCAGCAATTCGTTGACGGCGGCCGCTATATCAGGCGCCGAATCGACCAGCGTGCCGTCGAGATCGAACAGGATCGCCTTGCGCGATCGAAACGGCCTGACTGCGCCGACGTTCATGCAGCATCCTTCCACTTGATCGAACAGCCGATCGAAGCGATCTGGTCCAGCGGTCCGTCGCCGGTTCGGGCAACCTGCTTCATCGCCTCGAACAGGTCGCGCCTCAGTCCGGGCGATTCGGCGTCGCGTCGCGACGCGTCAAGCCGGCCGCGATATTGCAGCGTCAACTCGTTGTTGAGCCCGAAGAAATCCGGAGTGCAAACGGCTCCGTAGGCACGCGCCACCGTCTGGTGCTCGTCATGGAGATAGGGGAAAGTGAAGCCGTTCGTCCCGGCGAAGAGCTTCATGTTGTCGAAGGAATCATCCGGATAGGCGTCGCTATCGTTGGAGTTGATCGCGACAAAGCCGATGCCTTCGGCCTTGAGGTCATTGGCATCGTGCACCATCCGTGAAATCACCGCCTTCACATAGGGGCAGTGGTTGCAGATGAAGGCCACCACCAGCCCGTTCGGGCCGGCGTGGCTTAAGATCGAATGCGATGTGCCGTCGACGCCGGGCAAAACGGCGTCGATGGCTCGCCAGCCGAAATCGCAGACAGGTGGGATTGCCGCCAAGATTTCCTCCGATGAAATGTTTGCCCTCCGATGAAACGGTTTACGCCGCTTTCCGGATCGCCCCGTCGGCCGCCTGCCTGATGGTGCCGATATTGGCGCGATAGGCCGCCTCGGTGCCGCCCTTAAAGATGGCCGAGCCGGCGACCAGCACATTGGCACCGGCCGCGGTGACAAGCGGAGCGGTTTCGGGCGTGACGCCGCCGTCGATCTCTATGTCGATCGGACGATGGCCGACCAGCGCCTTGACCCGCCTGACCTTGTCGACGACCGCCGCAATGAAGGCCTGGCCACCGAAGCCCGGATTGACCGTCATCAGAAGCACCAGATCGAGCCGGTCAAGTACATATTCGATGACGCTTTCCGGCGTTGACGGGTTTAGCGACACGCCTGCCTTCTTGCCGAGATTTCTGATTGCCTGCAGCGATCGGTCGAGATGCGGTCCGGCCTCGGCATGCACCGTAATGATGTCGCAGCCGGCATCGGCGAAGGCGCCTAGATAGGCGTCGGCCGGCGCGATCATCAGGTGGCAATCGAAGACCTTGTCCGTTCGATTGCGGATCGCCTTGACCACCGGCGGACCGAAGGTGATGTTGGGCACGAAATGGCCATCCATCACATCGAGATGGATCCAATCGGCACCCGCCCGGACGACCGCTTCGACCTCGTCGCCGAGCCGCGAGAAGTCCGCGGAAAGCACCGAGGGCGCGATGATTGTTTTGGTATCCATGGTCGTCGGCTCCCATTCTGTCGTCCGTTTCCGGTCGCTGCACACCAACCGCCGTCATCTTGTCAGCGCGCCTTCGTCTCCGGTTCGCCTTCGAGCTTACCTTCCGCGAACACCGGGCTGCCGCGAATATCGGATTCCTCGATGGTGATAAGATCGATTTTCGTCAACGCCCGGTCGCGCGATGCGAAAAGCCGGCTGGCCTGGCGAAGCCGCGCCCGGTCGAGGCTATTGCGAACGGAGCGGGCGTTGGAGAAATGCGGCAGCCGCATGCGGATCGGGAGATACTCTTCGAGGGCCTTGGCCGCCGCTTCGCTGAGACGGTAATTCTGTTCCGCCAGCATGATCTCGGCGATTGATTTGAGTTCGCTGACGCCGTAGTCCGGAAAATCGAGGTGATGGGCGATGCGCGAGCGCATGCCGGGATTGCTGTCGAAGAAGCGGTCCATCTTGTCCTTGTAGCCGGCAAGAATCACAACCAGATCGTCACGGTTGTTTTCCATGCATTGCAGCAGGATTTCGATCGATTCCTGGCCGTAGTCGCGTTCGTTCTCGGGCTTGTAGAGATAGTAGGCCTCGTCGATGAAAAGCACCCCGCCCATGGCGCGCTTGATCACTTCGCGGGTTTTGGGCGCGGTGTGGCCCACATACTGGCCGACGAGATCGTCGCGCGTCACCGCGACCATGTGCCCTTCGCGGACATAGCCAAGACGATGCAGGATTTCGGCCATTCTGAGCGCCACGGTGGTCTTTCCGGTACCGGGATTTCCCGTAAAGTTCATGTGCAGCGTTGGCGCGCCAGAGATCAGCCCGAACTTGCGGCGAAGCCGGTCGACCAGGAGCAGCGCAGCGATCTCGCGGATGCGGGTCTTGATGGGCTTCAGGCCGACGAGTTCGCGGTCGAGCTTGTCCATCACCTCGTCGATGTTGGACGCCTCGAACTCGGCCTGTAGATCAACCGATTCGCCCTGCGCGGCAGCGCTCTTTGCTATCGCGTCCAGCATGGTTCGCCTAGCTCCGTTCGCCTTCGGGCCTGTCGGTCGCATAAGGCACGATCGAATAGCCCTGACTGCGGCCGTCACGCTCTTGGCGCAGCAGCCGGAACCCGGGTTCATTGGGTGGCCGGTTGACGATGAATGACATGCGCGGTGCTTCCCAGCCCTTGGTCGAATCGAAGGCGGTGACCCGGACATACATGTTGGGCATGGCTTTCCGGCAATTGTTGACTTCAAGCAGGATGCCCGCCGGGTCCCTCAGGTCGAACATCGGGTTGCCGTACATTTCCCAATAGGTGTTTCGCGGATGTGGATCGTCCGTGTATTCGACGCTGACCGCCCAGTGGTTTTTCAGTGCGTATTTGATCTGCGCCGAAATCTGCTCATCGGTTAGCTCGGGCAGGAACGAAAACTGTCCCTGCGTGACCTTGTTTCCGGGATTGGTCATCATGGCGACGGTTCCTTTCGTCTAGAAGCTCGGCGTTGCGGTTGGCACAAAGTCGGCCGTGTCGGTCGATTCGTAGTTGAAGGTGACGTCCTTCCACGTCTCCAGGGCCGCCTTGAGCGGCGTGCACCATCTGGCCGCCTGTTCGAGGATTTTGGTCCCTTCGCGCAGATAGTCGCGGCCCTCGTTGCGGGCGAGGATCATCGCCTCCAACGCGACGCGATTGGCCGTCGCGCCGGCCTGGATGCCGTCCGGATGGCCGATCGTGCCGCCGCCGAACTGCAGGATGACGTCCTCGCCGAGATAATGGATCAACTGGTGCATCTGGCCGGCATGGATGCCACCGGAGGCGACGGGCATCACCTTGTTGAGCGAGGCCCAGTCCTGATCGAAGAACAGCCCGGTTTCGAGGTTCTGCGGCGTGCGCTCCTCGCGCAGCGTGTCATAAAACCCCTTGATCATAAGCGGGTCGCCTTCCAGCTTGCCGACCACCGTGCCGGCATGGATGTGATCGACGCCGGCCATCCGCATCCATTTGCAGATGACGCGAAAATTCATGCCGTGGTTCTTCTGGCGCGAATAGGTCGAGTTGCCGGCCCGGTGCAGGTGCAGGATCATGTCGTTGCGGCGTGCCCACTTGGCCATCGACTGGATTGCCGTGTAGCCAATGACGAGGTCGATCATGACGATGCAGGAGCCAAGCTGTTTTGCAAATTCGGCGCGCTCGTACATGTCCTCCATCGTGCCGGCGGTGACGTTGAGATAATGGCCCTTGACTTCGCCGGTGGCGGCCGACGCCTTGTTCACAGCCTCCATGCAGTAGAGGAAACGGTCGCGCCAATGCATGAAGGGCTGTGAGTTGATGTTCTCGTCGTCCTTGACGAAGTCGAGGCCACCCTTCAGCGCCTCGTAGACGACGCGGCCGTAGTTGCGGCCGGACAGGCCAAGCTTCGGCTTCGTCGTCGCGCCGAGCAGCGGCCGGCCGAACTTGTCGAGCCGCTCGCGTTCCACCACGATGCCGGTCGCCGGGCCCTGGAAGGTCTTGAGGTAAGCCACCGGGATGCGCATGTCCTCGAGCCGCAAGGCCTTGACGGCCTTGAAGCCGAACACGTTGCCGATGATCGATGCAGTCAGGTTGGCGATGGAGCCGGGCTCGAACAGGTCGAGGTCGTAGGCGATATAGGCGAAGTACTGTTGCTCGATCCTGGTGCCTGGACCTGTGTTCGGCACCGGCTCGGATTTGAATGCCTTGGCGCGGTAGAGCTCGCAGGCGGTGAGCCTGTCGGTCCACACCACGGTCCATGTCGCGGTAGAGGATTCACCGGCGATGGCGGCGGCCGCCTCCTCGTGGTCGACGCCGGGCTGCGGCGTGATCCGAAACATGGCGATCAGGTCGGTCTCCTTGGCCCGGTAGTCCGGCTCCCAGTAGCCCATCTTCTTGTAGGGGATGACGCCCGACCTGTAGCGTTCCTTGCCTTCCTTGAGCGTGCCTGCTGAGGGCATGTCGATCTTGTTCATGGCAGGTCTCCTGTTTGCCGCTCAGGCGGCTTTCGCTGTTGCGATTTGGGGGTCGAGCTTTCCTGCGGCGTAACGTTTCGCCATCTCATCCATGGCGATCACCCTGATCTTCGACGCGTGGCCTGCGGTGCCGAAGCGTTCGAATCGATCGCGGCAAAGGTCGCGCAGGGCGTCCATGGCGGGTTTCAGGAATTTACGCGGATCGAATTCGCGCGGGTCCTCCGTCGCAACGCGGCGGAACTGCCCGGCCATGGCCATTCGGCAATCGGTGTCGATGTTGACCTTGCGCACGCCGTAGCGGATGCCGCGCTCGATTTCCTCGACCGGGACGCCAAAGGTCTGGGGCATCTCGCCGCCATAGTTGTTGATGATGTCCTGCAGTTCCTGCGGCACGGAGGAAGACCCGTGCATGACCAGATGCGTGTTGGGCAGCTTTTCGTGAATCGCCTCGATCACCTGCATGGCCAGGATGCCGCCGTCAGGCTTGCGGCTGAATTTATAGGCGCCGTGCGAGGTACCGCAGGCGATCGCCAGCGCGTCGACCCGGGTGGCGGTCACGAAGTCGACCGCCTGGTCGGGATCGGTCAAAAGCTGGTCGTGGGAAAGCGCACCTTCAGCGCCGTGCCCGTCCTCGGCCTCGCCCTGGCCGGTTTCCAGCGAGCCGAGCACGCCGAGCTCGCCTTCGACTGAAGCGCCGACCCAATGCGCCATGCGTGCGACACGTTCGGTGATGGCGACGTTGTAGTCGTAGCTCGCCGGTGTCTTGGCATCCGCCATCAGCGATCCGTCCATCATCACCGAGGTGAAGCCGTGGCGGATCGCCGACAGGCAGGTGGCCTCGTTGTTGCCGTGATCCTGATGGATGCATAGCGGAACGGCCGGATGGATTTCGGTCAACGCCTCCATCATCTTGGCCAGCATGATGTCATTGGCATAGGAACGGGCGCCGCGCGAGGCCTGGATGATAACCGGCGCATCGCAGGCCCTGGCGGCCTCCATGATGGCGAGGCCCTGTTCCATGTTGTTGATGTTGAATGCCGGCACCCCGTAGCCGTGCTCGGCGGCATGGTCGAGAAGCTGGCGAAGGGTGATGCGGGCCATGGTCGTCCTCCTAGATGATGAGCTTCAGCGCCGCTGCCGCGACGGCTTCGGGCGTGATGTCGAAATGCCGGTAAAGATCCGGGGCAGGGGCGCTGGCGCCGAAACCGGCCATGCCGACGAAAGTGCCGGTGTCGCCGATCCAGCGATCCCAGCCGAGCCGTGCTGCGGCTTCGATGGCAATGCGGGGCGCCGAGCCGAGGACGGCCTTGCGGGTGCCGGCATCCTGCTCCTCGAAAAGCTCCCAGCACGGCATCGAGACAACCGCGGCGGCGACGCCGTGCTCGGTCTCCAGCCGTAGGGCGGCGGCAACCGCGATTTCGACCTCCGAGCCGGTGGCGATCAGCGTCACCGCGCGGTGCCCGGCTGGCTCGCGCAGGATGTAGGCGCCCCGGCTCGACCGGTTCTCGTCGCTGTGTGGCTCGCCGCTAGGTGCTTGGCGCAGCATCGGCAGGTTCTGGCGCGAGAGCACCAGCACGCTCGGCCGCTTCTCGCTTCTCAGCGCCAGTTCCCAGCACTCCGCCGTTTCGATGATGTCGGCCGGACGGAAGACGTTGAGGTTTGGCGTCGCCCGCAGCATCGCCAGGTGCTCGATCGGCTGGTGGGTCGGGCCGTCCTCGCCGAGACCAATGGAATCATGCGTCATCACATAGATGACGCGCTGGCCCATGAGCGCCGAGAGCCGCATCGCGCCGCGCGCGTAGTCGGCGAAGCACAGGAACGTGCCGCCATAAGGCACGAAGCCGCCATGCAGTGCGATGCCGTTCATGGCTGCCGCCATGCCGTGCTCGCGGATTCCGTAGTGGATGTAGCGGCCGGCGTAGTCACCCGGCGCGATGCGGTTCATACCCTTGGTGATCGTCAGGTTCGAATGCGTCAGATCGGCGGAGCCGCCGACGGTCAGTTCGGTTGCGCCATTGATCGCAGCGAGTGCCATTTCCGAGGCTTTTCGCGTTGCAACCTTGGTCGCCTTCCCGACATGCTCCTTGCGGAAAGCGCCGAGTGCTTCGAAGACCGCGTCGGGCAGGGCGCCGGTGACCGCGCTCTCGAAGGCCTGCCGCCGTGGTGAGGCGGCAAGCCGCTGCTCCCAGGCACGGCGTGCCGCTTGACCGCGGCCGGCAATCTCGCGCCAGGCGAAAAGGATATCGTCCGGCACCTCGAACGGCGCGAAGGCCCAGCCGATGTTTTCGCGCGTCGCGGCGATCTCCGCATCGCCCAGCGGCGCGCCATGCGTCTTTTCCGAACCGCCCAGATTGGGCGCTCCCTTGCCGATCACCGTGCGGCAGGCGATCAGAGACGGCTGGTCCGATTGCTGCGCCGCTTCGATTGCCGCCGCAACGGTTTCGGTGTCGTGGCCGTTCACCGACTGGACATGCCATCCAGCGGCTTTGAACCGCGCCGGCTGGTCCATCGATGTCGACAGGGAAGTGGGCCCGTCGATCGAGATCGCATTGTCGTCCCAAAAGACGATCAGCCGGGAGAGCTTCAGGTGACCGGCAAGATCGATCGCCTCGTGGCTGATGCCTTCCTGCAGGCAGCCGTCGCCGGCGATCGCGTAGGTGAAATGGTCGACGAGATCGGCGCCGTGGCGGGCCGCAAGCATGCGCTCCGCCAGCGCCATGCCGACAGCGGTCGAAATGCCTTGTCCAAGCGGGCCGGTCGTCGTCTCGATGCCAAGCGCATGGCCATATTCCGGATGTCCGGCGGTGCGGCTGCCCAGCTGGCGAAACCGCTGCAATTCTTCGATAGGCATGTCTTCAAAGCCTAGCAGGTAATGCAGCGCATACTGCAGCATCGAGCCGTGCCCGGCCGACAGCACGAAACGGTCACGATCGGGCCAGTTGGGGGCCGACGGATCGATATTGATGAAGCGGCTGAACAGCACCGTTGCGACATCGGCCATGCCCATCGGCATGCCCGGATGACCGGAATTGGCCTTTTGGACGCTGTCCATCGCCAGTGCGCGAATGGCGTTGGCCATGTCGCGCTCCGAGACGGCGGCGACGGGCTTCAGTGCTGCTGCCTGGCTGTTCATGGCGTCCTCCTCACGACACACGGTTCTTGCGTTCGATCAATTGCAGGATGAGCGGCGTCAGGATCAGCTGCATGGCAAGGTCGAGCTTGTTGCCGGGCACCACTATGGAATTCGGCCGCGACATGAACGAGTCGTGGATCATCGAAAGCAGGTAGGGGAAATCGATGCCGCGGGGATTGGCGAAGCGGATAACCAGCATCGATTCGTCGGGCGTCGGTATCCAGCGCGCGATGAATGGATTGGACGTGTCGACGATCGGCACGCGCTGGAAGTTGATGGCGGTCTGCGAAAACTGCGGGACGATGTAGCGGACATAGTCCGGCATGCGACGCAGGATCACGTCCATCACCGCCTCGGTGGAATAGCCGCGCGTTGCGCGGTCGCGATGGATCTTCTGGATCCATTCGAGATTTATGACCGGCACCACGCCGATCTTGAGATCCGCGTGCCTGGCCAGGTTGATCTTGTCGGTGACGATGCAGCCATGCAGGCCCTCGTAGAAGAGCAGGTGGCTCGGCGGAAATTCGCGCCATTCGGTGAAATGTCCCGGCGGCGTGCCGTACTGCTTCTCCTCATCCTCATCATGGATGTATGTGCGGGTCTTTCCGGTTCCCCGGCGGCCATATTCCTCGAATACCTCTTCGAGGATTGCCAGTTCATTGGCCTCGGCGTGGAAGTGGGTGAAGTTCGGATTGCCCGCCTTTTCCTCCTCGGCCACCTTCGCCTTCATCGTGGCGCGGTCGTAGCGATGGAAAGCATCGCCTTCGATGAAGGCGGCCCCGATGTTCTCGCGCCGGAAGATCAGCTCGAAGATGCGCTTGACAGAGGTGGTGCCTGCGCCCGACGACCCGGTGATGGTAATGATGGGGTGCTTTGCCGACATGGTCTTCAGGCCCTGAAAAGGCCGCGGCGGCTGAACAGCGGCGCGCGCTCGCCGATGGCGCTCGGCTCGGTGTGGTAGCGGGTGATGCGCGCGACTTCCCGCGCCGATCCGAAAACCATGGGCACGCGCTGGTGAAGGTTCTCTGGTTCGATTTCGAGGATGCGGTTGATCGTATCGGTGGCGGCACCGCCCGCCTGTTCGACGAGATAGGCGATCGGGTTTGCCTCATAGACGAGGCGCAGTCGCCCCTGGCGGTAAGTCTTGCGCTTATCGCCTGGATACAGGAATACGCCGCCGCGCATCAATATGCGGTAGCAGTCCGCGACCAGGGAGGCGATCCAGCGCATGTTGAAGTCCTTCTCGCGTGGGCCTTCGGTGCCTTCAAGGCAGTCATCGATGTAGAGCCGCACCGCCTCGTCCCAATGCCGGTAGTTGGCGGCGTTGATGGCGAACTCCTGGGTTCGCTGTGGGATGATCCGGCTCTCGTAGGCCTGGACGAAGGTGCCGAGCCGGGTTGAGAGAACGAAGACATGGGTGCCGCTGCCGAGCGACAGAACCAGCGCCAGCTGCGGGCCGTAGATGAAGAAACCGGCGCCCAGCTGGTTCACGCCTGCCTGCAAAAACGAGGCGGCCGGATTCCCATCCGGCGCACCAATTGCAGGGAGGAGCGAGAAGACCGTTCCAATCGACACGTTGGTGTCGATGTTGGATGAGCCGTCGAGCGGGTCGATGGCGATGGCAAGAGGCGCTTGCCTGTCGAGCAGCACCGGCTGCTCCAGTTCCTCGGAAGCGTAGAGCGCGACCGGAGCGTGGCGCATGGCGTCGAGGAAGATGTCATCGGCGAAGACATCGAGATCCTTCTGGATGTCGCCGTCAGCATTGGCGCCGCGGGTTCCGGCAAAGGCCGTGCCGAGCACCCCTTGATTGATGGTGTTGCGGATCGTGGTGGCCGCCTGCGTCAGCTGACGGATGGTCGCTACGACGGCGGAGCGCAGTTCGTCCGGCTCGCCAAGATAGGAGTTCAGAAAAGCGTCGAGCGTTGCCGCTGGCATCGTAACCTCCCGATCCAGCCGCCTCTCCTCGGGTCGGCCGGATTGGGAAAGGAGAACAAACGACGCTGGATAAGTAAAATTCAATAACTTTACTCAGGCACTTAAAAAATTTTAGTATGCCCTATGAGAAACCTCACGCTCAAGCAGTTCAAGACCGTTCAGGCAATCATCAGCCACGGAAAAATCGTCAGCGCGGCCAGGGTGTTAGGCCTGTCTCCTCCAGCGGTGACGATCCAGTTGCGGCAGGTGGAGGAGGAGTTCCAACTGGCCTTGTTCGACCGGACGTCGGACGGCATGCGTCCCACTGCCGCAGGTCTGGCCTTCGTCGAGACGGCACAGGCCATCGAGGAACGGCTTCGTCTGCTCGAAGACAAGATGGATGCGATCAAGGGCGTGCGCGCCGGCAGCTTGCGGCTCGGCGTCGTTTCCACGGCCAAATATTTCGCGCCGCGGCTGATGGCCGCCTTCATGAAGGAACATCCCGATATCGACATGCGCCTTGCCATCGGCAACCGCGCCGAGACGATCGACAATCTGAAGAACCACGACATCGATATCGCGCTGATGGGACGCCCGGCCAAGGAAGTCCCGGTGCGTGCTTCGGTCTTCGGCGATCACCCGCTGGTCATCATCGCACCGCCCGACCACCCGCTGGCGTCGGCACGCGACATTTCCAAGGAGCGGATCGCCGAGGAGCATTTCCTCATTCGCGAGCCCGGCTCCGGAACGCGCATCTCGCTGGAAATATTTTTGAGCGACGTGCCTGGCCGCATCGACGATCTGGGCGTCGAGATGGGCTCGAACGAGACCATCAAGCAGGCGGTGATGGCCGGGCTCGGCATCGCCTTCATCTCTGCCCACACCATCGCTGCCGAAACCGAAGCCGGCCGGCTGGTCATCCTCGACGTCGTCGGCATGCCGATCCGCCGGCAATGGTTTTCGGTGATGCGCAGCGATCACGCGATCTCGCCGGCGATGGCGACCTTCCACGATTTTCTGATGCGCAAGGGCGCGATGTACCTGCCACTGTTCGGCAAGCTCTATCCGCACGAGGAACTGAACAGTAGAGGTCGCGCGAGTTAGGGCGCGCGGTCCAGGCAAACGCTTCAGATAAACGATGGTGTGTATCAGCGGCTGATCGGCTGTGATCTCCAGACCGACGTCCACGCGCCGAGGATAGGGAGGCATCGCTGGTGGCACGCATTTGCGGAGCTGAGTCGACCGCCCTCCAAGCGCTGGCCCACGCGGTAGCGCCCCCGCGTTCACGGAACGGGTGGGCTCTGACTGAGCGTCTGCTAGCCTACAATTGGTTCGGCGACAGCTTCTTCGAGGCCAGCTGCCGCTTGGGCGGCAAGACCGCGGGCCGCTGCTTGTGAATCGTAAAATTCCTCAAGTGCATAGACTCTGCCCCACCGCAGGGTGAACACGTGGAGACCACGGTTGACGTACGACGCGTCGCCATTGAGCAGCGTTGCGGTACCGTCCCATTGGGCAAACACGGTGGTATGCCACGGCCAGCCCTTCACCCAGATGTGGTTGACCGTGAGATGGAGATTGGGCAGGACGCGGCCGAGGCGCTCAAACCAGCGGCGCATGGCTTCTTTGTCGCGGCGCTCACCACCAAGTGCGTCGGCGCCGGAAACGCGGTGATGGACATGCAGCGCGAGTGCCTTCACCGCCTCATCCCAGCGATGGTTGTTGACGTGGTCGAAGCTCTCTCGGATCGATTTCTCGACAAAATAACTGTATAGCATTTGACCTCTCCCCAAACTTATTCGATGGCGTGATCGAGGCACCGTGCGGCGAGCCGAGCGGACGCGAGAGCCCACGGCCAGCAGCACGCCGGCTGCGGTCTGAACTTCGGATCAGCGTATTGTCGCGTCGGCTCGCAGATGCATGTCAGTCTCGGTCGAGACCGTCACCTCATCCCCGGACCTTGAGAACGCGTAGAGCGAGTCCTGGTGGCCCGGCATGGAAAATGCCACGGAGTCGTCGTCGGCGAGGCCCATGACGACGCGCAGCGGATCGCCCCCGGTCTTCGGCGCGAAGGTGGCGGTGACCTCCAGGAGGTCGCCGTCGACCGGGACGTAGTAGACAACCATGTCAAGGTGTCCCTCGTGCAGGCTGCCGCCCTCGATCGGGCGTCCGATGGTGGCTTCCTCGGCAAAAGCCGGGGTCGCAAGAAACAGCGCGGCCAGGAGCGATGCGCTCAGGGTTTTGCGGATCATTTCGTATCTCCTTTTTAGATTGCGTTCGAACTCTATATAGGCTATAGATTACGAACGCAATCTAAAAAAGAGGTCAACAATGCGCGTAAGTCGTACTCAGGCAGCGGAAAACCGAGAAACCGTCATCAACGTGGCAAGCCGCCTTTTTCGGGAGCGCGGCTTTGACGGTATCGGCCTTAAGGATCTGATGAAGGGTGCCGGACTGACCCAAGGCGCATTTTACAAGCAGTTCGCATCCAAGGACGACCTGGCGGCGCAGGCGTCCAGGCGGGCGATGGAGAGCGCCACCCATCGATGGTCGGCCGCGACTGCGGCAAACCCTGATGATCCGCTTGGCGCGGTGATCGCGTTCTACCTCAGTATGGACCATCGCGGAGAAAAGATGGACGGCTGCCCGATCGTGGCGCTCGGCTCGGATGCCGCCAGACAGGGCAAGGACGTGAAAGCGCCGTTCGAAGCCGGGATCAAGGAGCATCTCGAGATCCTCGGCCGTTTCATTGCTGAGACCAGTGGCGGGGAGTTCGATGGCAGGGCCATGGCCATTCTCTCGACGATGGTCGGTGCGCTGATGTTATCGCGCCTCATCAACGATCCTGACCTCGCGCAGGCCTTTCTGGATGCGGCGGCCAATCAAGTTCGTGAATCAGCCGGCACTTGAACGGCGTCGCGGCGCCTGCGGCGCGCCCAAACTGACAGGAAAATAGATGCGACGGATTGTTGTTACGGGCATGGGAGCGGTTACGCCCCTTGCTGCCGATGTTGAAGCGTCCTGGTCGCGTCTCCTGGCCGGCCGCTCTGGGATCCGGAGGCTTGCGGATGACGTGGTGTGCGACCTGCCGGCGAAGGTCGGCGGGGTGGTGCCCTCGACAGAAGAAGATCCGGACGCTGGTTTCGATCCGGAAGCCATCCTTCCGCCGAAGGATCAGCGCAAGGTGGACCGGTTCATTCTCTTTGCGCTGGCCGCGGCACAAGAGGCGCTCGCCCAAGCAAGATGGGCCCCCGTCTCGGAAGCGGATCGCTTGCGCACGGCCACGATCATCGCCTCGGGCGTCGGCGGGTTCCCGGCCATAACCGAGGCGGTGCGCACGGTCGACCGGCGCGGCGTCCGCCGTCTATCACCTTTTACGGTGCCGTCCTTCCTGGTGAACCTCGCGGCAGGCCACGTCTCGATCCGCTATGGCTTCAAAGGTCCGCTCGGTGCACCCGTGACGGCGTGCGCGGCCGGCATTCAGGCGATCGGCGATGCGGCTCGCCTAATCCGCGCCAACGAGGCCGATATTGCCGTGTGCGGCGGGACGGAAGCATGCATGAATCTTGTCAGCCTCGGTGGGTTTGCCGCGGCACGCTCTCTTTCGACGTCCTTTAATCACCGTCCTGATGAGGCCTCCCGACCGTTCGACAAGTCGCGGGACGGCTTCGTCATGGGCGAAGGAGCCGGCATGCTGGTCATCGAGGAATTGAGCCACGCGCTGGCGCGCGGCGCAAGACCGCTGGCCGAGCTTGTCGGCTACGGCACGACGGCGGATGCTCATCACGTCACCTCCGGTCCCGAGGACGGCGACGGTGCGCGCCGGGCCATGGAGATCGCAATCGCCCAAGCAGGGATTTCGCCCCATAGGCGCTAACTTAGATGTGGACTGGTGGAATCGAGATGTGATTCCTCGGCCAGATGGGAACGAATGATTCGATCGAAACCGACTGGCAGGCTCTG